>NZ_JABUXR010000020.1 GCF_014838745.1 Limosilactobacillus urinaemulieris
CTTTCTCTGTTAAAATAATAGGTATTAATGTAAAGGATAGAAAAGATGCAAGAGATTAGATTTAACCATGTCACATTTAAATATCCTGATTCTGATAAGGTGTTAATAGATAACCAATCCTTTGTTTTGCCAGTAAATAAATGGATTTCTGTTGTTGGTCATAACGGAAGTGGAAAGAGTACGATTGTTCGTCTTCTTAATGGTCTCCTTCGGCCAAGTAAAGGAAAAATTCTGATTGGTGATTTAGAGGTAAATGAGCAACACTTAGAAACAGTTCATAAGTTGGTAGGAATGGTTTTTCAAAATCCAGAAAATCAATTTGTTGGCTCAACGGTTGCCGAAGATGTCGCTTTTGGTTTAGAAAATTATAATATTACTCCGGAAAAAATGCCGACGATCATTAAGCAAGCCCTAAGAAGTGTTGGAATGACTGATTATGAAGATAGTTTAATTGCTGAGCTTTCTGGTGGTCAAAAGCAACGAATTGCTATTGCCGGAGTGTTGGCAGTAAAGCCTAGAATAATTATCTTTGATGAAGCTACTAGCATGCTTGATCCAATGGGAAGAAAATCAATTATGGAACTATTAGAAGCTCTTCATCGTGATGGACGTTATACAATCATCATGATTACTCACGATCTTAATGAAGCAGAGCTGGCTGATCATATTTTGATTCTTGATCAAGGTAAGGTAGTAGCAAATGGAATTACCAGAGATGTTTTATCAAATCATCAATTGTTAAGACAGCTTCAACTTGCTCCAGCTGCTGGTGAGCAAATTAGAGAGAGATTAATTCATGCGGGAATTAAGATACCTCAAGGATACATGACAACGGGGGAAATGGTTCAATGGCTAAAGCAAAAATTGAATTAAGGAATGTTAACTTTACTTATCAGCCAACGACGCCTTTAGCTTACCAAGCACTGCGTAATATCAATCTAAAGGTTGCTGATGGAGCATTTACTGTATTAGTTGGCCAAACCGGAAGTGGTAAGTCAACTCTGGTAAACTTAATTGATGCCTTGACTCTTCCAACATCAGGACAGGTAGTTGTTAATGGACGGTTAATTAATAATCAAACATCCAAAAGAGAGCAGGAGCTATTTCGACAAAAAATTGGCTTTGTTTTTCAATTCCCTGAGCGTCAACTATTTGCACAAACTGTTCGTGATGATTTAGCATTTGGACCACAGAATCTTGGTTGGCCTCAGGAAAAAATAAATAAGTCAATTATGAAGGCGTTAAAAACCGTTCAATTGTCACCGACGATTCTTGAGCAATCTCCTTTTTCACTATCTGGTGGGCAAAAACGACGCGTTGCAATTGCCGGAGTCCTGGCAATGGATCCGGAAGTTTTAATTTTAGATGAACCTGCAGTTGGTCTTGATTCCTTGGCTGTTCAACGGTTACTCAACATTATTAAAGAATTAAACCAGCGTGGAGTTACCATTATTATGATTACTCATTATTTAGAAATGGTCACATCATTAGTAACGCAAATTGTTGCGCTTCACGATGGGCAGATTATGTTTGACGGTAGCCCACAAGATTTTTTTGGTAGTCAGCAATTGTTAAATAAGAGTAACCTGTTGGCTCCTAAAAGTATTCAAATTTCCCGGGAAATTGGTTTGAGCGGATTGCCTTTATCATTGGATGAACTGACTGCTAACCTGATTGAACGACTGAAGAATGGAGGGAAGATGAATGGGTAACATGGTTGTCTTTGGAAGCTATGTTCCACTAAATTCACCAATTCATCGACTAGATGCTCGGACTAAATTAATTCTTTGTATTTGGTATGTTATCAGTGTTTTTTTTGCTAATCATTTATGGCCGGCAGTTTGGATATCATTTATTTTACTAATTACGCTGATTATAAGCCGGGTTCCCCTTCGAATGTATTGGACAGGGATAAAGCCATTTTTGATTGTGATCCTAATAACGGTTTGTCTACAGGTTCTGTTCAGTAGTGGTGGTCAGATGTATTGGCATTATGGCTGGATTTCGATAACAAGTGACGGAATAAAGAATGCATTTTTAATTTTTTATCGGTTCACGGTAATTATTACAGCCTCTACGGTTCTTACGGCAACCACGCCGACCCTGCAATTAGCTGGGGCATTCTCATGGTTAATTTCCCCATTAAAATGGTTAAGGGTTCCGGTAGATAAAATTTCTCTGATGTTATCAATTGCATTAAGATTTGTTCCGACAATTATGGCAGATATTAAGATAATTATGAATGCCCAACGGTCACGGGGAATGGATTTCCATCAGGGAAACTTAATAACGAGACTGAAGCACCTTATTCCAATCATAATTCCATTATTTGTAAATTCGTTTCAGCATTCAGAAGATTTAGCAACAGCAATGGAAGCCCGTGGATATTCATTAGAGCGTCCGCGAACCCAGTATCGTCAATTACATTGGCATAAAGGGGATACCGTTGCATTATTATTGATGCTTATGGCTGATGTTGGAATTGGAATTTTAAATTTAATTTAACGAGGAAGGTTTTTTATTGTGTATCGTTACAAAATAACGTTTGCTTACGATGGATCAAATTTTTCCGGCTTTCAAATTCAGCCGCATAAGAGAACAGTGGAGCAGGTTTTAAAAAATGCGGTTAACAAGATTGCTAAGCACCCAACTCCTGAAATTCCGGTAATTGGGTCAGGAAGAACTGATGCTGGAGTTCATGCATTGAATCAGGTTGCTCATTTTGATATTCCATATCGCTTGAGTAATGAATCAATGCGCAAGGCATTAAATAGTATTTTGCCACTTGATATTCTAATAAAGAAGGCAGAATTAGTAGATAGCGATTTTCACGCTCGGTACAGTGTTCATAATAAAACTTATCGTTATCGTGTAGATCAAGGAGAATTTGTTGATCCCTTTAAGAGAAACTATACAGCACACTTTAAATATCCATTAGATTTAACGTTAATGCAAAATGCCGCTAAGGACTTTATTGGTGAACATGACTTTACTAGCTTTGTAGCTTCAGGAAGTCAAGCTAAAAGCAACGTTCGGACCGTTTATAAAATAGATATTAAACGAGATGAACTGAGAAATGAAGTCGTTTTTGATTTTACTGGGAATGGCTTTCTCTATAATCAAATTCGCATTATGGTAGCTTTTCTTTTAGAAATAGGCAGTAAGCAACGACCTGTTGATGATGTTAAACGTGTTTTAGCAGCTAAGGATCGGACACAAGCTCGAATGACTGCTCCAGCAAGCGGACTATATTTAGTTTCAGTAGATTACGGGAATGATCGGGAAAGTGATTGACGAAGTGGCTGTAACAAGGTATACTAGCACTTGGTATTTCTTTTCCATCTAATAACTCGGTACACTATTATATGTAAAAGAAAAACAAAATTGGAGGACTTAATCGTGAGAACGACATACATCGCAAAACCTGGTGAAGTTGATCGCAAGTGGTACGTTGTCGATGCAAAGGATGTCCCAATGGGTCGTCTTTCTGCTGTCGTCGCATCAATTTTGCGTGGTAAGAACAAGCCAACATACACTCCACACGTTGATACTGGTGACAATGTTATTGTTATCAACGCTGCGCAAGTTAAGTTAACTGGTAAGAAAGCTACTGACAAGATTTACTACCGTCACTCAGACTACGCTGGTGGTTTGAAGCAACGGACTGCTGGTGACTTCCGTGCTAAGGAACCTGAGAAGTTATTGGAACACTCAATCAAGGGTATGCTTCCACACAACTCTCTTGGTCGTAAGATGGGCTTAAAGCTTCATGTATACGCTGGTGAAGATCACAGTCATGCAGCACAAAAGCCTGAAGCACTCGATATTACTAACTTAATTTAAGGAGGGAATGGAATTGGCTCAACAAGTTCAATACAGTGGTACTGGTCGGCGTAAAGACGCTACTGTGCGTGTTCGCTTAGTACCAGGTTCTGGTAAGATTACAATGAACGGCAAGGCAATTGAAGACTACATTCCATTTGCCAACTTACGTGCTATTGTTAACCAACCATTTAACGTTACTAAGACTGACGGTCAATACGATGTTTTAGCTAACGTTAACGGTGGTGGTTTCTCTGGTCAAGCTGGTGCAGTACGTCACGGTATCGCCCGTGCATTACTCGCAGTTGACCCTGACTTCCGTGACGCTTTGAAGAAGGCCGGTCTCTTGACTCGTGACCCTCGTATGAAGGAACGTCGTAAGCCAGGTCTTAAGAAGGCTCGTAAGGCTGCTCAATTTAGTAAGCGTTAATACTCGATTTATCGCTTCCAAAAAAGAAGTTGGATTTTTGTCCAACTTCTTTTTTTATACACATACACAATCGTATTTCTTTTATCTTTAATTTAAAAGACGTATAATATAGTTGTTGTAACCGCTTACTAATATAAGGAGGCTAAATTATGGCAAAACGTGTTGCTTTAGTTACTGGTGGTAGTCAAGGTATTGGTAAGGCAATTGCAGAACGGTTAGTTAATGATGGCTTTTCTGTCGCTTTAGTTGCCCTGGAAGAAAACAAATTACAAGAAACTGCTAAGGAATTGGAAGAAAAGGGTGGTGAAGCCTTACCAATTGTTGCGGATGTTTCTGATCGTGATGCTGTATTTGCTGCGGTTAAGAAGACTGTTGATCATTTTGGTGATTTAAATGTAGTTGTTAATAATGCTGGCCTTGGTCCAACTACACCAATTGACACAATTACTCCTGAGCAATTTGAAAAGGTTTATGGAGTAAATGTTGGTGGTGTCCTTTGGGGAATTCAAGCTGCACACCAAGCATTTAATAAGTTAGGTCATGGTGGAAAGATCATTAATGCCACCTCGCAAGCGGGGGTAGTTGGTAATCCAAACTTAGCACTTTATTCTGGTACTAAGTTCGCTATTCGAGGAATTACCCAAGTAGCTGCTCGTGATTTAGCGGATGAAGGTATTACTGTTAACGCATATGCTCCAGGAATTGTTAAGACACCAATGATGTTTGATATTGCCCATCAAGTAGGAAAGAATGCTGGTAAGAGTGATGAATGGGGAATGCAGACATTTGCTAAGAACATTGCTTTGAAACGTCTTTCTGAACCAGAAGATGTTGCTAATGCTGTTGGCTTCTTAGCTGGTCCTGATTCGAATTACATTACCGGACAGACAATTATTGTTGATGGTGGGATGCAGTTCCACTAGAATGAAAAGCGCAACTCAGTGAAGAACTTGCGGAATGCCAGTGAGATTCTGAGGAGCGGATTTTGACCATATTGTTTAACGGGGGTTGGAGAAAATTCCAGCCCTTTTCTTATTTTTAAATTTAAAATACTAAAATATTCTCCCAAACAAGGCTTATTTTGCTACAATCAATAGTTAGTAGTTAAAATAAGGGAGGCATAGCTTTTGGCAAAACGGCGGCGGAGAAGAACGAGGAAGAAAAGATCACAGGGAAGCATTTTTGTGTGGCTATTAGTTATTATTATATTGTTCCTAGGTGTATATGTTGGTCATCACTTTTACCGAATTTGGAACCAGCAACGTATCGAACAGGCTGCGCTGAAGCGAGATCGTGAAGCTAAAGAGTTGTTTATTAAGCAGGTGGCTCCAGAGGCTCAAGCAATGCAGAATACATACCATGTCTACGCGTCAATTACAATTGCTCAGGCGATTCTTGAATCTAATTGGGGCACCAGTAAATTAGCTACTCAGTATCATAATCTCTTCGGAATTAAGGGAACTGGTGCTAATTCAAAAGTTATGACAACTAAGGAATATACTGGTGGTAAATGGATTGTCATTAAGGACCGTTTTCGTGTTTATAGTAGTTGGGATGAGTCAATTAAGGATCATACTCGGTTAATGCTTCAGGGAACTGACATGAATCGGCAGAATTATGATCGAGTTGTTAAGGCTACTAATTATGAAGAAGCAGCAAAGGCTCTGCAGCAATCTGGCTACGCTACCGATCCTGACTATGCCAAGAAGCTTATTTCAGTCATCCAGACATATAAGTTATATAATTATGATAAATAATCAAGAGGGGTTTATATTATGAGAGAATTACAAGAGAAGATTGAACAATACGGAACGGTTCTTCCAGGAAATGTTTTGAAGGTGGATGCTTTCCTTAATCACCAGGTTGATCCAGAATTGATGCTTAAAGTTGGTCAAGAGTTTGCAAAGTTATTTGCCAATGAAGGAATTACTAAGGTTTGGACAGTTGAATCATCAGGGATTGCTCCTGCTGTAATGACAGGACTAGAACTTAAAGTTCCGGTAATTTTCGCCCGTAAGCATAAGAGTTTAACCCTGAATCAAAATATGTATACCGCAGATGTTTATTCGTATACTAAAAAGACTACTAATCGGATCTCGATTTCTAAAAAGTATGTCGATGCCAATGATAAGATTTTAATGATTGATGACTTCTTAGCTAATGGTCAGGCAGTCGAAGGAATGCTGGAGATTGCTGATCAGGCCGGTGTTGACGTTGCTGGTGCCGGAATTGTTATTGAGAAGAGTTTCCAACCCGGCGCGCAAGAGTTAAAGGATCGGGGCATTCGTGTTGAGTCACTAGCACGAATTAAGTCATTAGCGGATGGTAAAGTAACCTTTATGGAAGATTAATGATGAAGTGGAGAGGAGAATTAAATGAGTAATACAATTTTTCCTGGTAGTACTTTAGGGATTATTGGAATTAACCGTAATGGAGTAGCGATGATTGCAGCTGCTAAAAAAGCGGGATTCAATGTTGACGTTTACGTTGATCATTCTCAACCTGAAATCACTAAAATGGCAGACTTTACAATTGATGGTGCTTATAATGACAAGCAAAAACTTACCGAATTTGGTGAAGCCTGTGATGCTATTATTTACCAAACTCCGAACATTGATTCAACTGTAATTCGTTTTCTTGGTCAATATGCAGCAATCCCACAAGGAATTAACGGCTTGGAAATTGTCCAAGACAGGTTAATGGAACGAGCATTTTTGGATCAAATCAATATTAATATTGCTCCCTATGTTACTGTTATCGGATTAGACGATGTTTATCAATCAATTGATTCAATTGGTTATCCTGCCCTTTTGAAGCCAATTCAACGGGGAATTGGCGAACAATCAATGATGATTAAGCGTCAATCTGACATAACTAGGGCAGCGGACTTTATTGATACTGGAACCTACCTATTGGAATCGTGGATCGATCATACGGCAGAATATACCTTAACTGCTGCTTGCGCTAACGGCGAAGTTGAAATCTTCCCCTTAGCGCAATTGGAATATAACGAAGACCGGCAATTAATTTCAGTAGCTTCGCCTGCTGAAGTTGCGGATGATATGTTACAAGAAATGCACCGCATTATTAAGAGCGTTGCTGATTCACTTCAATATACTGGTGTTTTCTCGGTTAACTTTTATGTAACTTCGACTGGAACACTGTATGTTAAGAACATTGAGTTAGGATTAACATCAATTGCTAATGTTTATGACAACACGACAAATGTGGATCAGTACGAACAACAATTGCGAGCAAGCGTTGGGATGCCGCTTCATGTTATCAGACAGTTACAGACGGCATTATTAATGATTATTCGGAACTACCAAGCCGTTGCTATTCGTCGTCAGTGGCTCCTTAAGAATAATTGGAAGTTCCGGTTCTTTAATAATACGGATAAAGATGATCCAGCAGGAATTCTTGGTTTTGTTTGGGTTACTGGCGATACTGACCTGAATGCTTTACAAAATCAGGTTGATGATACTGAAGTTTGGAATAAAACATTGCCAAATTCAGAGTCAGATAACGAAGAGCAAGAAAAATAAATAAAAACTGAGCTGAGACTGCTCACGGAAAGTCTTAAGCTCAGTTTTCTTTTTTGCAACATATGTTCGAAAATAGCCAAAAGAAGTTCAAAATTTGGTATAATATGAGCCGACTGAAATTTAGAGAGGATGGAAATAGGCGTGAATAGTCAAGCACTTTTAGACGGCATGAATGATAAGCAAACCGAAGCAGTCTTAACAACGGAGGGACCGCTCTTAGTAATGGCTGGAGCTGGTTCAGGAAAGACTCGAGTACTAACTCATCGAATTGCATATCTGATCGAAGAAAAGGGTGTGCTTCCTTGGAACATTCTTGCGATTACTTTTACGAATAAGGCCGCACGAGAAATGCAAGAACGTGTTGGTAAACTTTTGGGTGAAAGTGCCCGTGACATTTGGGTTTCCACATTTCACGCCCTTTGTGTACGGATTCTGCGACGTGATATTGAAAAACTGGGTTATAACCGAGCATTTACAATCGCTGATACCAGTGAGCAACGAACATTGATGAAACGAATTTGTGCAGAATTAAATATTGATACCAAAAAATTCGATCCTCGAAGTATCCTCAGTGCAATCTCTAATGCGAAAAATGCATTGCAAACCCCTGATGACTATTCAAAAGAGGCCAGTAGCATGTTCGAGAATATGGTTGCTCGCGCATATAAACTCTATCAACGGGAACTAGAGGCTAACCAATCCCTAGACTTTGATGATTTGATTATGAAAACAATTGAGCTCTTTGAAAAGGATCAAGAGACTCTGGAATTCTACCAAGATAAATTCCACTACATCCATGTTGATGAGTATCAGGACACCAACGATGCTCAATATAAGTTAGTTAACATGCTTGCCCAGGGATACAAAAACCTTTGTGTTGTTGGGGATGCTGATCAGAGTATCTATGGTTGGCGTGGTGCAAACATGAATAATATTTTAAACTTTGAACATGATTATCCACAAGCACATACAGTAATGCTGGAACAAAATTATCGTTCAACACAGACAATTTTGGATGCGGCAAACGAAGTGATCGATAATAATGTTTACCGAAAGAAAAAGAATTTATGGACGGAAAATGGCAAGGGAGATCAGAACTCTTATTACCGAGCTCAAAATGAACATGATGAGGCTCAATTTATTGTTTCTAAGATTAAGGAGGAGCGAGAAAAGAATAATTATAAGTACAATGACTTTGCCATTCTTTACCGTACTAACGCTCAATCACGGATGATCGAAGAAACTTTCTTAAAGAGTAGTGTACCTTACACTATGGTTGGTGGTCATAAATTCTACGACCGGAAAGAAATTAGGGACATTCTAGCCTACTTGACATTAATTGTTAATCCTCAAGATTCAATGAGTTTTGAACGAGTGGTTAATACTCCTAAGCGAGGAATTGGGATGACCAGTGTTGATCATTTGCGGGAATTTGCTAATGATAATAACTGGTCACTTCTTGAAGCAGCAGAAAATGTTGATATTGCCAATAACATTTCCACACGAACACGGGTCAAAATTGACGAATTTGGTCAGTTGATGCGTAACCTAACTAAGCAAGCGGAATTCCTAAACTTAACTGATTTAACGGAAGAAATCTTGGATAAGAGTGGTTACAACAAAGCGCTTGAACAGGATAAGAGCCTTGAAGCACAGGCTCGGCGTGAAAACCTCGATGAATTTAAATCAGTTACCCAAGAATACGACGAGCAGCATAAGGATGACGATGATAATAACATTCAAAAGATTACCAACTTCCTTGCTGATCTTGCCCTGGTTTCTGATCAGGATGACGTCGATGAACAAGCACCAGCAGTGACGTTAATGACCCTCCATGCTGCTAAAGGGCTAGAATTCCCAGTAGTCTTTCTTGTAGGGATGGAAGAAGGGATCTTCCCGCTTTCTCGGGCAATTTTAGAAGATGATGAACTAGAAGAAGAGCGGCGGCTTGCGTATGTTGGTATTACCCGAGCAAAGAAAAAGCTTTACTTAACGAATGCCTTTTCGCGACTCCTTTACGGACGAATTCAGCGAAACCAGCCATCTCGGTTTGTTGAAGAGATTAATCCCGACTTGCTTAAGTTTGAAAATGATCAACCTGCCGATCGTCTTGGAGGACAGAAATTACCATTTGGTGGTGAGGCTGCTACTGCAACTACTTATCGAGAACAGAAGCAACGTCGTCAATACCGAAGTGCGGGGAAGCGAGTAAAGCCAGTGACTAATACTGGAACAGGAGCTGATCAAGTTTCCTGGAAGACTGGTGATAAGGTGACCCATAAGAAGTGGGGTGAAGGAACTGTTGTTAAAGTTAGCGGAAACGGTAACGATAAGGAACTTGACATTGCCTTCCCTCAACAGGGAGTTAAGCGGCTGTTAGCTAGTTTTGCTCCCATTAAGAAGGTTACTGATTAATTAAAGTGAGGCCAATAAAATGGATAATCAATCAATCCCGGTTGCACAATTAACATTGGATCAGGCAAAAAAAGAAATTGCTCCATTACGAAAGCAAATTGCTCAATGGGGGAAAGAGTACTATGAACAGGATAGTCCTACTGTTGAAGACTATGTTTATGATCGTCAATATCAACGACTTGTTCAAATTGAACAACGCTTTCCCGAATTGCAAACGCCGGATTCACCAACACAGCAAGTTGGTGGTGAAGCTGAAAGTCAGCTGACGAAGGTTCAACATGAGATCCCGATGCTGTCAATGGGGGATGTCTTCTCAATTGAAGAGCTGATGGACTTTAACCATCGCCAGCAAGAAAATCGCGACGTTGATGTTGAGCCAGAATATAACCTTGAATTAAAGATCGATGGCTTATCGTTATCACTTGTTTATGAGAACGGAAAGCTAGTTCAAGGTTCGACTCGGGGCAATGGTAATATTGGGGAAGATGTGACTGAAAACGTAAAGACGATCAAATCAGTACCGCGTGAGCTTCCCGAACCACTTTCTGTTGAATTTCGTGGTGAATGTTATATGCCTAAAGAGTCATTTGCTAAGTTAAATGCTCAACGTGAGGCTGATGGTCAGTCGATCTTTGCTAATCCCCGCAATGCAGCCGCAGGGAGTCTCAGACAGTTAGATCCTACTGTTACGGCCAAACGTGACTTAGACACATTTATGTACTATGTTCCTGAATATCAAAAGCTGGGAGTTACAACTCAAGCAGAGGCTTTAGATAGGATGCGAGAGCTTGGCTTTAAGGTTAATCCGCATAACCGGGTTGTTCATAATCGCCAAGAAATAGAAGATTACATTAATGAATACACGGCTAAACGTGATCAGTTAGCCTACGGAATTGACGGAATTGTGGAGAAGGTTAATGATCTTGAGACTGAAGAAGCGCTCGGAAATACCGTTAAGGTACCTCGCTGGGAGATTGCCTACAAGTTTCCTCCAGAAGAACAGCCGACAATTATCCGTGATATCGAATGGACTGTTGGCCGAACAGGGAATGTAACGCCGACTGCTGTAATGGATCCGGTTCAATTGGCTGGGACAACAGTTAGTCGTGCTTCCCTTCATAATCCTGACTACTTAAAGGAAAAGGATGTTAGGTTAGGCGATACCGTTTATCTTCACAAGGCTGGCGATATCATTCCCGAAATTTCTAAAGTTGATTTAAGCAAACGACCTGCAAATAGTGAACCGTACCAAATTCCTTCAGAATGTCCAGCGTGTGGTTCTAAACTGGTTCACCTTGATGATGAAGTCGCTCTTCGGTGCATCAATCCAATGTGTCCAGCACAAATTAAAGAGGGGTTAGCACATTTTGCTTCACGAAATGCGATGGACATTGGCGGTCTCGGGCCCAAGATTATTGAACAGTTATGGAATAAGAAGCTTATTCACGATGTCGCTGGACTTTATGCCTTAACGGAAGATCAATTATTAACTTTAGATAAATTTGGTGAAAAATCAGCGACAAACTTATTGACATCGATCAATAATAGTCGTAATAATTCTGTCGAGCGCCTTTTATTCGGACTTGGTATCCGTCATGTTGGTGCTAAAGCAGCACGTTTGATTATGGCCCACTTTAATGATTTAGATCGACTAATGGAAGCTAATGCTGATGAGATTTCCGCTGTTGATGGGATCGGCCCGACAATTGGTGAAAGTGTGGAAACATACTTTGCCAATGAACAGGTTCAGTCATTAATTGAAGAGCTTCGTCAATCCGGTCTCAACTTTACCTATCTTGGCACAACTACTTCAGTCGATGAATCAAGCGACTGGAATGGTAAACGAGTTGTTTTAACTGGAAAACTAGTAGAAATGACTCGGACAGAAGCAAAAGACTGGTTAGAGGCCCATGGTGCTAAAGTAACAGGCAGTGTTTCGAAAAAGACTGATATTGTCATTGCCGGAGAAAAAGCAGGAAGCAAACTCAGTAAGGCTCAGGATCTTGGAGTTGATGTTTGGGATGAACAACGCTTTAGCCAGGCAATGAAGGAGGAACAATAAACGTTGAAGAATAAAGTGAAAAAATTGACTGTTGGGATTGCCCTCTTGATGTCAACGCTTGTCTTGACTTCATGCGGATTTGGTCATAAGTCATCAAAAGATTATAGTACTACTGGCTCGCTAAGCGGAACTTATCAGGGAGTTATTAAGGACGGTCACTATAAGACGAGTAAGGCGCGCGGGGTAAATGTTAGTCAAAATAGTAATCCCTATAACCTTAAAAGCTTTGAAAGTGGCTTAACTCAAGTATCAAAACGGGTTTTCTCAACCAAAAATTATATCTTCCAAGAAGGTCAATATCTTGATACTAGTACAGTAGAGAATTGGTTAGGACGGAAGAGTAAGAGTAATCCGGAAGGGCTCAACCCTGCTGAAGGGAAGAAGAGTGATCCGAATCCAGAGTACATTCAACAAATTGAAGAACAGGATTACATGCAGGAAAGCGGTAATTCAATGAAACTTCATGGTGTTACTATCGGAATTGGGATTAATTCCGAATATAATTACCAGAAGAAGACCGATGGACCAAACTATACTAAGAACATTAGCGATGCTGAGGTTAAGCGTCAGGGTGAAATTGCTGCGCAAAAGGTCTTAACCCGGTTGCGGAAGAAAAAAGAATTGCGCAATGTTCCAATTGTGATTGCCCTATATAAGCAGGCACCAGATGACAGTTTAGTTGGTGGAAGCTTCTTTGCTTATAGTAAGAATAATGGAAACAAGATTAGCAGTTGGCATAAGCTTGATTACCGGACTGCTGTATTACCAAAGGCTAACGGAACTGATCAGGAAACCAAGTCTGACCAGTCGGACAACGATAGTTTCTCTAACTTTAAGAGTCAGGTGCAAAGTTTCTTCCCTAACTTAAGCGGTGTAACTGCTCAAGCACAGTATAACGGTAGTTCATTGACTGGAATGCATATTACGATTACAACGCAGTTCTACAGTCAAACTGAAATTACCAGCTTTACCCAATACATTGTACGAGCCGCAAGAAAATACTTGCCAAGCGGAATTCCAATCGATATTAAAATTCAATCTAGTTCCGAAATGCAAGCTGTTGTTTATCGTAATTCCGGCTCCGACAAATTCCAAAGCCACGTGTTTGATTCGTATTAAAAACTAGAGTGTGAGCCCGTTAAAACCTTCCGGTGGCTAACGATTTCTCCACCGAACGACGTTTTGTCGTCGGAGGTGGAGGTCGTTAGCTCGAGGAAGGTTAGGGCGAACACGTTTTGACTATGTTACAGTAGAACTATTGTGAGGGAGCTTAGGCTGAACGCATTTCGACTATGTGGCATTAGGCGGAAGTTGCGGTCACGGCGAACACATATAACTAAATAATAAAATTAAGTGTTTCATAACATGAAGTTTCACTTCTTCATCAATTATGAAACACTTTCTTTTCCCTTGAATATTTAAGGATGAATAGTTAAAACCATTAGTATTCTGTGCTAAAATTATAAAATGTATGTACTATATTTAAGCCATAATTACTGGAAAAGAGGTAGAGAGAATGGCCAGTAAGATCACTGAGCAACAAGTAGAACACGTTGCTGAACTTGCTAAGTTGGAATTTAAAGATGAAGAACTTACCAAGTTTACCACTCAATTAGGAAGCATTATTGATATGTTTGAAGACCTCACTAATGTTGATACCGAGGGTGTTGAACCAATGACTTCAGCTTCAGATCGGGAAAATGTTATGCGTGAGGACAAGGCAGTTAAGAGCTCTAAAAAAGAGACTGATGCACTGCTTAATAACGCTCCTGATACTGATGATGGGTACATTAAAGTTCCTGCAATCATCGATGAAAGTGAGGACGGCGAATAATGGATTTCTATCAAACCGACTTAAGTCAGCTGCATGATGATTTGAAGAACAAAAAGATCAGTGCAACTGAATTAACGAAAGAAACCTTTGATCATATTAAGAAAAATGAAGATCAAGTAAAGGCCTTCATTACCTTAAACGAAGAAGCGGCATTGAAGAAGGCTGCTGAAGTTGATCAACAAGGAATCAGTGAAGACCAATTAACTGCTGGGGTCCCATTAGCAGTTAAGGATAACATCTTAACTAAGGGATTAAAGACTACCGCGGCATCTAAAATCTTGGAAAACTTTAACCCTGTTTATGATGCAACGGTTGTTGAAAAGCTAAATAATAACGGCTTCATTAATGTGGGGAAGACAAACCTAGACGAATTCGCCATGGGTTCATCAACTGAAAATTCGGCATTCTTCACAACCCATAACCCATGGGACCTTACCCGGGTTCCTGGTGGTTCTTCAGGTGGTTCTGCTGCCGCAGTTGCTGCTGGGGATGTCCTTGGTGCATTGGGGACTGATACTGGTGGTTCCATTCGGATGCCAGCTTCATTTAACGGAATTGTTGGAATGAAGCCAACATATGGCCGAGTATCTCGTTGGGGAATTATTGCTTTTGGTTCAAGTTTTGACCAGGTTGGTTGGTTAACGCGAACGGTTAAGGACAACGCATTGTTAACTCAAATGATTAGTGGCAATGATGAACACGACATGACTTCATCCCTAAAGGAAGTTCCTAACTGGGCCGCTCAATTAAATGATGACACCAATGTTAAGGGATTGCGGATTGCCGTTCCTAAAGAATACTTCGAGGGAATTAACGATGATGTTCATGAAGTAATTAAGAATGCTCTTGATCACCTTGAATCACTTGGTGCCATTATTGATGAGGTTTCCTTACCACATACCAAGTACGGTGTTCCTGCGTACTACATCTTGGCCTCATCTGAAGCATCATCTAACCTTCAACGGTATGATGGGATTCGTTATGGCTTCCGGGCACAAGATGTTAAGAATATTGAAGATGTTTATGTTCGTTCCCGGACTGAAGGTTTTGGCGAAGAAGTTAAACGGCGGATCATGTTGGGAACCTTCTCCCTTTCAGCTGGGTTCTACGATGCCTACTTCAACAAAGCCGCTAAAGTTCGTCGTCTAATTGCTCAAGACTTTGACAATGTCTTTAAGGATCATGACGTTATTCTTGGTGCTACTGGTGCCTCAACAGCATTCAAGATTGGTGCCGAAATTGATGATCCGCAAACCATGTACATGAACGATGTCTTGACCGTTCCTGTTAACATGGCTGGCCTTCCCGCAATGTCAGTTCCAGCTGGCTTCTCAGCAAAGAACGGCATGCCAGTTGGTTTACAAATCATTGGGAAGCCATTTGATGAACAAACAGTCTACAACACTGCTTATGTCTTTGAACAAACTACTGATGTTCACAAGAAGGCACCTAAGTTAGGAGGTCAAAACTAAGATGAACTTTGAAACAACGATTGGGCTAGAAGTCCACGTCGAATTGAAGACTAATTCAAAAATTTACAGTCCATCACCAGTAGAGTATGGTGACCAACCTAACAGAAATACTAATGTGATCGACTGGGGTTACCCTGGTGTTTTGCCAACATTGAACAAGGGTGTTGTTCGTGATGGAATTATGGCCGGCCTGGCTCTTCATGCCCAAATTGCTCGTCACATGCACTTTGACCGAAAGAACTACTTCTACCCAGATAACCCAAAGGCTTACCAGATTACTCAATCAGAAACACCAATTGCTCATGACGGTTGGATCGAGATTGAAGTTGATGGAAAGAAGGAAAAAATTGGGATTGAAGAAATGCATATTGAAGAAGATGCTGGTAAGAACACCCACACCAGCAAGTACTCATATGTTGACTTAAACCGTCAAGGAACACCATTAATCGAAATTGTTTCTAAGCCGGATATTGCTTCCCCTGAAGAAGCTGTTGCCTACTTGGAAGCTCTTCGTCAACGGATCCAGTTTACTGGGATTTCTGATGTGAAGATGGAAGAAGGTTCAATGCGTGTCGACACTAACATTTCAATCCGTCCAGTTGGTTCTGATCAATTTGGTACTAAGACTGAAATGAAGAACATTAACTCCTTTAACTATGTTCGAAAGGCACTTGAATTCGAACAGAAGCGGCATCAAAATGTCTTGCTTTCAGGCGGTCACATCGCCCAAGAAACACGGCGTTATGATGAAGCTACTGGTGAAACAATCTCAATGCGGACTAAGGAAGGTTCCGATGACTACCGCTACTTCCCAGAACCAGATATTCCTGATTTGAACGTTGACCAAAAATGGATTGACGAAATTGAAGCCGAAATGCCTGAAATGCCAGGTGAACGGCGGGCGCACTATGTTAAGGATCTAGGTTTAACTGATTACGATGCGATGGTCTTAACCCAGACGAAGGAAATGTCTGACTTCTTTGAAGAAGCGGTTAAGGATGGTGGCGATCCCAAGCGGGTTGCTAACTACTTAATGAACGATGTGAACTCCTACTTGAACGATAAGCAGGTTGACCTACCTGATACTAAGCTAACCCCAGCTAACTTGGCCGGAATGGTTAAGTTGATTGAAGATGGCACCATTTCATCCAAGATGGCGAAGAAGGTCTTCAAGGGAATTCTTGATGGTGAAGAACCAAGTGCTTACGCTAAGGAACACGGTTTAGTTCAATTATCTGACCCAGCTCAATTGCAACCAATCGTTGATGATGTTTTAGCAAACAACGAACAGTCAATTGAAGACTTTAAGAACGGTAAAGATCGGGCTGTTGGTTACTTAATGGGTCAAATCATGAAGCAAACTCGTGGTAAGGCTAACCCACAAGTTGTTACTAAGTTGTTGATGAAGTTATTAAACGCTAAGTAGTTTGGAGGGATGACCGTGCGAAAACGTGCCCGGATAATTTATAATCCTACTTCTGGTCGTGAAACGTTTCGGAGCGATCTGGTTGATATTCTTTCAATCTATGAAAAAGCTGGTTATGAAACTAGTGCTTTTGCCACAACGCCAGCACCTGATTCGGCGAAGAATGAGGCCACTCGAGCAGCTAAGGAAGGCTTTGACCTGATTGTTGCCGCGGGTGGTGATGGAACCCTCAATGAAGTAATTAACGGGATTGCCGGATTAGAGCATCGGCCAACCTTGGCAATTATTCCTGCTGGAACGACCAACGACTACGCGCGGGCATTACGGATTCCCCGTGATGATCCGATTGCCGCAGCTAAGTTGATTTTGAAGAAAAATAAGAAATTCAAAATTGATATTGGTAAAGCAGGCGAGAATTACTTTATGAATATTGCTGCCGGGGGAACGATGACTGAATTAACCTACGAGGTTCCTTCTCAAATGAAATCCCTCTTCGGTTATGCTGCTTACTTTGCTAAGGGGGCAGAACTTATCCCGCGGATCAAGCCAATTGAGATGCAGATTAAGTACGATGGTAAAGAATATCGTGGTAACGCAACGATGTTCATGATTGCCTTGACAAATTCTGTTGGTGGTTTTGAACAAATCGTTCCCGATGCTTCTCTTGATGACGGTAAGTTTACGATGATTATCGTGAAGAAGACGAACATGATTGATATGTTGAGTCTGATGGCAAAAGCCCTGCAAGGAAAGCATTTAGATGACCCACAAATTATCTATGAGAAGGCAACCGATATTGAAGTAATTCCACTAAATAAGGATGATCGCTTAATGGTTAACCTTGATGGTGAATATGGTGGCGATGCGCCAATGAAATTTCATGACTTGAAACAGCACATTGAGGTTGTTGCTAACCTGGATGAAATCCCTGATGATGCCATTACGGTTTCTGATGACTTTAAGCGGGTTGAACAAGACTTCGTGAAGAGTGTTGATGACATTAAGGATCATGAAGAGAAGCAAAATTAAATAGTTGAACGGCTAGCGTCCTAAAATAGGAAGTTAGCCGTTTATTTTGTTATAATAGGGAAAGTTTGTCACGTTGAAATTAATGGAGGAATAACGTTGAAATTAAATATTCCAGTACATAAAAACGAAGAGTACCCCGCTAAGGTAGTTGATTTGACCTACGAGGGTAATGGGGTTGTGAAGATTGCTGATTTTCCTGTCTTCGTTCCGAATGCTTTGCCTGGGGAAGAGATCACTGTCCGTATTACAAAAGTTGCCAGTCACTTTGCCTGGGGCCGCGTAATGGCCTGGCAAACGAAGAGCCCTGACCGGGTTGATGTTAAGGATAAGAAGTATATCCAGACGGGAATTGCACCGCTTGGGCACCTTAAATATGAAGCCCAATTAAAGTTTAAGCAGCACCAAATTGCTGAGTTGCTAGCTAAGGCGCACTTAGATGAAATTGAGGTGTTGCCAACGATGGGGATGGACAAACCATACCATTACCGGAATAAGGCCCAGGTACCGGTCAAGATGGTTCGTGGTCAATTAGAAACAGGCTTTTATAAGCGTGGAAGTCATACCCTTGTGCCAATTGAAGACTTCTATATTCAAGATCCGGCTATTGATAAGGCAATTATGGTTGTCCGTGATTTATTATGGAAATATCATGTAACACCGTACGATGAACGAACTGGCAAGGGTGTGATCCGAACTGTCATGGTGCGTCGAGGATATTACAGTCATGAGGTAATGGTTGTTTTGGTTACCAACACCAAGCGTCTACCGATGGAGAAGCAAATTGTTGACGGGATTGTTGCTGAGGTGCCAGGAGTAAAAAGCATCGTTCAAAACATCAATGACAAAAAAACCAACCGTTTACTTGGCGATAAGAATAAAACGCTCTGGGGTACCGATGAAATTCATGACCAATTGCTCGGCATTGATTTTGCAATTTCACCATTATCGTTCTACCAAGTTAATCCGCAACAAACTGAACGCCTTTACCAAACGGCCATTGAAAATGCCGGCTTAGATGGTAGCCAAACGGTCATTGACGCTTATTGTGGAATTGGGACGATCTCATTAGCCGCTGCTAAGCATGCTAAGCAGGTCTACGGGGTTGAAATAGTTCCCGCAGCGATTGATGATGCCAAGCACAATGCCAAACGAAACGGTATTAAGAATGCTAAATTCGTTGTTGGTAAAGCGGAAGAACAATTTGCTAAGTGGCAAGAAGATGGCCTGAAGCCGGATGTCGTGATCGTTGACCCACCACGCAAAGGCCTTGCTGAATCGTTGATTGAGGCTACTGGTAAGATGGCACCACAAAAGGTGATTTATGTTAGCTGTAATCCAGCCACCTTGGTTCGTGATATTCAACGCTTTGCTGAACAAGGATACCATGTGACAAAGCCAATTCAGCCAGTGGATCAGTTTCCACAGACGACACATGTTGAGAGTATTTCCGTCCTTGAGCGTGATGAATAGTCACGCTCAAGGCCTTGAAATACTCCATACGATAGTACCCGAAGAGTAAGGAACGGAGTGACACAGCGATTCGTTGGTACGAACCGTTGAGAGTGTAACGGTGCTGGAAAAAGATGATTAAATTACTGAATGGTCAATTAAATTTATGGTAATTGAATGGGGTTAATAACCAATGTTAAGGAAATTCTTGAAATACCGAAATATTTTTTTAATAGTAGGAGTGTCAATTATTATTACATTTTGGGAATATATAAAAATTTTTAGTGTTTCCTTACATAAACTTTTTAGCTCAGAATTTATTTTTAGTTCTACATCGCTGATAATTTCTCTACTAATACCTATTGCAATTATGTTATTAGGCTCTAAAAAAGGTAGTAACCCTATTGAGAACAGGTGGGCACAAAAGGTACTAAAAAAGCAAATAATACATTTTAAGGATGTGCTTAATTATATTATTATCATTCTTATTTTACTTATGGTAAATCAGCTATTTCCTCAATTAACTGTTTTTACTGCAAGCGCTTTTCTCATATGTATATATTATCTAATTTGCTTGATTCATAAATACATTGAATGGATAGATATTGACGGATTAGGAAATAGATTAGCTATTAATGAGCAAAAAGAACTACTAATTTCTTCAAAATATAGTCTTAATGAACAAGCATTTTATTGGCAACTATTTATAGACTATTCTTGTTCTCAAGACAAAAATTCTCCACTATTTAACCCTAATACTTTCTATAAAGTTTGGGAACAAGCTTCTAAAAACTATAAAGAACAGTCTTCTTATCGGTTCTACAGTTTTTGCTATCTACTAGCTTCAAATATTCCTAAACTAAAACTTAACTATGATTCCGCTTTTGATGAAGAATTTTACAAGCATTGTATTGAACATTATATTAAAGAAGTAGATTCTAAAAGAAATTGGCATGTTCTTGTAAATGCTCAGACCTTATATGTCGAAAAAGACTCTTCAAAAAGTGTTGACAGTTTTGCTTATTATAGATTGGTAAATACATTAAATGAGCTTGTTAATGATAATCTATCAGACGATAGAGCACTGAATTACATTAATATGCAATTTATGAGATGCTTATTAGCTTGTAAAAATCCTTATAATAAAGAGTTGAAAAATACTAATTTTCAGATAAGGTCTAAAAATTTTTTTGATAATCATACCGGTACTTTCCATCAAACTATTAGTTTAATGAAGCAATTTATTAAATGTGTGAGAAAACATAAATATCATTATTCTATGGACGCTTCAATAAATATGCTATTTTCTAAAGCAGATGGTATAACAATAGGGCGTTTAGACTATTTGATCGTATGTATATGTAAGACGTTTAATAGCTATGGTGCTAATCAAAATTTAGCCATAATTATTTTTAATATAGTAAGTGATGCCCCTAAGTTTGGTAAGATATCGGTCTCCCCTAATGAAGAAACCGATATTTCTAATTTAAGTAGTAAAGAATTAATAGAGGCTAGGAGAGAAAGTTATCAAGAAAGTATAAAAATCTATGCTTATTTTTACAAAATAAATGGATCTATTAATCTTTTTAAGGAATATCTTAAAGAGATAATTAATGTTATGACTTCAAATGCATATATTGAAATGATAAGTGAAAAGGAAAATACTAGGTATTTAAGCGGTATTTCTAAAGTATATAAAGACATATTAACTGATTTTTTAAAATGTTTGAATTATTAAGTTATATTGTAATTGAGCTTTTCTAAATAAAATTACCTATTGCTTGCATGATTCAAACAGCTACTAGCTATAATTACTTAAATCTTTTTGCCGACTAATTCGTGGATTCAATTAACTAGTTGACTTTTAATTGGAAAATGTTAAATTAACTATAAACAAAAGATATTGCCAGTAATGGCGTTACGTTGCTTAATAGTGCGTAACATAGAAAAGTACTCTAAGTCTTAATGAAATTTTAGACCAAGAGTACTTTTTAATTCGGCTTAACTATAATTCTTGTGATACTTCATTACTACTGTGTGAATAATTCTTGTTTTAAGACTTTCAGTTTGAGATGGTTAGGACAATGCAAAAAAAGAATGAGTATGGTTGTATTTGATAAAATAAAACAGGACATTGACAGACACAACCTAATATTTGAGAAATGAGAGACGTCAAATGATTATGTGGACTATTCAGCCGTATTACGTATATCAGCAACTAATAAGTAATGGCTTTTTTTACTGCAATCCTAATAAATCGGAAAATTTGAAGCATCCCGATTTTAAGTTAGCTTATCAATGGATGACAAAGCAGTTAAGGGCACGGCTAGCTCCACCTTGTAATCAAATAACCACACCATTATGGGCTTGGTATCGAAGCTATGATTATCATCATCAACGACCGGACTTCCGGTGGACTAGAGATTATCCTGATGAAGTATGTATTGAGTTTGATATTCCAGAAGAGAAAGTCCTTTTAAGTGATTTTGAAGGGTGGCATTTCGTCTTGAATGATTTGTACTATTCTTCGGCAACGAGTGAAAAAGAATTGGAGCAGGGCGAAAGACGGTTTGATGCTTTAAGCAAGGTAGAGCAACAACATATTAAAGAAAGATCTTGGCAACAAATATTTGATATTACTTCACGGCACGGCGAATGGACCAGAAATGGTGAGATAGTTCAGGGATGCTTCTGGCTATTGCAATTAAACCAGGTGCGCAGAGTATGGAGACTGAAGAAAGGAGAAAGAGTTCATGAAATTTATTCAGTATAATCTTGCTGGAAAAGTTGTTAAACAGTATTCAGCTGATGTTAGCCAGTGGGAAGCATATCCGTTAGGCGAGAAAGTACGTATCACCACAAATGACGGGAAAGAATATGTCGGCTTCTGGAATACTTTTATAATGAATCATCAGCTACCAACCGAGATAAAGATTAGTAGTTATGACTTAGATGAAGAGACAGGAAAGTTAAGAAGTGCTAATGATATTGAAGCTTACGTCCCTGTAAAGAAAATCGTTAAAGTCGAAGCAATTTTGCACAAGTAATCCGCGTTGGAGAACCCAGGCGACCAATAAGTTTGTCTTTGCCAAATCGATAGAGTTTGATCCTCAAAAGAATTCATTCTTTGAAAATTGGCCATATAAAAACACCCAGCAAAATAATAAAATTTAGCTGATACTATTTAATAGTTTAACTAATTCTTGAGTATTAAGTGATAATGGATTGGTTAGCCAATGACGTTTTGTCCCGTACTTACTAATGTTTGGATAATACTTTAAGAGCTTAATGCCTGATGATGTAATGCTGAGCCAGCAAGGTTCTTTTAGATAGACCTTGTCAATATGAGTATTTGAAGTAATTAATCCAGTAAATATGTCAGCCAGTAGTCTTCTAATAGCCTTTGAATTAGTAACTTCCGCAAAGAATACCCCTCCATGTAAATGGTTGCTTTTCGTACTTCATCCGCAGGTTCCAAATTTTATCTGAAAAGAAGGATTAATTGAGCACCGGTAGGCCAATGCTAACCAAACAAAATTATAGTAGCCAATTGTTTTATAAGCGTTAGTTTGATTAGATACCATAAAATAAGAATGTAACTTTACTCTTAATTTTGACCAGTTTTCATATTCCAATAAATTAAAGGAAGTATAGCCGTGCCCTTAAGTTCGTTATTATGGGCGGAAAATCTTAAATAATATAATCTCTGTTTGTACGCTACGTAAACATAGAGGCTCTCACTACGAAGTACTGACAGAAACAATTTGATATACATTACCAGGGTAAGATTGCCGAACAGTAGATAGAATGTCTTGGTGCAATTTCTTTGTCATTTCTTTTGATAGTTTCTTTTTGATTTCTGTCACCTTTCTTTAAGTTCTAAGGTCCTAACGTAACATATTTTTACTTTAATCATCTCACCATCCTTGAATGTGAACCCCATATGACATTGGAAGATGGCGATTTTTCTAAGATTACGGATAAAGTTTCAAGTTATTTTATACGACTTTTATTGAGAATTTACTAGTATAATATTTATGTATTATAAAATAGCAGACGGACGATGAACGTCATATATAATTAAGTGAAATGTGAGGGACTTGGATTGAAAAAGCAGATTGAGGTTGTAGGAGCAGCGATTATCAACGAAAATAGGCAAATATTAGCTAGCAAGCGAAATGATGATCGGGTTCTCGGAACATTGTGGGAATTCCCCGGTGGTAAAATCAAGGTCGGTGAAACACCGGAGGAGGCTCTTCGCCGGGAATTACGTGAAGAATTCAATGATAGTATTAAAGTCGGCAAGGTTGTATGTCAACCATCGGTTTATGACTATAATTTTGGTGAGGTTCATTTAACCGTTTATTTTGCAAAATTAATTACACATCACTTTAATTTGGTGGCACATAGCAAGCTCAAGTGGTGTGATCAACAGGATTTGTTGAAACTTAACTGGACTGCTGCCGATTTACCAATCGCAAAGTGCATTAATAAGATGAACTTGAAAGAGGTACACATTTAATGGCTAATTTTAATTATAGTCAGCTCTTAAATAGAAATATTAATAGCCAAGAAGAAAAAGTAGTTAATGAACTGTATGGCTCTTTGATTAATGGCTATATGAGCCAAAATACTGTTGTTAATAATGATCAACTTGGGCCACGTCTTTTGAATAACCAAGAGGGTAGCTTAATTTGGGAGCAAATCAAGCATGAGTTGCTTACATGCGATAGTTATACTTTTTCTGTTGCTTTTATTACCGATCCAATGATTTCTAATTTGAAGCCTATTTTTAAAGAGCTTTCTCAAAAAGGGGTTTGTGGAAGAATTTTAACTTCTACCTACTTGTATTTTAATCGACCAGTCGTATTTCAAGAATTATCTAAACTTCCCAATGTGGAAGTGAAAATTGCTGATGTGGATGGCTTTCACCAAAAAGGATATATTTTTCAGCATCAGGGGTATCAAACAATCATTATTGGTAGTGCAAATTTAACAACAAACGCGTTGATGCGCAACTATGAGTGGAGCTTACAAATCAATTCCTTAGATGATGGCGATATTGTTGACCAAGTTAGCTCAAATGTTGAGTCGGAATGGAATAATGCTAAGAACTTAAACCATGAGTGGATTGTAAACTATGAGGTCATTTATAAGAAAAACCAGAATCATTCGATTTTAACATCAGATTTAAATCAGGTAAAAAATGATGATGCTATCAAGCCAAATCAAATGCAAAAAGATGCTATCAAGCAACTGCATTTATTACGAAAGCAAGGCAAAAAAGAGGCTTGGTTATTTCAGCAACCGGTACAGGAAAAACTTATTTAGGTGCATTTGATGTCAAAGATGCTAAACCAAAGAAAATGCTCTTTTTGGCCCATCGCGAACAAATATTAGAAAAGTCCAAAAATAGTTTTTACAAAGTCCTAGGTGGTCAAAAAGAAGATTATGGTCTTTACACAGGTAATTCACGGGATGAAGATGCCAAGTATGTTTTTGCAACAGTTCAAACTCTTAGTAAGAAAGATCACTTATTGTCATTTTCTAAAGACGAGTTTGACTATATTTTAATAGACGAGGTGCATCATGCTGGTGCTGAAACCTACCAAAGAATAATGAAGTATTTTCGTCCAAAATTTTATCTTGGAATGACTGCAACGCCAGAGCGAAATGATGATTTTAATGTTTTTAAATTGTTTGATTACAATATTGCATATGAAATACGTCTTCCACAAGCTTTAAAGGAGAATATGCTTTGTCCCTTTCATTATGTTGGAATAAGCGATTATGAATTTCAGGATAAAAAAGTTAATCAAGAGATTAACCGCTACAATAATGGGACTACAAGCAAAAAAAACACACAGCAGGTTGTTAAATGGCTTTCAAGTAAAGAACGTGTGCAATATATTTTAGAGCAAACTAATTACTATGGATATTCTGGAGACGCTTTACATGGCTTAATATTCTGCTCAAAGGTATCTGAGGCGACTACTCTTGCAAAAGAACTTACTAAGCAAGGATATTCTTCAAAGACTCTTTCTGGAGCGGATAGCGAATCGAAGAGAAAACAGGTAGTTAAAGAACTTGAAAATGGAACTATCAAGTATATCGTTACTGTAGATATTTTTAATGAAGGAATTGATATTCCCTGTGTTAATCAGGTTGTCCTTTTGCGAAACACAAATTCTAATATTGTTTATATCCAACAATTAGGACGGGGATTACGTAAATTTAAGGGAAAAGAATATGTAGAAGTCCTTGATTTTATTGGTAATTATAAAAACAACTACATTGTTCCAGTTTCTCTTACTGATGATTCTTCGTATTCTAAGGATAGTGCGCGTGAAACTACTAATATTGAACCAACAATTGGAGTTTCAACTATTTACTTTGAACAAGTAGCTAAAGAAAAAATCTTCGAATCAATTCGCCAAGCTAAATTTGACAGTATGCGGAATTTGCGAACAGTTTACAAAAAAATGAAAAAGAGAGTTGGCAGAATTCCACTATTAAGAGATTTTATTAAGTCAAACTCAATTGATCCGGTAATTTTAGTTAACAAAGAAAATAATTACGCTAATTTTCTTAAAAAGATGGACGAAACTGTTTATATTTCCAATTATGAAAATAAAGTATTAACTTTCCTCAATATAGAGTTACTTAATGGTAAGCGACGTCACGAATTGTTATTGTTAGAATTGTTATTGAAACACCCCGTTATTAATTCACAAGAATTTCTAAGAGTATTAAATGATAACCATTGCTTAACCAATCGGAAAGTAATAGATTCAGTACAAAGAGTGCTCAATTTAACATTCTATAATCAGAACGCTTTTCCGTCACGTCAGGATTACGGAGGACAGCCCTTAGTTACATGGGATAGTCAACAAGAGCAATATTGTTTAAACCCAAATATTTGGAATTCACTTCAGAGAAATGAAGATTTTCGAATGCTGTGGGTAGACAGTATTCAGACTGGATTATGTCGAGCAAAAAGATATCAATCAGATCACTTTTTTACAATTGGTCAAAAGTACACGAGAAAAGATGTCATGAGATTAAGCAATAACCCTACGAATGTTACTGCCCAAAATATTGGTGGATATTATTTTAATGACCAGTATGGAATGATTTTTGTAACCTACAAAAAATCAGAAAAAATCAGTAAGTCCATTCAATATGAAGACCGTTTTCTTAGTGATCGGATCTTGCATTATTATTCTAAAAATAATCGCAAATTAACCAGTAAAGAAGTTCAAAAGTTTTTTGATAATCAACGACAGTTATTATTATTTGTAAAGAAGTCAGATGCTGATGATAATAAGTCCTTTTATTACCTAGGCACATGCCAATATCTTGATTCCTCAGCACAACAGGAACTGCAAAATGGTAAACCAATCGTTTCGATGAATCTTCATTTGGACCAAAGGGTTAGTTATCATCTCTATAATCTTCTAGTTGATTAGTTGTTGTTTAATCATATACTAATCAAAAAAGACACCCAACCAAATTAGCCGAGTGCCTTATCTTCCAATTATTCACACCTTCACTTCAC
>NZ_JABUXR010000021.1 GCF_014838745.1 Limosilactobacillus urinaemulieris
GGGCTGGTCGGTGTCTTTTTCTTTTACTAACATATATTTTAAAGGAAAACGGAGTTAAATGAAATCCGAAGATTTCATCTAACTCCGCTTATTATTAGGGACTTATGTCACAGCCCCTTCAGCTCACTTCATAACAGCCTACTCAAAACATTAAATTTAAAAACGCTTAGTAAAGCCGTCTCCTTGATATTGCTTAATTGAATCATCATTAGGTAATGGTAGTGCTTGAACATAACCGTGTTGTGCGTGTTTCCCTGTGACACCCTCACCTTTAACAATGATATTAGTCAATGTCTTAGTCCATTTTAAGTCAGGCAAGATTTCAGGAGACACCTCAGAAATAATGTCTGCTTCTTGTCCTTCATGAATTTTTTTAGCAAAATCTGGTTCAATTAATGCTTCTCTAGCAATGGCAATTAAATCTGCTTCTTGAACAGCTTCTTCTGCTTCCTTAGCACTAAATACTGAACCACAACCAATTAACTTAATTTCTGGGTTTAATACTTCTTTATATAAAATTGTAATATCACTTTCTGCTCCTTGAGGAACGTATTCAAATCCCTTAACAAAGTTCCCAGCTACGTGAACATAATCAAGATCCTTTTTGTTCAATTCCTTGATAAAGGCTTGATTTTCTTTGTAAGTAAAACCAACATTATCACCATGAATTTCGTCTGGGCTAATTCGAATGCCGATAATAAAGTCTTTCTTAGCATACTTCCGCACTGTCTCAAGTACCTGATCGACAATCTCCAGTTCAAATTCCATTCGTTTTCTTAACGTCCCACCATATTCATCTTCACGGTGGTTAGAATAAGCAGAGAAGAACTGCTGTAATAAATAATGATTGGCTCCATGAATTTCAACACCATCAAAGTCAGCATCAATTGCCCGCTTTGTAGCTTCAGCAAATTCTTCGATAATTGTATGAATTTGTTCCTTTGTTAGTTGACGAACTGGATAATCAATAAATGGAAAATCCATTTGCGAAGGTACAACTGGAATGCCCCCACGATCATAATAAACTCCAGCTTCACGACCACCATGATGCAATTGTAAAATTGCCTTAGCTCCGTGACTCTGGATTGTTTTAGCTAAGTCTTTTAATCCCGGTAAATAGCGATCATTGGAGACACCAATTTCACCTTTAAACGCAATTCCTTCTGGATCAACATAGGCGGCTTCGGTAATAATCATTCCTGCAACTTGTGAACGTCGTGCGTAATAGTCTAACTGTTCTTGGGTTATCTCACCAGTATCTGTTCCACCCCAAGTAACCATCGGAGCCATAACAACCCGATCATTCAATTCTGCGCCATGACGAAGCATTACTTTATCTGTTAACTTATTCATTGATATTAACTCCCTTCATCTTTCTGTGAATAAGTTAACATGATCACTTTACAAGATAAATCAACTATTGAAAATGTAATTATAACTACCAGTTATGAAAGCAGCAATCAGTAACTACTCATTAATAAATAAAATCTCTAAGAAGCTTATCTTTTCATTAACTACTTAGAGATTTTATTTATTACATTCTTATTTTTACTTCATTCGACCATACATTAATCCCGGCTCTGCATTCAAATTCATTCCAGCACGATCACCGTGTTGATAGCACATGTATCCAGCCGCACCGATCATTGCTGCATTATCACCACATAATTTCAGTGGTGCCTGAAGCATCGTTACGTCTGGATGATACTTATGCATATCACGGTCTAATCGAGAGCGAAGACCATGGTTAGCAGCAACCCCACCAGCTAAGATCAGTTGTTTTACCGGATAGCGATCAAGTGCTCGCATCGTTTTTTCTGCCAACACATCAACAACGCTTTGTTGAAAGCTAGCTGCTAAGTCATATTTATTTAGTTTTTCGCCCCGTTGATCAGCATTATGAACCGTATTAATAAAGGCACTCTTTAAGCCACTAAAACTAAAGTCATAGTTTGCTTCTTTTTCCATTGCTCGTGGGAAGTGGAAAGTATCCTCCCCCTTAGCTGCCCATTCATCAATCGTTTTTCCAGCAGGATAATTAACCCCAAGGACTCGGCCAATTTTATCATAAGCCTCACCTGCAGCATCATCACGAGTTTCACCAATGATTTCAAATTCATGTTCAGCTTTCATGTAGACTAATTCTGTATGACCGCCCGAAACAAGCAATGCCATTTGTGGGTATTTAAACTCGCCAACATAGCGAGCAGCATATAAGTGACCAGTCATATGGTTTACCGGCACTAATGGTAATTTGTGTGCCCATGCAATTGCTTTAGCTGCAGTAACTCCAATTAATAATGAACCGACAAGTCCCGGACCATAAGTAACCGCGACAGCTGCTATATCGTTATATGAAACGTTAGCTTCTGCTAGTGCCTGATCAGTGCACCGGGTAATCCATTCAATGTGGTGCCGACTAGCCACCTCTGGAACAACACCGCCAAATCGTTGGTGGCTATCAATCTGGGTTGCAACAATATTTGACAAAATCTTGGTACCATTTTCGACAACCGCGACACTTGTTTCATCACAGCTCGTTTCAAATGCCAAAATTAACGTTCTCTCTGCCATAACTAAGTATTTTCCCCTCTACTTTGCAATTTTACTTCCATCTCAACCGCGTCTTCGCGATTATCAATATAATAGTGCGCTTTTATACTGGTTTGATGAAATCCAAGTTGTTCATACAATTTTCGTGCTCTTAGGTTATGAATCCGGACTTCTAGCGTCATTCGCGGATAACCATGGTTGCCAGCATAGGTCTTTAAAATTTGAATCAAATTAGCACCGATTCCCTGATCCTGATAAGCCGGACTTACACCAATATTAGTAATGTGGCTTTCATGTTTATACCAGTTAAATGAACAACCAGCATAGCCAACCACTTGTCCATCATAGACTGTTACAAGATACAATCGATCGTGATCCCGTTCTAGTTCAATTTGAAAAGCATTGGCGTTCCAGGGAGCCGTCCCGTATATCAATTCTTCAATCCTAATAATTGAAGGGATATCAGTGAATCTTGCACGACGAATGGTAAACTGACGTCCGTTGATTAGCTTCGGTTGTTGATCAAATGTTAATTGGCCTGCTTCCTGATGATGTTTAAGCCAGTTTTTAAACTTCGCGAACATAATTTTGCCTAGTCTCACCCGGATGAAGTTTTTGCCAGTTAGCCTCAGCCTCTGTAATCCGTAAATAATGCGGAATCAGCGAATCAATATCCTTAACTGGCTGAGCATTTTCTCCAGCAAGTGCTAACTGGTAAGTTGAAGGAATGGCAAATGGTCGTGGAGCTAACTGGATGTTGGCTGGCATTTCTCCCATTGTCTTCTCAATTCGTTCAGTTAAGTGCCCAACTAACAAAATTGGCTGCTGTAATTGATCAAGTTGCTGGAGGAGGTCCTTCATTGCCAGATGTTGATCTGGAATCCGATTAACCAATTTTCCATCTTGCCACTGGTATGCACCTGCAAAAACATTACCGCGCCGGGCATCAAGAAATGGCACAATTACTTCTTTAGTTGTTGGCACAACATTCCGTGCTAGTACTTCAAGGCTCGAAATACCAACTAGTTCCTTCTTCAAAGTGTCAGCGAGGACCTTGGCGGTTGAAACCGCAATCCGAATACCGGTATATGATCCTGGTCCCTGAGCAACAACGATTCTGTCAACGTCTTCTGGTTGCCACTTAACCAGGTTAAATAGCTTATCAATTGTTGGCATCAAATAAATACTATGGTTACGCACCATGTTCAATGTTTCAGTTGCCAAAAGCTGATCATCCTCAACTACCGCAACACTCATTGGATGGTTTGACGTATCAATGGCAAGTACTTTCATTTCTTCGATCATCCTTTCAATCATCTAACATCTTATCACACCAACCACTTTTTGCATTAATTTAGGCCAAAATAAAAAGCAGCGTTTAGCTAAACTCCCCCTGCTAAACGTTGCTTTTTTGAAGGTTTATTATTATGAATACATTCTAAACTTTACTAATTAGTCGCGGTCATCATAGCCCTTTGGGTGGGTTGAATGCCACTTCCATGCTGTTGCGATAATGTCATGAACATCATCGTATTTTGGATCCCAGCCAAGAACGTTCCGGGCCTTGTCACTAGCGGCAACTAATGAATCAGGGTCTCCTGGACGCCGTGGAGCAATCTTTGCGGGAATTGGTTCGCCAGTAACTTCTCGAGCTGCTTCAAGCATTTGCTTATTAGAGAATCCGGTTGAGGAACCTAAGTTAAAGGCATTGCTTTCATTGCCAGCTTCAAGGTACTTAATTGCTAAAATGTGGGCATCAGCCAAGTCCATAACATGAACATAGTCACGAACATTGGTCCCGTCTGGTGTGTTGTAGTCGTCACCAAAGATACTCAATTCATCACGCTTACCTTGAGCAACTTGCAAAATAATTGGAACTAGGTGGGTTTCAGGGCCGTGATCTTCACCAATGGTTCCGTCTGGTGCGGCACCGGCAACGTTGAAGTACCGAAGAGCAACAAACTTAATTCCGTAAGCCTTGTCAGCCCAGTGCATCATCTTCTCCATCATCAGCTTACTCAAGCCATACGGGTTAATTGGATTTTGTGGATCCGTTTCCTTAATTGGCATATGCTCTGGAACGCCATAGGTAGCAGCGGTAGAGCTAAAGACAATGTACTTAATATTGTGATCACGCATTGCTTCAAGCAAGGTAATCATTCCACCAGTGTTGTTATCAAAGTACTTCAATGGTTTGCTCATTGATTCGGGAACAATTGAGAAAGCAGCGAAGTGTACAACTGCTTCAATGTTTTCATTATCAAAGATCTTGTCCAAGAACTTCCGGTCGCGAATATCCCCTTCGTAAAATTTAGCCTTAGGGTTAATTGCGTCACGGTGACCTGTAGAAAGATTATCAGCAACAACAACATCTTGCCCATGTTCTACTAAATCCTTAACCATGTGCGAACCGATATAACCGGCACCACCAGCAACTAAAATTGCCATGTTGTTTCCTCCTTATCCGACAACATCTGCTAATACCAGACTGTCTACTAATTCCTTGTTCAAATACGATTGTAGCACTTTTATAATTGGCCGTTTAGTAAAATTAAGTAAAATTTTAGTAAATAGTGTAACCGATTACAGGGTGATTAAATTTTCTAAGCTGGTTTCATGTTCAAGATACCGAAATAGTAATCCTTCACGTAGGCCACTATCACTAAATTGGATTTGTTGAATTTGCTGCTGACGAACAATACTCATTAATGGCAATAGGCCACCCACAATAACATCAGCCCGTTCCTTGTTAACGCCACGGATCTTAGCCCGTTCACTTCGCGAGCTTCTTAATAGCTGCTGCATAATTGTGAATGCCTCATCGGGACTCATCGTTAACCCGTGGACTGGTGCAACCCGACTTGAATTAACTGCTTGTTGCCAACGGAAAATTTTTGCCAATGCTCGGTTACAGCCCCCTAGTGCAACCAGTTCACCATGACGAATACGATTTAGCCATAACTCCTTACTTAGGACCTGATCAACTTTCACAATCGCGTTAAACAGGTTGGGAGCACTAACTTGATCCCCAAGTCCATACCGTTGCGAAAGTAAAACTGAACCGAGTGGGATACTTACTACTTCTTCAGCCTGCCCGTCATTAACCAGGATAATCTCCATACTAGCACCACCAGTATCTAGGATGGCACCATTTTTCAGGGCTAAAGTATGACTAACCCCGATATAATCAAGGTAAGCCTCTTGTTCACCGGAAATCACGTGAATTACAAAGCCAGTTTTTTTCTGAACTTGCTGTAAAAAATCACTTTGATTCTGCGCCTGACGAACCGCTGCTGTCGCTACAGCAAGAATTTTCAGATGCCTATATTGATCACAAATCTGGCGAAATTCGGTAAGCGCTCTTAGCGTTCGTTTAATTGGTTCCGGTTTTAAAATCTTTTCTGGTCCCATATCTGATGAAAGACGAACATATCGTTTCTCGTACTGTTTTGTCTGGTACGAACCATCAAGGTTAATCTGATCAATCTTTAAGCGGACAGAGTTAGAACCAAGATCGATGATTGCTAGGTATTGAGAGTCCTTACTCATGGTGTTCACCCTTTCGTGAATCAAGGTGGAGACTTGGAACGTGGCGACTTAACGTTTCAAAAACATTTGAAAAATGACGTTTCGACTTTTCCTGGCGTTTCGTTTGTTTGCTTTCGACATTTGCCCGTTGAACAAAGAATTCTTGTGCATTAAATGGCTCTTCACCACGATTATCAATCCGTTCATAGTGATCGCCAACAAGGATCCGGGCCTTGACGTTATCCTTCCACATATCGTCAAGGATTGAAATTGCCTTAGCCCTTTGTATCTGCCTGTTCTACTGGATAAAGTTCCTCAACCCGCCGATTAAGGTTGCGGGTCATCATATCAGCACTTGAAAGGTAAATTTCTTCATTACCGTTACCTTCAAAGTAGTAAATCCGGGAGTGTTCAAGGAATCGACCAACAATTGAGTGAACCTCAATATTCCCGTGCAGCTCCGGTAAATCGTTCCGCAAACAAGTAATTCCCCGAATAATCAGCTGAATCTTAACTCCCTTAGATGCTGCTTCATACAGGTGTGCAATAATTTGTTTATCCGAAAGTGAATTCATCTTCATTCGAATCAAGGCTGGATTGCCGCTCTCAGCAATTTTAATTTGTTGATCAATCTTCTGGTTAATAAAGTTCCGAATTCCGTTTGGCGAAACACGAATCTTATTGAAGTACGGTGGCCGAGCAAACCCAGATAACATGTTAAAGAGGTTTGTCATATCCATCCCAATTTCCTGTTCACAAGTAAGAAGGCCCATGTCAGTATAGAAATGAGCAGTCACATCATTATAGTTCCCGGTCCCCAGGTGCATGTAACGACGAAGACCATCCTCATCGCGCCGAATAACCAGAGCAACCTTACAGTGTGTTTTAAGGCCGACAAGTCCATAAATTACGTGACAGCCCATTTGCTCTAATCGTTGAGCCCACCGAACGTTGTTTTGTTCGTCAAACCGAGCCTTAACTTCTACCAGGACAGTTACTTGTTTTCCTCGTTGAGCAGCCATCCCTAAATACTTAATAATCGGTGAATTTCCAGATACCCGGTAAAGGGTCATCTTGATCGCAAGGACTTCTGGATCAAGTGCCGCCTGGTGAATAAAGTTAACTACTGATTGAAAACTATCATACGGGTGCTGCATTAAATAATCGTGCTTCCGGATAGCAGCAAAAATATTATGTTCCATGTCTAAAGCAGGGTTTTGGTAAGCATGGAATGGTGGAAAGCGGAGATCGTCATGCCCATCAACCATCCCCGAAAGCTTCTTCAAGAAGGTTAAATCTACTGGACCATTTACCCGGTAAATTGAACGTTCATTCACGTGCAGGTTGTCAATCAGCTGATCCTCTAGCCACTCATCAATCGAGTTTTCTACTTCAAGCCGCATTACTTCACCATGTTCCCGTTCACGTAACTGGTGCTTAACAGCTCGTAATAGGTCAGAAGTATCTTCTTCTGCCACATCCAAGTCCATATCCCGCATTACTCGGTAAGTTGCTGAAGCTAAAATTTGATAACCAGGAAAAAGCTGCCCAAGGAACCGTTTAATCACTTCATCAATTAAAATAAAGTTATTCTCTCCCGGCAAACGAACTAGCCGCTTGTAAATAGATGGAACACGAACGGTAGCAAATTTAATGTCCGATTCTCGGCTATCATCGTGAGGTTCAAGCTGGCGACTCTTAACCTCCCGATCGCCTTCAAGGATTTCTTGTTCCTGGACGGCTTTCTTTTGCTTTGGATCCCGCCGTAATTGAATAGCAATGTTAAGTGAATTGTTAGCAATAAACGGGAATGGCCGTGATGTATCGTCAGCCATCGGTGTTAATACTGGCATTAGTTCATCACTAAAGTACCGCCGAATAAATTCCTTTTGCCGATCATCTAAATCAGCTAGTTGCATGATCTTAATATGGTGTTGTTTTAGGTCAGGAATAATTTGCTTGTTGTAGACTTCGTAGCGTTCCTTTACCATTTCATGTTCTTTCTTATTAACAGCCGTTAACTGCTCCTCAGGTGTCATTCCTGACGCATCCGTCGTTGTTACATTAGCAGCTGCCAATTTATGAAGTGACGCAACCCGTACCATGAAGAATTCATCAACGTTACTTTGGGTAATTCCTAAGAAATTTGCCCGTTCAAGAAGCGGGTTACTAGTATCGGTTGCTTCTTGGAGAACCCGACCATTAAAATCGATCCAACTAAGTTCCCGGTTAACGTAATTTTGTGGTTTATAAAATTCCTTGTACATTTTACCGCCCCTCTTTTTCCTTTAACACCGGTTTAATACCGAAGACATCACCAAATAGTTGCGACTTATGACTAAATGACCAGCTTTCTAGCACTAAATCATCTGAGCTAGTCGCTTTGATAATTAATCGGCCGTTTTTTAACTTCAACTGAATTCGACTAATCTTCTGCTGCCGTGAATCATCTAAGGAATCAACTAACCTTAAGATTGCTGCTAACTTAGCAACTGGCAATTGAATATCTTCGTCCAGATGACGATAATGTGACTGATTGATGGTTGGACTTTCCGTACTGTGATAACGGGCAACCTCAGCAATAATCAAGTTATCTTCATCTGAAAGCCCGATCATCGGGTTAGCCTCCAAGATATATGCTGAATGGCGATAGTGGCCTTGTTGATTTATAAAATTCCCAATATCATCAACCTTAGTTGCCACTTCCAACAGCAACCGATAATGGTTACTTAACCGGTGAATTGGTCGTAATTCGTCAAAGAATTGGAGCGCATACTTCTTAACAAAGTCTGCATGAGCAAAGTCAATTCCGTACCGTTTAGCAATATTGTCCGCAGATGTCCGGATCATATTATTTACGGTAGCTTGAGAAACGTCATTATCTGTCGCAATCCCGTTTGCAATCCCATCCATAATTGAAAGGTTAGTAACGTAAAGGCTTGACGGGTTAATCAATTCTGACATTCGAGCAATTACCAAATAGTTCGGTAAAATATATTCATCTTGCGCCTCTGCCAGATCAATATCATTGTTGTACATATACCGATCTTGAGGAATCAGTAGGTGATTAAACGTTTCCCGAAACTTTTTCCGATCAATTTCACCAATCTTTTGGTGTTTATCTACATAGCGTTTTGCTAACGACGGTGCATTCTGGACAATCATCGTTGTCTTCTGCTGTTGTGTTAGTTCAGGCGCTAAGTAACCAAGCTTACTCCCAATATAATCCTGAATAATTTCTGTTGGATTAGTCGTTGTTTGTCGCAACTGGTTAACTAAGCGGTGAATCTGGGCACCACCAAGATCAATTTCCCATGAAGTTTCAAAGTTACCATGGTGGAAGAATGCCAATGTTGAGCTGTCTAAACCAATACTCAAAATATACAAACAGTGCTTACTGAGCTTCTTAAATTCTGGTAACTGATCAACAATATAACTCATTGACTGGGCCATTAATTGATTATTATTCAGCCACTCAATTTTTAGCCCTGTACGAACCTTTAGCTGGTCAGCAACATAACTAGCAGTGACACTATCCATATCTTCATAGGCACCATAGAATCTAATATTATCAACTTGATAATCACTGATTAGTTCCTTAAATCCTTCTATATTATCAGTAATCGCTGCCATATTTTTGCGATAATTAGCGGTTTTATCATCTTCACCGATATCAAATAACCCTGAACGGACGTCATTAATTACTTTAAGGCTTGGGAGCTCAATAATCCGTAAGAAAATCTGGTCCGGTTGTAAATAAATTACTGCCGTTAACGAATTTTTCATTCTAATCACCCCTCAATGTTTTTCCACTTTAAGTCTACCATTAATGAACAAAAAGAGAGTGCTAAAAAGGGTTCAGAAAAAACAAAATGTCTTTCCTGAACCCTTTTTTAGTACAGTAGTTTTCGAACGGCTTAATTCGACAATTTTTTAACTTAACCAGCCAAACTCAGCTATCGTACAAAGTGTACCGTTACTTTTAATCTGGTGAAGACTAGTATGCGGATCTGCCATCGTAAATTCACTAATAATATCGTGGTCGGCACGAACTTCTTGGTGGTATTGAATTGAAAATGACTTTAATTGGTGAGTCGTTAAAAATTCCTCACCAAGCGGATCTAAAAGCCAATCAAAGTAACGAGCATTATTAACATGTCGATTAGCATCTAAATCAAAATAGCGAACATGATATTGCTTTTCTGATAATAGTGCATCTTCTGTAATCGGCTTAGGGCGCTTCCCCCGTGACACCCGCTTAACTTTTGGCGCTTGATAAGCTGCAATTACCTTTTCAGGAATCTGCTCCATCTTTCGACTAGTTAAATTCATAAATACTAATAACGCTTGTACATGAGCATATTCTTTTTGACTATCCTTATCACGAACCCAAAACTCACGGGTAGCGAAAAAACGGTTATATCCTGTTGCTCGTGTCCCCAGAATAACAGTGTCACCACTTCTCAAAGATTGAAGATCAAGCTTCCCTTCAAAATTCACAAAGACCCACGAGCCACCTGTCGATTGAACGACTTCCTGATTTAATCCTAGCTTGTTGCTTTGTTCATCAGCAACAACAGAGAGCATACTCATTACCATACTCAAAGTAGGGTGATCTAATTCATCACACTCATAGTAAGTTAATTGATGTGGAATTTCATATTCTTGTGCTGATTGTTTTAATTCCATTTTTACTCCTAAATATTATGGTACTGCTTATAGAGTTCCTGACGGTTTAGCTTATTCTTCTTGGCAACCAATTTAATTGCTTCATTAGTGGATAACCCTTCACTAATTTTCTGGTCAACCTGTTCAATTGGCGTTCCAGTCTCATTATTTTGAACCTCTTCATCTGGATGAGGATTCCCTGCTATTAACACAACGTATTCCCCTCGTGGCTGGTGTTCATCATAAAAAGCAGTTAGCTCAGCTAAGCTTCCCCGACTAAACTCCTCATACCGTTTAGTCAATTCACGAGCTAAAACGGCTTGTCGATCGTCACCAAAAACCTCAGCCATCACTTTAAGAGTTTTCTTCAACCGATGGGGTGCTTCATAGAAGATCATGGTCTCTGAACGATTCCGTAATTGTTCTAATTCCTGAACTTGCTGTTGGTGCTTCCGTTCAAGAAAACCATAAAAGTAAAATGGCTGGGGAACGAGACCGGAGGCGATTAACGCGGTCAAGCCGGCGTTAGCACCTGGCAATGGAACAACCGGGATCCCCTCTTTTACTGCTGCTGCAACTAATTCTTTTCCGGGATCGGAAATTGATGGCATCCCCGCATCACTACATTGAGCAATCGTAATTCCAGCTTTTAACTTACCAATTAATTCTGGAATTCGTTGTTCCGTATTATGTTCGTGGAAACTAATCTCAGGCGTGTGAATATCAAAATGGTTTAATAATTGTTGAGTATGCCGCGTATCCTCAGCTGCAATCAAGTCAGCCTCCGTTAGCACCTTAACTGCCCGAAATGTCATATCGTCTAAGTTGCCGATCGGTGTTGGTACAAGGTATAACGTTCCCGAATCCTGATTTTGAAAACTACTAACTTGTTGCATTTTCCTCTCCCTACTTAATTGTTGGCTGATCATGACCAAAAATCGTGTCTAAGCAAAAAGTACACGATTCATTCTGCTCAAGCCGCTTACCAAAGTATTCACTGCAAACATGAAAACCCTGCTGGTACAACTTCTTTAAGTTTTCCCGTGAACCGGAAAGGTGATCATCATCATGCTTTTGTTGATGCATCTTCTTTAGCATCGTTCGTAAATGATCATTTTCAATTGAAAGTTCAGCATTAGTTTCCATTAATTCTGTCACCTGGGCCTGGAGCTGTTCCATATTAGCAACTAGGTCATGTGTTTGCTTAGTTACCTGAGCGAAGCGATCATAAATATTACTTGGATTACTATGTTCACTCATTGTGATTATCCTCCTATGCCGAAAGTGCTTGAGCAATTTTGATGGTTAACTGTTCTGCAACGTTCTGAAATGCCATGTTTTGGTCTAAAAGGTGTCGACTAGCCAATGTTTCCTGACTAATTTCTAACAATGTCTGTACAGAATATTGTTGAGCGGTTGTTGTTAGGAGTTCTTGATCCTGTAAAAAGTGCAGATCCTCTTCAGCAGTCATTCCGTTGGCAATCAATAACGTATCTCGCCAAATCAATGCCATGAGATCGAGAATCAACTGCTGCTTTTGACGATCAGTTGCTAGCTTAACGATCTCTGTTTGAACATCAACGAAGCCTAACATGTTTGCATTACTGATGTGCCGGTACCACAATGAGATTGCTGCAATTGTCTGTTTTAACCAGTCATCTTTTCGCCATTCCAGAATTTCGCTTACAGAATCAGTTAATCCGATAGCAACGCTTCGTTCTGTTCGGGGAATTTCTTGCTTAGCTAATGCTTTTTCAAGCTCAGCCCGCGCTAATGGACGCAACTCAATTACTTGTGTCCGCGAACGGATTGTAGGTAATACTGCGCTCTTATTAGTGGTTAACATTAAAATGTAAATTCCCGGACCCGGTTCTTCAATAAACTTTAACAAGCTATTGGCAGCATTATTCGTCATCTTTTCGGCATCATGAATTACAAAGAGCTTTTTATTTCCCTCAACAGCACTTTTAGTAAATTCATCCTTCAAGTGACGGATCTCATCAACCTTAATTTGCCGTCCTTCCGGTTTAGCAACGACCACATCAGGATGGTTGCCGCTTAAAATTCGCTGGCATTCTGAACAAGTAAGATCAGGCTCACCATTTTGTAAATGGAGACAGAAAAGCCGTAGTGCTAACCACATGGCCAATTGACTTTTTCCTGAGCCAGTTGGACCAACAAAGAGGTAAGCATGCGCTAGTTCATGATTTTTTATTACCGTTTGCAATTGTTTAACAATTAAGGGCTGCAAACGTTCTGCCTGCAATTGGTCAGCCACTTCTTTTCACCTACTCAACTAAAACTTATGAAACTGCTCTACTGGCATTACAAAGACAGTTGCTCCACCAATTTGGACATTAACCGGAAAGGCAGAGCCCCCTTCAACATCCATGTGCATTTGCGACGTAACATATTGTTCACGAGATTTAGCGTTCTTCTTAATAATATCAAGAACGTCTTGAACGCGCTCATCTTCAATCCCGATCAAAAACGTTGCGTTCCCTTCACGGAGAAAGCCACCGGTTGTAGAAAGTTGAGTCATTTGGATATGGTTGTTGGCAAATGCTTTCCGAAGCCGATTACTGTCCTTGGATTGAACAATCGCAATTATCATTTTCATAATAAATCACCTTTCCTTAAATACCATTGCCTTAAAACAAATCATTAAACTTTGCATGAATTGTTTGTTTAACATCGCTAATTACCTTAGGCAGCGACTGACTAGCATCAATCAACTTAATTCTTTCTGGATCTTCTCGTTGAAGACGAAGAAATGCTTCACGAACAGTTTTATGGAAACTTAACTGTTCTTCGTCTAACCGGTTAACTTGGTTGGCCCGGTGTTTATCAATTCGCTGTAAACCTAACTTTGACTCAACATCCAAATAGATAGTTAAGTCAGGCAGCAACCCGTCAATTGCATACTGGTTAATTTGCCAAATCTTTTGCTCACCAAGATGGCGCCCAGCTCCCTGATAAGCAATTGAACTATCAACATAACGATCACAAAGAATTACTTTACCTGCTTTTAAGGCTGGCAAAATCTCTGAAACGATGTGCTGACGACGGGCAGCCGCAAATAATAACGCCTCCGTCCTGCCATCCATATCAGTGTTATGCTCGTCAAACAAGACCCGGCGAATCTGCTCAGAAATATGGTTGCCTCCAGGTTCACGCGTATACATTACTTTTTCATTGCCAAGCTGTTGCTCTAACTCGGCTTGAATTGCGGTAATTACACTTGTTTTTCCAGCACCATCCGGTCCTTCAAATGAAATAAATTTTCCTACCATTAATCCTCTTCCTAACGATCGATTACGCTCTGGTTTAGTTCACCATGCACTTTAAATTTGCGCGCAATTCGGTAAAGGTACAAATACTTTTGCTCTTGTAAGCGACTACGATAATGAAGTTCCGTACTTGCATTGGCCTCATAAACAGCTCGCTCGGTTTCCTTTGCGTGATCCCAGCTTGCCTTTGTTTCATAAATTAAGTTCAATAGTCGCTGGTCGCGCTCTTGCTTTATCTCTTCTTGATTCCGATGATGAAAAAGCATTCGTTACATCTCCGTTCGTCCTTGAACAGCCTTAAACAGGGTTACTTCATCCGCATAATCAATATCAGCTCCGACAGAAAGTCCGTGGGCTAACCGCGTAACTTTAATTCCGGCAGGCTTAATCAATTTTGCAAGGTAACTAGCAGTTAGCTCACCATCCGATGAAGCGTTAGTTGCAATAATCACTTCTTTTATCTCATCGTCCTTTTTCAAGCGATCTAATAAGCTAGTAATATTAATATCTTCTGGGCCAGTTCCCGCAACGGGTGAAATCACACCATTTAAGACGTGATATAAGCCGTGATACTCGTGCATTCGCTCCATTACCATAACATCCTGTGATTGCTCAACTACAAGGATTTGTGAACGGTCACGAGTCTTATCTTGACAAATTGGGCACGGATCATCTTCAGTAATGTTGCCGCAAATACTACAACTATGAAGATCGCGCTTGGCTGACAACAATGATTTAGCAAAGTTCGTAACATCATCGCCTTGCATCGTCAGTGTATAAAAAGCTAGCCGGGTAGCCGTCTTTTGACCGATACCCGGTAGTTTAGTGTAGCTTTCAATTAGCTTTGCTAGCGGTTCAGGATACTGCACTCTTACATCCCCAAGCCACGAGTGTACTTACCCAAAGTACTTTGGGTAGCATCGTTGACCTTCTTCATTCCATCATTAACGGCTGCCAATACAAGATCTGAAAGCATATCAATGTCATCAGGATCAACAGCTTCTGGCTTAATTTCCAAGTTAACCAACTTATTATCACCAGTAAAGGTTGCGGTTACCATGCCATCCGGTGCTTGACCAACAAATTGTTGCTTAGCGAGTTCTTCGTGTTCAGCCATCATTTTCTTTTGCATTTCTTTAGCTTGTTTTACCATTTGTTGCATGTTCATACCGTTCATCATAATTTATCATTCCCCTTTAATTATTTTCTACCTTAACAATATCACTACCGAACAATTCTTGGGCAGTCGTAACCAAATCTTTTTGCTCGTCTGACTTTGGTTGTGGTTCTTGAACCATTACCGGAGCAGTTGAAACCGGCTCCTCTGCTGGTTCCTCAGCACTGGCTGCCGTAGGTTGAGAATTATCACTAGCAGGACGAGAAGTCCCTTTACCTAAACCATGACTTTGAATATACTCTTTCCGTATTTGCGGCCATTGATCCTTAGGGACAAATACAACTCTGCGTTGATCACCACTCAGACGTTGAAGCCCATCTTCCATTGCCTGAATCAAAGCTTGATCATCAGTTGCCTGCTGAAAAAGAAAAGCATAGTCAAACGCTACGATAATCCCATCCGGGCTGGCAGCCACAGGTTGAGAAACGTGTAAGAGCGATCGCTGGGGAACACTAAGCATATTCAGCATATCTCCCCAGAGTTCTTTCATTTTAGCAAGATCCTGACGCGTGGCTGCACCAAGAACTGGATAAATCTGGTGCAAATTGACACGGTTACTTCGTGATTTAACACGTGGCTGCTCTTTAACCGTTTTAGAAGAGCCTTTTGCAACCGGCTTAATAGTTGTGGTTCCTTGTTGCTGAAGTTCTTTAACGGTTTGCTGAAGAGCTTGAACCTGTGCTTGAAGTTTATCAACTTCCGCTTGATTGGCTTCTTGATTAGCTTGAGTTGGCTTTGGCACGCTAGTAACAGACTGCTCCGCTTCTGGCTGGGATAGCTTAACTGTTAAAACCTCCAAATAGACATCCGGATGAGTCGTAAACCGCATTTCCATCTGAATATTATTTAGGTCATCAATCATTCGGTATAGCGTTGTTGACGAAGCTGCTTTACTTAGTTCTGTAAAGTCCTCATCTTTTAATCCCGTACTCTCAACCTTGACCAAATCAGGCGATTCCTGATACAAAAGGACATCTCGAATAAACGAGATTAAATCTTCAATAAATCGCTGACCATCTTTCCCTTCGCCGAGAATCTGCTTCATTGTTTCCAGCGCAGAGGCACTTTGACTTTGACAAACTTCCAAAAAGTACTTCTTTAGCAGCTGCTTAGTAACACTCCCAGTTACTAAAAGGGCATCATCGAGCTTAACCTGGTTATCACTGAAGGAGAGGACCTGATCCAGAATACTTAATGCATCCCGCATTCCACCTTCTGCAGCATTTGCAATCACCCATAATGCTTTTTCGTCATACTTCACCTTTTTCTGGTCCAAAATGTACTTCATGCGTTCAAATGAATCAGTAGCCGAAATACGACGGAAATCAAACCGCTGAACCCGAGAGATAATTGTAAGCGGAATCTTGTGCGGCTCAGTTGTTGCCAAAATAAAGATTACATTAGCAGGCGGTTCCTCCAGTGTCTTAAGTAAAGCATTAAACGCCCCTGTTGAGAGCATATGAACTTCATCAATAATGTAAACTTTATAGTCCGCTTGCGTTGGTGCATACTTCGCCTTATCGCGAATATCACGAATCTCCTCCACACCGTTATTCGATGCAGCATCAATTTCAATAACATCATTTAGTTGACCATTAGTAATTGCTTTACAAGTATCACACTCATTACATGGCTCACCATCTTGAGAATGATGACAATTAACAGCCTTGGCGAAAATCTTAGCCGCAGAAGTCTTCCCAGTCCCCCGTGGCCCAGCGAAGAGGTAGGCATGACTAATTTGGTGAGTAATAATGGCGTTTTTGAGCGTCCGGGTAACAACTTGTTGACCAACCATATCGTCAAACCGCTGTGGACGCCATACACGATATAATGCCTGGTAACTCATTAATCAGCTTCCTTTCCGTAATTTTAATGCTGCTTAATATTATACTAGCTTTTATCAAAAGAAAAATCATTTGAACTGAATTTAAGACAAATAAAATTTTCAATTATAAAATTAAAGAGGCCAGGAAATAAAATCCCAGCCTCACGGTTAATTTCTCAAAAAACTTAGAGCACAAGATACATCAAACTTAGTGCTGCTTCCTTCCGGACCTGACACGGTTCGTAAGCATACCCTTGCTCTAAGGCCTTACGGCAAATATCATCATACAACATTTTAATTAGAATTACTAGTCTTTTTCTTTTTTCGGGCAAGTTTCCTCTTTTTCCTTACTGCCCGAAAAAAATCCTTTAACATTTGACTACACTGTTCACCAAGAACACCAGCAGTCACATAAACCTGATGATTCAATCGCTCATCATCAAGCAAATGATACAAACTATCAACCGTTCCTGCCTTAGGATCAGTCGCCCCGTAAAAAACATTTCTGATTCGCGCATTTACAATTGCTCCGCTACACATCATGCATGGCTCAAGAGTAACGTATAGGTCACAATCTTCAAGGCGCCAACTATGAAGGTAGGAACAAGCTTCCATAATTGCTAGCATTTCTGCATGATAAGTCACGTCCTGAAATTTTTCCCGCATGTTATGACCACGACCTATAATTTTTCCTTGATAGGTCACTACCGCACCAATGGGAACCTCATCTAACAACGCTGCTTTTTTTGCTTCAGCAATGGCCGCTCGCATAAACTTTACTTGTTCTTCTTGGGGAACCGTTACCCTTTCCCTCATCGTAAAAATTCTCCTTTAATCCATGTTAAATTTCTCTTTTCAGTGTATAATATTAGTTTGTTGATCAATCTATCATTTATCAAGAAATAAATCAAAAAGTTTCACATACATAATTGCCCACCTCATGTGCTATATATTGTGTTTCACCATTTAAAGTCACACAATATATAGCACTTTTTCATTGATTTTTTACATAAGATCGCTATACTAGAAAACATCAAATAAGACGAGTGAGGGGATCAAAATGGTTACTGTGTTTTCTAAAAATAACTGCATTCAATGCAAAATGACTAAGAAATTCTTAAAAGCCCACAACATTAATTTCGTTGAACATAATATTGATGAACAACCAGAATTTATTAACAGTTTAAAGTCAGAAGGTTTCATGGCAACTCCAGTCGTTAAATTGCCAAATGGTAATGCCTTTTCTGGTTTCCGTCCTGACAAATTAAATAAATTAACTCAAGCTATTTAATCTAATCGCAAGGACTATTCAAAATTCATCAACCTATACCGAAATTTGATGATTTTAGAGTGGTTAGTGATAGAAAGTATTTTTTATCGCAGCCACTTTTTTTATTCGCTATTTTTAATGAATGATAGAAAGTGAGAAAAAACATGGCACTGTCTGATATTGATTTAACACAAGTTAAGTACTATGACCTTAACAATGAGGTTAATATTCCTAAAGATGGCAAGATTCAGTTAGACAAGGATCAAGCCGCTCTCAAAGACTTTATTGAGAATAATGTAAAACCTAATACCAAGCAATTTGCCTCCGTAACTGCTCGCTATAAGTGGTTAGAAGACAATGACTACATTGAAGACGGCTTTATGGACAAGTATAGTGATACTTTTATTGAAAAGTTATACGACTACTTGAAGCAACAAGATTTTCATTTTCATTCATTTATGGCCGCTTACAAGTTCTATGCTCAATATGCCTTGCGAACTAACGACAAGGAATATTACCTTGAGAACTATATCGACCGGGTTGCAATGAACGCCCTTTACCTAGCAAACGGGGATGAAGATTTAGCAATGATCTTGGCCGATGAAATTATTCACCAACGCTACCAACCAGCTACCCCAACCTTCTTAAACGTTGGTCGGAAACGGCGGGGAGAGTTCGTTTCATGCTTTGCCATTCAGCCAACAGATAACATGAATACAATTGGTCGGACAATCAATTCCGCACTCCAGCTTTCCAAGATTGGTGGCGGTGTGGGAATTAATTTGAGCAACCTCCGTGAAGCTGGGGCCCCAATCAAGAAAATCGAACATGCTGCTAGTGGCGTTGTCCCGGTAATGAAATTGTTAGAAGATAGTTTTTCCTATTCTAACCAGTTGGGACAGCGTCAAGGTGCTGGAGTTGTTTACCTTAGCGTCTTCCACCCGGATATTATTGAATTTCTAGGTGCCAAGAAGGAAAATGCTGACGAAAAGATTCGGCTAAAGACCCTCTCTCTTGGAATTACCGTTCCTGATAAGTTCTATGAATTGGTTGAAAAAGACGAAGATATGTACCTTTTCAGCCCTTATGATGTGGAACGGGTTTACGGTAAGCCATTCTCCTACGTTGATATTACTAAAGAATACGATAACATGGTTGCCAATGATGAGATTCACAAAAAGAAAGTAAATGCCCGTGACCTCGAAGATGAAATCAGTAAGCTTCAACAAGAATCTGGCTATCCTTACATTATCAACATTGATACCGTTAACCGGGACAATCCAATTGACGGCAAAATCGTGATGAGTAACCTCTGTTCTGAAATCGCTCAGGTTCAGACCCCATCTGTTGTTGCCGATGATCAAAGTTATGAAACGCTTGGTACTGATATTAGCTGTAATTTAGGTTCTACTAATATTGCTAACATGATGAATACCCCAGATTTTGGTCGTTCAATTCGCGCAATCGTTCGTGGTCTAACCCGGATCAGTGACGTTGAAAGTCTCGACGTGGTTCCTTCAATCAAAAAGGGGAACGAGCTTAGCCACTCAATTGGGCTTGGAGCAATGGGCCTTCATGGCTACTTAGCAAAGAATCATATTCAATACGGAAGCCCAGTTGCTGTTGAATTCACCAGCGTCTACTTCATGTTGCTTAATTACTGGTCACTAGTTGCCTCGAATGAAATTGCAAAGGAACGCCACGAAACGTTCCATAATTTTGAAAAGAGCAAGTACGCTGATGGTTCATACTTTGACAAGTACGTAAGTAAGGATTGGGGTCCTAAGTCTGACCTTGTTAAGAAGCTTTTTGCAAACATCCATATTCCAACGATTGATGACTGGAAGAAGCTAAAGGATGACGTTATGGCTGATGGACTTTACAATGAGTATCGATTGGCAGTTGCTCCAAACGGGTCTACTTCCTACATTAACGATTCAACTGCAAGCTTGACACCAATCATTAATCGGATTGAAGAACGTCAAGAGAAGATGATTGGAAAAATTTACTATCCTGCTCCTTACCTTTCTAATGACACAATGCCATACTACCGTTCTGCATATGATATGGATATGCGAACAGTAATTGATACTTACGCGGCTGCTCAACAACATGTTGATCAATCACTATCGCTTACCCTCTTTGTTCGTTCAACAATGCCAGAAGGCCTCTATGAATGGAAGAATGGTCGAACAAATAAAATGACCACTCGTGATCTCAACATTCTACGGCACTATGCTTACAAGAAGGGGATCAAGTCAATTTACTATGTCCGGACATTTACTGATGATAATGATGAAATTGGTGCAAACCAATGTGAAAGCTGTGTTATCTAAGCGGGATTAAATTGATTTTCAGATTGATGCTTGCTAAACTTAAAAATATATGAATTTTAAAAATTCACATCTTATAAAATGGTTGATTGTGAATAAGGAGCCTAATAAATGAAGCTTGAAGAATATAAACCTTTGACAGAATACAAAGCGATTAATTGGAATGAAGTTTCTGATATGATCGATAAAGCAACTTGGGAGAAGCTGACAGAACAGTTCTGGCTCGATACGCGAATTCCTGTTTCGAATGACTTAGATGATTGGCGAGAACTTGATACCGATCACCAATGGACTGTTGGTCACGTTTTCGGTGGATTAACTCTTCTGGATACTGTTCAGTCTGAAGCTGGTTTAACTGCCTTAAAGCAAGACGTTAAAACCCAACACGAAACAGCGGTCTTGAATAACATCCAATTCATGGAATCTGTTCATGCTAAGAGTTACTCAACTATTTTCTCAACATTAAACACCCCTGAAGAAATTAACGAAATTTTTGACTGGTCAGATTCTGAAGAGTTCTTGCAAAATAAAGCGGTCCAAATTGCTAATATTTACCGCAATCCGGAAGAAGATCCATTAAAGAAGAAGGTTGCTAATGTTTTCCTCGAAACTTTCCTCTTCTATTCTGGCTTCTATACCCCACTTTATTATTTAGGACATAATAAGTTGAACAACGTTGCCGAAATTATTAAATTAATTTTACGGGACGAATCAGTTCACGGAACTTACATTGGTTACAAGTTCCAAGTAGGAATGCACGACCGGACTGAAAAGCAACAACAAGATATGAAGGATTGGATGTATAACTTCCTTTACGAGTTATATGATAACGAAGAAAAGTATACCCACTTGCTTTATGATCAGGTTGGCTGGACAGAAGACGTTTTAACCTTCATTCGTTACAATGCCAATAAGGCACTAATGAACCTCGGTCAAGACCCGCTCTTCCCCGACACCGCTTCTGATGTCAATCCAGTTGTTATGAACGGGATTTCCACATCAACGGCAAATCATGACTTCTTTAGTCAAGTAGGTAACGGTTACCGCTTGGGTGCTGTTGAAGCAATGAACGATGACGACTACAATGTTGCGGATCCAAACGCTTCAAAAGATAAGAACGATAAAGAGTAAAATCAAATATCCTAAAAACAGCAAGATAATCACTATTCAAGATTATCTTGCTGTTTTTTTATTTAGCCTGTTCAATCGAGAACATAGCTATCAAATATGCACTAAATATCTTTATTATAATATTGTAAACTATGTTTCAATTAACGATAAATAAAAGATCTTTTGTTAGTGGACTAGTCCAAAAATAATACCAATATTTTTATTGTGTTCTCAGTCATTGAAGTAATAAAGTTGGAAACGCTAACACTTCTTTTTACCATTGTTCATTCAATCACATAGCTATTTACTTTTTCAAAAAATATAGTATATTTATTTATGTTCAATGATTAACAAAAGCAAAAAAACTAAAGGAGCTTACTCTCATGGCTAAAGATAAGAAAAATCTTGAAACTACAACAACTGTTGATAAAGAACAAGAAGCTCAAACTATGATTAATAACTTGGTAGAGCGTAGTCAAAAGGCTTTTGACAAATTGCGTTACTACAGCCAAGAACAAGTTGATAAGATCTGTCAAGCAATGGCATTGGCAGCAGAAGAACACCACATGGATTTAGCCGTAGACGCTGCAAACGAAACTGGTCGTGGTGTTGCTGAAGATAAAGCAATTAAGAACATCTATGCTAGTGAATACATCTGGAACAACATTTGTCATGATAAGACTGTCGGTATTATCAAGGACGATGATGAAGACCAAACAATTACAATTGCTGATCCACTAGGAATTATCGCCGGTGTTGTCCCAGTTACTAACCCAACTTCAACTACAATTTTCAAATCCATTATTTCTGCTAAGACACGGAACACAATCATTTTCTCCTTCCACCCTCAAGCTTTAAAGTCATCAATTAAGACTGCAAAGATTCTTCAGGAAGCTGCTGAAAAAGCCGGTGCTCCTAAGGACATGATTCAATGGATTCCACAATGTAGTCTCGAAGCTACCAACGCATTACTTCGCCACCCTAACATTGCTACTATTTTGGCAACTGGTGGTCCTGCATTAGTTAAGGCTGCTTACAGTTCAGGTAATCCTGCATTAGGTGTTGGTCCTGGTAACGGTCCTGCCTACATTGAAAAGACTGCTAACATTGCTCGTTCTGTTTACGACATTGTCTTATCCAAGACCTTTGATAACGGTATGATTTGTGCTACTGAAAACTCAGTAGTTGTTGATGATGAAATTTACGATCAAGTAAAAGAAGAATTCAAGAAGTGGAACTGTTACTTCGTTAAGCCAAATGAATTAGATACCTTCACTGAAGGATTTATCGACACAAAGCGGCACCAAGTACGTGGTCCAATCGCTGGTCGTTCCGCTAACGCAATTGCTGAAATGTGTGGTTTGAAAGACGTTCCTGAACACACTAAGGTTATCATTGCTGAATACGAAGGTGTTGGTGACGATTATCCACTTTCAGCTGAAAAGCTTTCCCCAGTTCTGACTATGTACCGGGCAACTTCTCACGAAAATGCCTTTGATATTTGTCGTCAATTACTTCACTACGGTGGTGAAGGACACACCGCTGCTATCCATACACTTGATGATGATTTAGCTACTAAGTACGGTCTTGAAATGCGTGCTTCCCGGATCATCGTTAACTCACCATCTGGTATCGGTGGTATTGGTAACATCTACAACAACATGACGCCATCCCTTACTCTTGGTACCGGTTCATACGGTGGTAATTCAGTATCACACAACGTTACTGACTGGGATCTGTTAAACATTAAGGTTATTGCTAAGCGTCGTGAAAACCGTCAGTGGGTTAAGATTCCCCCAAAAGTATACTTTCAACGCAACTCACTAAAAGAATTGCGCGACATTCCTAACATCGACCGTGCTTTTATCGTTACCGGTCCAGGAATGAGCAAGCGTGGTTACGTTCAACGAGTAATTGATGAATTACGTCTTCGTCAAAACGAAACTGCTTTCTTAGTCTTCGATGATGTTGAAGAAGATCCATCAACTAACACCGTTGAAAAGGGTGTTGCCATGATGAACGACTTTAAGCCGGACACCATTATCGCCCTTGGTGGTGGTTCACCAATGGACGCTGCTAAAGCAATGTGGATGTTCTACGAGCACCCAGAAACTTCCTGGTACGGTGTTATGCAAAAGTACCTTGATATTCGTAAGCGTGCTTACCAAATCAAGAAGCCTACTAAGTCCCAATTAATTGGGATTCCAACTACTTCAGGAACTGGTTCAGAAGTTACCCCATTTGCCGTAATTACTGATTCCAAGACCCACGTTAAGTACCCACTTGCTGACTACGCATTAACTCCAAACATTGCGATTGTTGATTCACAATTCGTTGAAACTGTTCCTCCCAAGACCACTGCTTACACGGGTTTGGACGTCCTTTGTCACGCTACTGAATCATATGTTTCAGTAATGGCAACTGATTATACTCGTGGTTGGTCACTTCAAACCATCAAAGGGGTTATGGAATACCTTCCTAACTCTGTAAAGGGTGACAAGCTTGCTCGGCGGAAGATGCATGACTTCTCAACCATGGCTGGGATGGCATTCGGTCAAGCATTCCTTGGAATTAACCACTCTCTTGCCCACAAAATGGGTGGAGCATTTGGTCTTCCTCACGGTTTATTGATTGCAATCGCCCTTCCACAAGTTATCCGGTTCAACGCTAAGCGACCACAAAAGCTTGCTCTCTGGCCTCACTACGAGACTTACCACGCAACTAAGGACTATGCTGACATTGCTCGTTTCATCGGTCTTCAAGGTAACTCTGATGAAGAATTAGCTGAAGCATACGGCAAGAAAGTAATTGAACTTGCTCACAAGTGTGGTGTTAAGTTAAGCCTTAAAGACAATGATGTTAGTCGGGAAGACTTTGATAAAGTTGTTGATAAACTTGCAGTTCTTGCTTACGAAGACCAATGTACAACTACTAACCCAGTTGAACCACTCGTTAGCCAACTTAAGGAACTCCTTGAACGTTGCTACGAAGGTACTGGTGTAGAAAACGACTAATCAACTGATTAAATCAAAAAAGAAGATCGAGTTTCCTCGGTCTTCTTTTTTGGGGTATCTGTCAACTGGTATTGATGGATATCGATACCACTCACAGAAATGTGGGTGGTATTTTTTATACAAAAAGACAATCAATTCTTAAAAAGAAAAATTTTTGATTGGCAAAACCATA
>NZ_JABUXR010000022.1 GCF_014838745.1 Limosilactobacillus urinaemulieris
ATAACCTTCTTTACATGATTTTTGTGGTGAATTGATTGTACAACACGAGGACAGCAGTTGTCCTTTTTGTGTACAAAAAAACTGGCATTGATTTTTTATCAATACCAGAAAGTGTATACCCTCAAAAATAATCAGGAAATCATTGCGGAAACGGACGAAGACTTACAATTACAAGCCGGTATGCAACTTGATGACGCTGAGCGACGATGTTTGTTGAATACGGGGATCCTATTTTTGGATATTCAACGAATTAAACCGTACTGGGCGGCCATTCGACAGTACTTACAAGATACCCAACCTGATGAACGGGTGTGGACACTGTTTAAGGTTCAAGATATTGCCAACCATCAACTGGCTAATTACATCTTGTCAGTGGCTTTTAACCCGCAAAGTCAAGGTGAATAATCACATATATTAAAAAAATAAACCCTAACTAGAAATTAGGGTTTATTTTTCAGGATTCTTGAGGGGTTATTTATAAAATGGACCCTAAATTAAAAACCAGTATAAAAAAGAGTATCTTTTCAGACACTCCGCCTGTTCGTATAAGTAATCAGCTGATCAAATTTGTTGATTAATGTGTTATTCACAATAACAATCCATGCTTTTTATTGTGCGGGTGTTCAGATTCGGTTTGTTGAGGTAATGATGGTTGTGATTGTTTGTGTGTAGTTAAATCTAATTGTTGTGCTTGATTGGCAATCCTATTAGTCGTTGCAATCTGTTCGTCCTTAACCTCTAACTGCTGTTTAAGTAGCTCAATAAAAGCTGATTATTCTTTGGCTTGAGCCTGTAAAAAATTATTAACCGTCAAACCGTACCAAGAAATTTTCGTGATCGATATTAGTAACCAAGCCCATATTTCCCGGCGGACTTTTTACCGGAATTTCAAAAGCAAAGACGATGTGATTAATCAGTATGTTATTTCCTTACTAAAGAAATACACTGATTGGATCTTGCAAGTTAACCCCCATCATCGATGACTTCTTTACTTACTGGCCAGCTCACTCAGCTAAATTGGCTTTGTTAGTTAAAGCTGGTTTAAGCTATAAGATCTTGGATAATGCTAACCAAACGATGCCGGTTTTCTTTCGGCGTTTCCATCTCCGCCACCCCAGTGTTGCTTGACACGTCGATGTCACTAACGATACCAAAGTTGAATATATGACCCGCATTGCCGTCGGTATTTTCTGGAATACTTTTCGCTTATGGTTAGCCCATCCGACATCGATCACCATTCAAAATTTAGCAATCCTCGTCAAACATGATTTAAAGCGACTGGGCAATTACTAGTGGCCGAGAAATGCTAAAATAGAGTTAAGTTAACAATTATGAAGGGAGGAGCGTCAATTGGATAGTGAAATTATTGCCCGGCCATTGGTGACCATCACCAACGTCATTTGGAGTTTTAATACTGAATTACACCGACCACAATTACTATTGATTAAGCGGGCAGATGAACCTCTAAAGGGACATTGGGCCCTCCCCGAAACCCGCTTGCGGAGTAAAGAGAGTGCCGACGCGGCCTGCATTCGTCTAATTGACGATAAAATTGGCCTGCAAGTTCCGATGAATTCAACCGAACAACTGGCCACCTTTACAGATCCCAAGCGGGTTACGGGAACTCGGGCACTGGCACTCGCCTATATGACCTATTTACCATCAACCCCAAAATTGCATCCAGGGTATGGGGCCACAGATGCCCAATGGTTCGTGCTTGATAAAGATCAGGGCAACTATGTGATCACCCATGACCAACAGGAGATTATCCTAAGTCCCGCCGGTCACCTGGCCTTCGATCATATTCAAATCATTACCACCGCCATTAATCGGATTAAAAACAAGCTGGACTATCAACCCCAAATTCTTCGGATCTTAGGTAATACCTTTACCCTGCGTCAAGCGCGCGAAGTCTTTGCGGCTTTCTTAGGTACGACAATTGACAAGATTGATAATTCCAACTTTAAGAAAACTCACAACCACCTCTTCAAAGAAGTCGGGGCCGCCACTTTGAACCATTCTGGGCGGCCACCAAAGCTCTACCAACTTAACTAAAGGGCATCATTTGCATTTTGCTGCAAAGTATTTATACTAGACGTAAATAAAAGTTAACCATACTTTTATTTTTAGCCAAATTAAAGTAATTTTTACTTAAAAGGAAGTATTTAAGATGAATCTACAACTATTAACCGACTTATATGAATTTTCCATGGCCAATGGGTACTACGCTACCCTACCCCATGATCGACAAGCTCGCTTCGACGTCTTTTACCGCCGGGTTCCCGACAACGGTAGTTTTGTCATTGTCGCTGGTCTCCAGCAAGTGGTAGAACAAGTTCAAAATTGGCATTTCACTAAGGAGAATATTGAATACCTGACCTCCCTGAATGAATTTACTCCCGAGTTTTTGGATTACCTGAGCAAGATTAAAAATCACTGCTCGATTAAGGCTTTGCCAGAAGGAACCCCTGTTTTCCCACGGGAACCAATTATTTCAATTAGTGGACCGTTGATTGAAGCCCAGCTGTTAGAAACCTTTATTCTAAACATCATTAACCATCAATCATTAATTGCGACGAAGTCTTGGCAAATCAACCATGCCGCTCAAGGCCGACCAATTATGGAATTTGGCGCACGGCGAGCGCAAGGCCCTGATGCCGCCACGTATGGGGCGCGAGCCGCGGTAATCGGCGGTTGTACCAGCACGTCGAACTTACAAGCAGCCAGTCAATTTAATATTCCCGCGGCCGGCACAATGGCACATGCCTGGATCGAAAGCTTCTCTGATGAATTAAGTGCCTTTCAATCTTGGGCCAAGGTTTATCCTGACAAAGTTTCCTTGCTCGTTGATACTTATGATGTCTTGAAGTCAGGAGTGCCGAACGCGATTCGGGTCTTCAAGCAAGTTAGCGCTCAAGGGCACCAACCAGTCGGGATCAGGATCGATTCCGGTGACATTTCGCAATTAGCTATCAAAGCCCGGAAGATGCTCGATGATGCTGGCTTCCCCAAGGCAAAGATTACAGCTTCAAATGCCCTTGATGCGCATGTAGTTAAGTCGTTGTTGGATGAAGGAGCTCCAATTGATAACTTTGGGATTGGGGAACGTTTAATTACCAGTTCCTCCAGCCCGGTATTAAGTGGCGTTTATAAGCTCGCCGAAGAAAAGATTAATGATCAATGTATCCCCAAAATTAAGGTTAGTGATAGCAGAGAAAAGATTACCCTGCCTGGTAATAAGCAAGTTTACCGGATTTACCGGCAAGATAACCTTCATCAAGCGATCGCCGATGTGATTGCCCTGGCTGATGAGCACATCACGGCTCCATTGAAAGTGGTTAATGCCAATTCGGCAGCCACGCACGCCAGCCAAGTTCTGACTAACTTCAATGCTAAGCCATTGATGCAAGAATATCTGGGTTCCAATGCTTCCCCAATCGAAAATGATCTCTTTAAGATTCAGCAATTCTCAATGGATCAAGTGGCAGAATTACCAGAAGCCACAAAACGGTTAGTTAACCCCGATCGGTACCCAGTTTACTTAACAGCTACATTGGCTGAATTGCAAGAACAGTTAATTACTAAAGCTCAATTTACGGAGGAACATTAAGATGGCTAAAGCGCTCTTAATTATTGACTATACAAATGACTTTGTGGCTGATAAGGGATCACTAACGGTTGGCAAGCCAGCGCAGACGTTGGCCCCAGAAATTATGCGGTTAGCCGATCAATTCTTAAGCCAGCATGATTATGTGATCTTTCCCACTGATGGTCACCGGCTTAATGACCCATTCAATCCAGAAACCAAACTATATCCGGCCCATAATATTATTGGGACGACCGGTCAGAAACTATACGGCCAAGTCGGCAGCTGGTTTGATCAACATCATGACGATTCCCATGTCTACAAATTCAATAAGAACCGTTACTCCTCCTTCCAAAACACCAATTTGGATAACTACCTGCGGGAACGGCGGATTGATGAAGTCTGGATTGCTGGTGTTTGCACTGATATTTGTGTCCTCCACACCGCAATCAGTGCCTACAACCTGGATTACCACATTGTGATTCCACAAGCAGCCGTGGCTACGTTTTCACCAGCTGGTGCTGAATGGGCGATGAATCATTTTAAAAACGTATTAGGGGCCACAATTCGATAATTCACTTTCAAATGATTATCAAAAAAACCACGAATTAATTACAAAAAATTCCCTTTGCTAAATGCATTGGGAATTTTTCTTTTGGCGTTACCTTTCTAGGGTAAAAGGTAACATTTTATTTTCAAATACAATCTTGAAAATAAAATTTAATGGTTATTAGGAAATGTGTTCTTAATGCCCCCGGCAGAGCTCCCTAGTAAATTGGATATCTTATCCCCCTTTACTGTACTGCAAACATGTTATAATTACTTGTAAGATAATAACTTACGGAGGCATAAAAGATGGCAATAAAATGTACCGTAACAACTGACTTACAAGCGAAAGATACTAATTGGATATTCCGGCATTCAGAAGCATGTTGAACATGATGAAAAGATTAATCACAGTAATCAAGATATTGTGTTTAATGAAACGCAGTTCAACGTGTACGATGAATCGAAAACTACTAAGCATGCAATCGAAGAATAGAACAACAGACACTTCCAGAACTATGTTGAGCACAGTTGTTTGCATTCCGATTAATAAATGATACCACTCTAACATGATTCCCATCATTTTCTCAAAATAGTTTTGCTGCTCATAAAAAACGGTTTTTAATTTATCTGACATATAAGTCTTATCTTTTTATATTAAACTTTTTGCGATATCTGATAAAGGTTGTCCGTTTAATCCCAGTATTCCTAGCAACGTCCACGTCACTCATGCCTGCTTGATAAAGTTTAAAAGCATGTTGCAAGCGGGGATCGTCTTGGGTGTATTGGGGTTTGCGCCCATGATATTTACCTTGCTGCTTAGCTAAGGCAATCCCTTGTTGCTGGCGCTCAATGATTCGCTTACGTTCACTTTCAGCCTGATACTTATACAGTTCAATAATGAGGTTGGTCATCAGTTGACGTAAATTGGGGTCAGCAATCCCTGTCATGGACGGCAAATTTAACACATCTAGGGTAGCACCCTTATTTTGAATGGTGTTCATGATCTTAGTTAAATCCTGGTTGTTTCTGCCTAAGCGATCTAATTCAGTGACCAGGACAATATCACCCTCACGAATATAGGCCAGCATTTTTTGTAGTTCTGGCCGATTAGTGTTAGCCCCACTTAATTTATCCGTAAATAATTTATCGACGTCTTTTAAAGCCGCTAACTGTCGATCTAAATGTTGCTCCTTGGAACTCACACGCGCATAACCGATTTTAGCCATTTTCAGTTTTCCTTTTGGACAGCTCTAATGAACATTTATAATTCCTAGTATAGCACAGAAACAAAAAAGTCCACTAGGGTATACCCTAGTGGCTAGATTGGTTTAGTCAAACAAAAATCTTAATTGGTTCCTTATAAGAACATAATTATAGCAAATCATCACCTCCTTTGCTATAATCATAGCAAATCATCACCTCCTTTGCTATAATCATGGCAAAGGAGGTGATAATTTGCGATTTATATTTAAGGCATTAATAGTAGTTGTTATTATCCTTGCATTTCCTTTATCCATTGTTCTTGTCTTTAAAAATTGGTCAACGGCCATTGGTACTAGTACACCCATGTCATTAAAGCTTGGTTGGCTGGAGCAGTACGAACCGATATACCTCTTTTGGAGTGGAGTAATTCTAGCGGTACTGTTAATTATTTTTTTGCTTATCACACTTTTTTGGCCACGGTCACAATCATTATATCTTCATCAAAAGTCTGATGGTCAAGTGACCGTCAGTAAGAAAGCTATTGAACATTTTGCGCTTTCAGCACTTCAACATGAACCCTTTATTGGCAACCCCAAGGTATCATCTAAGTTATCACGAAAAGGGATCACACTTAAAATATCGGGTGATCTACTAAATTCAGTCAATGCCAAGAAACAGACTGCAAATTTTCTTAATCAATTAAAAAAAGATTTGCGTATTTGTCTTGGAATTTCTGAACAGAAAAAAATTAAAATCAGACTCGTTGATTTTAATGTGCTGGACGCTAATGTGCATAAATCTCGAGTTGTCTAGGAGGTGATAACGTGACCGAACTCATTAAAACCTATTTTGGGCCACTAATTGGTGGAATTATGGGATTGCTCTTAGCGGTCCTTATCATCACTTTTGGATTTTTCAAGACGCTTTTTGTTTTGGTTTTTATGGCAATCGGGATTACCGCGGGTTATTATATTCAAAAAACTGGTATCTTAACAAATGTTTTTAAATAACTGTTTGAATTATAAGGAGGAAAAATTATGCAGAATGGAACACCAAGTGAGAAAACAACAACTAACGAAAAGTCTGGTGTTAAAGGCAATTTAACATTTGATGATAAGGTTATTCAAAAGATCATTGGTATCGCACTTTCTGAAGTGGATGGCTTATTAACCGTAGATGGCGGCTTTTTCGCAAATGTTGCTGAAAAACTAGTTAATACTTCAGATGTCACATCAGGAATTGATGTAGAGGTTGGAAAAAAGCAGGTTGCAGTGGATCTCGACATTGTTGCTGAATACGGCATTGATATTTCTAAACTGTATGACAAGATCAAAAATGTTATCGTTCGGGAAGTAAAGAATATGACCGAATTAGAAGTAATTGAGGTAAATATGAATGTTGTTGATGTCAAGACAAAGGAGCAATATGAAAAAGATTCGACTTCTCTGCAAGATCGCATGAGCGATGCCACAGACAAAACGAAGGAAGCCGTCGGTAAGGGCGCAAAGAAATCGAAGGAAACATTAGGTGACAGCGTTGATAAAGTAACGTCTGACAATAAATCTAGTCGTGTTAACTAAGGGAGTGAGTAAATATGGGACTTATTTGGTCATTAATCGTCGGGGCAATCATTGGTGCCATTGCTGGCGCAATCACTAACCGTGGTGCTGCTATGGGCTGGATTGCAAACATCGTAGCTGGTTTAATCGGTGCTTGGATTGGCCAAGGGCTCCTTGGCACTTGGGGTCCTTCGTTAGCTGGCATGGCATTGATACCATCGATCATCGGAGCAATTATTTTAGTTCTGATTGTTTCATTAGTTGTTGGTCGAACCAGTAAAAAGTAAGGGAGAATTTTATGGACGTCTTGAAAAGTGTATTTAAGTTTATGATCGCTTCTACGCTCATTGTAGGTGGTGTCCTCATCGGTGGCACCGTCTTGGCTGCTAAGAAAGTAGATGGCATTGGTGATACATTGCAACAAAAATTACATGGATAATTAGCCAAATTTATCTGTATTAGGCTTCTTAGAACGTAAATAATTGAGCAATTGAAGATCAGTTAATCAATATTTAAATTGGTGAGATAACCCTTTATAAATATTGATTGGAATTTTTTTGATAATTAATCAAAGCAGGCACTTTTTTACATAGGTGCTTGCTTTGATTTATCCATACATTATGACCTAGCAGTTAAAAGCTGTTTTTACAGATATAAATATGGTAGATTGCAAATTTAATTACTAACCTATACCTATATATCTAGTTGATAGAATCTTTTGAATTAATAGTCCACATTCAAGTAACAGGTGAATGCACGTATTCGATCATGGAGGAGAGTTAATAATGACTAAAATGCAACATGATGATGATTTTAAATTTCCTAAACAGCATCAGCCTGAGCCAGGTTTACAAAGTAAAATGTCGCCACAACCAGATGACGGATCCACAACTTATGCCGGATGTAATTGACTTAGGGGAAAGAAAGCCTTAATAACTGGTGCTGATTCAGGCATTGGTAGGGCGGTAGCTATAGCATATGCGAATGAAGGCGCTGATCTTGTATTAAATTATCTTCCAGAAGAGGAAAGTGATGTACAAGATGTTAGACGAATTATTGAATCTTTGGGTCGTAAAGTAGAACTAGTTCCCGGAGATTTGAAAGACGAAGCATTTAACAAAGAATTAGTGAAGCAAACTGTACTATCGCTAGATAAGATAGATACTTTAGTATTAGTAGCCGGTAAGCAATAAGCTAATACAGATATCACTACTATATCTACAGGTCAGATGATAGATACCTATACTACAAATGTTTTCAGTTTAATTTGGTTAGTCAGGGAGGCATTGCAATATATGCCAAACGGCAGTAGCATCATAACAACTAACTCTATTGAAGCAGAAGATCCTTCAGCATATTTAATTGATTATGCAGGGACTAAGGCTGCAATTAAAAATACAAGGTTTGGGTTAGCAAAACAATTAGCTCAGCGAGGCATTCGTGTCAATAGTGTTGCTCCAGGTCCTATTTGGACACCGTTGCAAGTGGCAGGAGGACAATTAGCAGAAAATATACCTACGTTTGGTAAGAATACTCCTAGGTAGAGCTGGGCAACCCTCTGAAGTAGCCGGAGCATATGTTTTTCTGGCTTCAGATGAGGCTAGTTATATAACAGCTACATCTATCAATGTTACGTGGGGCTAATTTAATTAAATTTCTTTCTTATATCTACGCGAGAATTCTAATTTTATCCAAAGTATAGCGGGTGCTAAAGAATGAGTATAAATAAGCAAAAAAATTCGAGAAACAAAGTGTTAAACCTATTAACTTTATTCCAACTCTTAATAAGTTTATACCAAGTCATTAAGACCAATTAAAAAGGGAAAATAAAGTAAGTTTTCCAAATTTTACCTTTTTGTAATTATAATTACTTAAGTAACTTCTACGACAGTAAGTTGGAGAAAATGTATGCATAAGGTAGATTGCAAATTTAATCCAAATTTTTGGACAAATTTGTCAGCATAACCTGATACGGTGTTTGCCAGTCGAATATTTTAAGCAGTCGCTGGTTAATTTGGAGTAACGTCGTCGCTAAATCTTGAGCACTAATGTGCTCGAAACGAGTCCCTTTAGGATAAAAATAACGTAAATTCCGATTAAAGCGTTCATTACTACCACGTTCAGCTGGAGTATAAGCATGGCAGTAATAGGTCTTAATACCATATTGTGATTCAAGTGATACTAGCCCACTAAACTCAGTGCCACGGTCCACAGTAAAGCAGTGCACCGGACCATTAAAAATGGTTAGGAACTTAGTTAGTGCTTCATTAACAGTCGCTGTCGTCCGATCTTTTAACCGGTATGTCCAAAGGAACCGTGATTTGCGATCGATTAAAGTTAATAAAACTGCCTTACTATGCCCACGAGGACCAACGACTGTATCTAGTTCAAAATCGCCGATGCGATTATGTTGATTAATCATCATGGGACGCCGTTCAATTGATCGTCCCAAAGATTGATTATATTTGGATCGTTGGTCAACGTTACGCCGTTTGCGTACGCCATGTTCAGGTAGATCATTCAAGGAGAAACCAATTCTCCCCTGATTTAGCCAATTATAAATAGATTTAGTAGCTAATTTAAATTCGTGAGCAATTATTCCTGGTGACCAGCTTAGACGTAAATGGTTGAGAATTTTTTACTTTAACTCATCGCTCAGCTTAGTTTTCCGACCACATCGTGATCGCTTGTATTCGGCATCTGTTTGTGCTAATTCAGCCTGATAAGGTTGACATCGAGATAATTCATAAGAAATTGTTGACGGTGATTGGTTCAGCCGAACGCCCATTTGGATATTGGACAGCCCTAGTTCACAAAAGGTTTCGATTTTAATTCGTTCGGAATAGGTTATACTAGACAAAAGATCAGCTCCTAAAAGATGGGGTTGTGGTAAACACCATTTTAAAGGAAGCTGATCTTTTTTTCCGAACAGCGTTCGGATTAATTTTACAATCTACCATATAGTATTCTTACTGATTCTTTAATTTTATATTTGGTTAAAGAGCTAGGCTGCCTGTATAATAGATCCAGTAGAGAAGTTAAGGTGGTGGCTATTTCCAATCGGAGATGGTGCTTATGATGTTAAGCCTTTAAAGCCCATAAATCCTAACGAAAGGAGTAGCCTAGGTGTCCGTCCGTGTCGGACGCTTTACAATTAATGCTGGCTTTCGGTACTTTTATCGTGGCCTTAATCGCATTAATTGTTGAGCTGATCAAAAGTCAGAAAAAAATAAATCGGTATCTTGCCTTTTAGTATATGCTTGATTTATTTTTTGATTGTAAGACGCTATTCACTCCTTCATGGCTTTAATCAATTCCTGCTTAGTTTGGGTTCCTTGATCTCTATGAACTGTCATGCGGTAGTTAACCTAGGGGGCCGCTTGTTAATCAGATCTATTAGCGCCTTCATTACGAAGTCGTCGGATGAGCGGCAATATTGTAACTAACTATTTCACCACCGGAACAGTGCTCCTTAATCGGCCAAGAATAGACTCATTCTTCCTGACACATATTACCATAGCAGTTATTCAATCACATCAGTCAACATTCCTGATAAGGACGATTAGTGTAACCAATTTTTAGTTTTCTGCCTTGTGGACCAATCGATGAATTTTATTGCCGGGTCTAACGATTCGTCGATTGATCCCCAGGGCAAAAAGGCTAAGAATCGTCTTCACCGTCGTTTTCAAACTGATCGTCCATACCAAAAGATGGTAACCGATGTCAGTGAGTATCGTTATGGCAATATGAACCAGGATGACCGAGTTTACCTTTCGCCAATCAAAGACCTGTGTTCTGGTGAAATTGTTAGTTACAATATTAGCGATCACCCGACTACTGATTTTGTGATGAAACCATTAATCGAGCTAATTAATAAGCGGCCTGTACTTAACTACCGCATGACCGTTCATAGTGACCAAGGCATCCAATATCAAACGAATTCCTGGCGTCAAACATTTAAAGAAGCATCATATCTTTCAAAGCATGTCTTATCGGTCGACTTGTCTAGACAATGTGTCAATGGAAATTTCCTTTCATACCATGAAAGCTGAATTGTATTATAAGAATCATTATCAAACCAAACAAGAATTGATTAAAGCCATGAAGGAGTGGATAGTGTATTACAATCAAGATCGAATCAGGAATAAATTAAAAGGCAAGACGCCGATTGAATATCGGAATCTTGCCTTAGAGAAAGTTGCCTAGATTAAAGTGTCCAACTTACAGGGTTCACTTCAAGAATTAACCTTTACTAAGTTCAGACTTGCTATTTCATTGTAATCACAAACCCATTTGGCATCAATTGGTGATCCTGTACGCCCTGGCTAAGAAGTAACCGACCGGTACTTAAGCATTTAATTGGTAAATTCGTAGTGTTGAAAATCCCCGTAAGAACCTTTCCGGCACCCATACGAGAAATTTCCACCAGTCCTGTCGGCAAGACTTTAAGAACAACCATGCCGCCTTCAATCAAGTCTGCATTGTTCCGTCGCAATGCCACTAACTTTTTAAAGAAAGTAAACATATCCTGACCATCATCATCTGGCACCCAATTCATCGGTTTCCGACAGTCTGGGTCATTATCGCCATCCATGCCGTACTCGGTACCATAATAAATCGACGGTGTACCAGGCTGCAAGAAGGTAAAGGCAAAGGTTTCCTTGACCAGATTCCGGTTACCACGAGCCTGGGTCATAATCCTGGCAGTGTCATGTGAATCTAAAACATTAAACATCATCTGGTTAGTCTGGTTACGATACTTCATCAACTGATTACTCAGATGGTCTATCATTTGTTCCGCGCTAATCCGATGATTAATGAAATGATCCAAAATAGCACCTGTATAACTGTAATTCATAACCCCGCTGAACTCGTCCCCGTTCAGCCACGCCTGCGAAGTATGCCAAATTTCACCTAAGATATAAAAGTCTGGTTTGAGGGCTGTCGTCTCCTTGTGAAACCTTTTCCAGAAATGGTGGTCAATTTCATTAGCTACATCTAACCTCCAAGCATCAATATCAAATTCCTTGATCCAGTACTTAGCAATTCCTAATAGGTATTCCTGCACTGCCGGATTTGCAGTGTTAAGTTTTGGCATATGCGGCGTGTAATCAAATGTATCGTAGGTTGCATCCGGTGTAAATTCAAAGTTCTTAGTCGGCGTATAGGTAGCCGGAAACTTATTTACATGGAACCAACCAGCGTATTTTGACCGTTGACCATTTTTAAGGACATCTTGCCACTGTAATGATTTATCCCCAATATGATTAAAAACAGCATCCAGCATTACATGAATCCCCCGTTGGTGAGCTTGCGTAACCACTTCTTTAAACAAAGCGGCATTGCCAAAATGCGGGTCAATTTGATAATAGTCTTCCGTATCATATTTATGGTTAGACGGTGCCTTAAAAAGAGGATTAAAGTAAATTCCGTTAACTCCTAGCTTTTGAAGGTGGTTCAAGTGGTCAAGAACCCCTTGCAGGTCACCGCCATAAAAATCCTGCCGGCCAGGATGATCACTGGCATTCCATTTTTTAGTACCGATAGGATCATTGGACCGATCACCATTAGCAAACCGCTCAGGAAAGATTTGGTACCAAACTGTATTCTTCACCCATTCTGAGGAATGGAACATGTCAATTTCTTGAAAGAATGGCATCCGAAAATAGGTATTTAAATCTTCCAATGCTTCATGATCATCTGGCTGAATGTAACCGTGGTCAGTATACACCGTCCTGATACCATCCACACTCGTAATATCAAAGGCATATGCCAACCGTTTTTTCGGTTCGGTAACCGCAATCTGCCAATAATCATAAAGGTCATCTGACAAGATTTTCTTCATCGGCGTTGGGGTTGTATAAAATGGCGGTTTAATGCTGGCCAAGCTACGGAGACTGTATGGGTCACCATGTAGCAATTGGACCGTTTTTATGTCTCCTTTTGCAGTTCTTAAACGGATATGCATTGTCTGTGGGTCGCCCAGAAAGGCCATTTCACTTTCTGGACGGTGATAGATAGCAGCGAAATTCATTATTCAATATCTCCCTTTTCGACAGAGGTTTCCTTGACAACATAGACTGCAAAAGCCCCAATCAGTGCTAAAACAGCGGCTACTGTTAGCATGTGCGGCATGTAATTGCCCAGTAATGGATAGAGGGCGAATGAGCATACCGAAGCAACAATCTGCGGGAAACAAATCCAGCAGTTGAATAGTCCCATGTAAGTGCCATCATGCTTACCATCCAAGGCATTCGTCAAAATAGTAAATGGGATAGAGTTAATCGTAACCCAACACATGCCGATACCAATAAAGGCAATAAACGACCATAGTTTAGTCGGTGCAACGGACAGACCCCAGAAGCCTAAGGCGCCTAAAATCATCCCTAAGGCGTAGGCAGGCTTTCGAATCCGGTCATTTAGTTTTTGTAAAATCAAACCCGTAAATAATTGCTACAGCAACTTCAACGGCCGACAGAACCCCAAACCAATTTCCGGCTGCTTGGTAAGCAGCACTAGAAGCATTCGTTGTGTGCCATATGTTTTGGGCCACCGTTCCGGCACCATAAGTCCACAGGTACTGGAACCCAGTCCAAGAGAAAAATTCAACAATTCCGAGAGTCCAGAAGACTTTCGGCGCATGTTTAATAATTGTGAAGAAGTTTGCACTAATGTTAGCATCCTGGTCTAAGCCATGGTACCTGGCATAAGTCTCGGGATTATATTCGTCAACTTTACAAATGGTAAATATAGAGGAAACAACCAGGATAGCAGCACCAATGTAGAATGACCACTTAACAGAGTCAGGTAATTCACCCTTTGCCGCAATATTCTTAATGCCAATCCAAGTCAGAAGGAATGGAAATAGGTCAGCAGCAACGGATCCAATGTTCCCCCAAATTGTCTGCCATGACCAAGCCTGATCTTTCTGTTCGTCGTTAACCATGTCAGAAATCATCATCTTAAATGGTTGCATCGACATATTTGAGGATAAGTCCATAAATAGAATGGTCACCGCACCAAACCACAGTGCTGTCGAAGTCTTAAAACCAAATGAACCGGAATTCGGTAGTAAGCACATAACGATTACGGCTACAATTGTTCCAAGAATCAGGTAAGGGAGCCGACGACCAATCTTAGGAATCCAAGTCCGATCAGAAAAGTATCCCACCAGCGGCTGGACTACCATTCCGGCCAATGGTGGCAGAATAAAGAACCAGCCAAGTTTTGTTGGATCAGCACCCAAAGTTTGAAAAATTCGTCCCATGTTTGCACTCTGCAAAGCGAAGGCCATTGATGTCCCTAGGTTTCCAAACGTCATTAACATTAATACCGAAAACGCAAGCGAAGGCAAACGTTTATTCAACTTTTTTATATTCATAAGTAATAAAGCCTCCATAAAAAAACAAATAATCTCAACACGATTATACTTACAATATACTCTTCTATTTGTTTTTTTCAACCGCTTGCATGACTTTTATCTGTCAAGTTTTCATAGTTAGCCTTTAAATATGCAGTTTTAGTGGGTTAGCACCTTAAAAAGTTGTACAATTGGTCTACTTGTGGTAACGTTAATCGAAATTATTCCTTGCACTGCCCCGACGCTTTGTTGGTACTTTTCTTAGAAACTCTCCAGTTAGAATATGTATTTCCTGTAATAGACTTGTTTGACTTACTCGAGGAAGAACAGTTAATTGTTCTAGAGTTGTATTTAAACTAGCATTTAGTTCGCCGTTTCGTGCTTTAATTAAACCAATCATGGCTTTAGTCCCCCTGCTCAGTCCATGACTTGCCCTGCTTTTTCATCCGGTAAGTAAATGCGCGGTGAGAACTTTCAACTGAACCGATTAAATGAATATCCTTAAGTCCGCGCATTTGTGGTAAGTGGACATACTGCCAATTCCGCTGTAGATACTTTCTTAAGTGCATTAGGTCATCTGCTTGTTTTTCCGTTAAGTTTTGTGACTCATAAGTATCAAAATATCCCTGATTGATCATGACGACGGACGGCTTTAACTGCTCGTATTGTTAATTCGTTTTACTGGCCTAAAGTATGTTCAATTTTCTGTAAGCAATGATAGCGGTCGAGAAAGTACTCACCATGGGCAACATTGAGGAACTAAGCTTAATAACTTATCCGGTTCATAACTTGGACCAGCAAGCTTGTAATGAAGTACCATAAAAATGTTGGACACTTTACTAACTTTTAAAGAATAGAATAATTCCGAATATATTCATTCGGCGTCATTCTTTTTTATTGACTGAAATGCGGACTTGATTGTACCAATGAATGTATTGATCAATCACAGTTTTAAATTGTTTAAATGAAGTGATCTCGACTCGATTCAAATACTCGCGTTTTATCAAGTTAAAGAAACTTTCTGCTGGTAAGTTATCTAAACAATTTCCCTTACGGGACATTGACTGAGTAATTCCGTGTTGACGTAATAATGATTGATACAACGGGTGTTGATATTGCCATCCTTGATCTGAATGCAAATAGGATTACTCCTTTGCGGTAGTTTGCTAAACAAGCCAGCCAACATGGTGTTAACTCAATTCATATTAGGATGAATTGAAGTCGCATACGCGACTACGGCACCGCTCGCTTCATCAATGACTGGTGATAAATAGCCTTTGATCTGTTCATTAATTGAAATTTGAGTGATATCCGTATGGAGAACTTGGTATGCTTGCTTTGCATTAAAATGCTGATGTAAGTGATTAGGAGCGGTTCTACCAATACGACCACGATACGAATGATAGTGACTTTTAGCTGAGTAGACGGTTACTTTCAATCCCATATTAGTCATTAATCTCCGTAACGTTTCTTGACAATAAGTAAATCCCTTCTTTTTTAGACAATACCAGATACGTCGATAACCATAATTCCCTTTACTGCGTTTAAATTGCTTCACAATTTCTCGTTTTACCTGACAATATTTATCGATGTGCTGTGCAGCTTTTCGACGTTCGTAGAACGTCGAACGTGGAATATCGAAATAGGTTAATAATTTGGATAATGGATATTTAGCCCTAAGATCTTGGATAGCTAGTGCCTGTTCTTTTCGCGCTGCTGTCTTAGGGCTAGTATTTTTTTAGGATGTCTATCTCCATTTTCTAATCGGCCACTTTGGATTCTAGGTTGGCAATTCTTTGTTTATATTGTTCCTCTTTAGTAGGTTTGATTTTGGATTTCTTAGTCAATTTACATTTATTTATGGTTTCTCTTGGTCGGCCTTTAGGTTTTGGTTTTAGGCCCACTATTCCTTCTTTTTTATACTTACGATACCATGAATAAACTTGTGTGCGATTCAAATTAAATTTCGCAGCTACTTTATCTATGCTTAACTGGTGAGTACGGTAGTAAGTAATCACATGAAATTTATAATCAAGTGAATAAATACGATGGCTCCGCCTAGGATCCAAGCTCGCATAACCATATGCTTGAACGTTTTGTACCCATGTCATTAAGCTATGTTTGTAAGAAGTGCCATATTTCTTACAAACAACTGAATAGTCATGACTTTGGTTTAAGTAGTCTTGAACTGCTCTAACTTTGAATTGATATGAATATTTAGACATAATAAATACCCCAGAATCGTTAGATTTGTGTCTAACAATTCTAGGGCACTTCAGTAATGACAATCTAAATAATCATTTACTCGTGATTCAAGCCGTTCTTTATGCCCAACAATGAGGAAATCACGCTGATTAATGATTTGATTAGCTACTTGCTCATAAATCCAACAATGATGTACAAGGGTCAGCCGACCTAGATGCTTGACTTCTTTTGAGTTTAATCATAAAGGCATCACCCTCAATAGTTAAATTTTCAGGAGTACAGCGATGAGTAGCTTGGTGTTCATTTACTTAAGTTTGATTAACTACCTGATTTTCTAACTCATGCACGGCGTGCATTACTGAATCGACCGTAATTCCACCGTCAAAAATAAGGTTTAAAATATCGGCAGTATTGCGCATTGTAGTTATCTGGGCAATCTTAGCCATCATCATTAAGTAGTTCGGCGACAAACAGCGACGTAGTTTGATTTTTAATTGGTGATCTAAGTAAAATTCACGTTTCTTTGGCCAAGCCTGATAATACCGGCGTTGGAAAGCCACCGGATCAACAAAGTTAAGCGTCCGTGGTTGCTTATTGATTACTCGGTAGTCCGCTGGCGTATGAGACGCTTTGATCTAAGCTCTCTAAAAAATTTTGCATAATCGCTTGTCCTAACTCCAGCACACCCTTTAAAATAATCTGTTCAGCTTCAAATAAACTGCCTGATTTCACCACATTTTGCTCGATTTCTGTTAAAATATCTATGAGGGCAGGCCTGCCTTTGCTTAGTATTCGACACACTAAAGGCTAATGGTCTTTTCTTTTTTTGTAAATAAGTAAAATTGGTCTACAAAGAAATCCCCATGACCAGATGAATTATTCATCCAACCTATGAAAATCTTACACTAACGTATGCGGTCAGTTGCTTTCAAGAATGCTAAAATCAAAGCCGAAAGGAGCCTACCCATATGTTAAAAATAATAGTGGCGATCCTGATCGTGATATTACTAATCACCACTACCATCGGGTTACACGCTAAAATTGAGCGAAAAGTAACTAATTGGCTTGAATTAAGTCGCCTATTTTATTTTCTTTTATTAACCGCTTCGATTGTCCATGCCTTTTTGCATTTCAAAACACAATTCTTTAGCGATATATTATGGATTATTTTTTTAATTATTATCTATATGCTAATGGAAACTGCTTTTCGCCTAAAACGTGAGACATTTGGCAATCCGCATTTAACAACCCTGCTCTTTATTTTCTTAGTTTTAGCGTTAGGAATTAGTTGTTGGTGGATCTGAACCAATAACTACTATTAATTGTATCAATCATTTTTACTAGCTGACTAGTTTCTTCAACATCATGAACACGTAAGACACGACCGCCGCGTAAATACATTGCCGTTTCTGCAATTAATGTTACGTCTAGGCGGTCTTCTTTGGCTAAATTAAATAATTTTTGTCCAAAGCCCTTTCGTGAAATTGCAACCATAATTGGCCGATGCAGGTAATTAAGCTGGTCAATATTACGCATCATCGCATAATCCTGGTATTCATCCGCAATTTTGGCATAACCGATGCCCTGATCAAGAACCACTCGTTCAAGATTAATACCCGCAGCAGCGATTGTTCCTAAATTATGTTCAAAGAACTTTTGAATTGCGACTGTTAAATTATCGTAATCGTGGGTCCGGCTGCTATGCATCGTAACCATCCCCACTTCACTTTTAGCCATTAAAGCTAGTTTTTGATTTGTATCAAATGCTTGAACATCATTAATAATATCAACGCCTGCTTTTATTGCCGCTTCCATAACCGGCAATTTATATGTATCAACAGCGATTGCTATTTGCGGATAATCATGCTTAAGGATATTAATCGCGGGCATGATCCGATGAATTTCTTCTTGTGGTTCAACTTCAGTAAAGCCACCTGGTTTAGTAGTTTGTCCACCTACTTCGATTACATTTGCTCCTGCCTTGACCATTTTATCAATTTGGCGAGTAATTTCAGCAATCGATTGATATTTTCCACCATCATAAAATGAGTCCGGCGTCACATTAAGGATTCCATAAATAACCGGCTGCTCGTTAAGCTTAAATGTAAAGCGTCCAGCCCGCCACAAGATTTGATGGTGTTCCTGAATTTGTTCAAGAGAAGTAAGCAGCTTCCGGTCATTATTCCAACGTTCTTGAACATGAATCATCAACGCTTTAAGTGATTGTAATGGAAATAAAAATTCAACACGGCTACCAATACAGACTACTGGCACGTCAAAATGACAAACGAACTGTTCAACCATCGCCGCAGTTTCAACTTTCTCACATTCCCAAGTTAATAATAACTGTTGATGCCGATTGATTTGATCAGCCAAAATAGCAGTTTCTAACTTAGAAGTATTGTTGGTAATTGTTTTTTCAGTAATTTTCATTTTACTTCTCCCAACTGATCTAATAAATTTTTCACAGCACGTGCTCGATGAAGGTATGAAATACGTTTAGGACGACTCATTTCGGCAAGAGTCTGATCTTCGCCATCTGGTATTAAGATTCGGTCAAACCCAGTTGAATTAGTTCCGCGTTCTTCAGGTGCAATTACTCCAGTTAATTCACCGCGAGCAATATTACTGATGTAGCCATTAACTGCTAAAGCAATTGTTGTCTTCATCGTAAATTTACGTGATTTTCCATTAACTAATTGGATCAAATACCGATTAAGCTGACCGTCGGGAACTTCAACTGCTAATTCACGTGCTGTTTGAACGCCATATTTTGCGGGAAACGCGGCTAGTTCTAGTCCAGAATCGTCAGCAATAACATTAGCTCCTGGTAATTGCTGGCTGATAAAGATTGCTTTTTTAGTCGCATTTGCTTGGTAGCTCGTCGTTGATTCTGAGGGAAAATGTTGACGCGGTAGTTTGTCCGTATAGATCTCGCCCCACTGGTGGTAAAACCGCAAAATATTTTGGATTTCATCCGCCTTAAAAGTATTATGGGTTGCAATAACAAAATTATTTTTCATTTAGCTTGGCCTCGATATCTTTAATGGTATAAAAAGAGCCGGTAACAATGATTAGATCATCACGCTTTGCAAGTTCTCGTGCTTTTGCTAGTCCCTCGTTCGGTGTTTTAGCAACTACTGCCTGTGGAAGAATTGCTGCCAATTCAGCAACTGGGAAGGCCCGAGATGGGTGATTCGGAGTAGTAATAATTAATTTATCCGTTAATCGTTGATAAGTTTTGCACATCTCTATAATGTTTTTATCAGCAAGGAACCCTAAGACCATAATGATTTTAGTGCCAGAGTAAGATTGCAAAGTATGATAAAGCTGATGAGCGGCATCAGGATTATGGGCCCCATCAAGAACCACAGTTGGATGATGAGCAATCACCTGCATTCGTCCAGGAATAGAAATTGTCTTCATCATCGTTAATAACGGTTGCCATGAATTTATAAAGTCTTCCTGAATTAAATATCGAAATATGCTAATAACAGTCCCAAGATTCTGGTTTTGAAACGCTCCAAGCAAGTTAAAGGGGACCCAATGTAATGTATCATTAAAGAAAATGGCTGCTTTTCCATCAACAATTTCCTGTTCTTTAGCAAGAGTCAGCTCCACATTTTGACTCCGAGCATAGTCATGAATAACATCAATTGTTTCCTCTTGCTGGCACGGTCCAAGAAAAGCCTGGTGAGTACCCGTCTTGATAATGCCAGCTTTTGCATACGCAATGTTGGTGATTTTAGGCCCTAAAATGCGGGTATGGTCGAGGGCAATATGAGTGATCACTGAAATTAATGGAGCGTTAATTATATTAGTTGCATCATCACGTCCGCCTAGTCCACACTCAATCACTGCCCAATCTACTTTTTGATCGGCAAAATATTGAATCATTATTAACGTCCACCATTCGAATACCGTGATATTAGCTGGTGTAATATCAGCCGGTAATCGATTAGCAATTTTTTGGTAGGTGTCTACAAATGCTTGCCTACTTATTAACTTATCATTAATTTTAACCTGTTCACGATCATCAACAAGTGCTGGACTGCTAAAATACCCTACCTTATATCCTGCATATTGTAAGGTTTGTTCCAACATCATTCCGGTTGAGCCTTTTCCATTAGTACCCGCGATGTGAATAATCTTAAATTGACGATCTGGATTTCCCAAATTAGCAAGAATTGGTTTTAAAAATTTAATACGATCTTTTACACCACCGAGCATTCGCCGATTAAAACCCGCAATAATTTGTTCATAAGTCAGCACGGTTATTCCTCCTTTGCATTAAAAATTCTCGTTTTAAGTCTTTATCTTCCTTAAACCGACCAGTAAATTTATCAGTATAGGTGTACTGCCCTGCTTTATTAACACCACGCATTTCCATACAAAGGTGACGCGCGCTAATTGTTACCGCAATTCCGGCAGGATCAAGAATACGCTGTAATTCTGCCGCTAAATCTGTTGTTACTCGCTCCTGCATTCCTGGCTTTTTAGTCACGAAATCGATTAAACGTGGAATTTTGCTTAAACCAATTACCCGGCCATCTTTAGGAACATACGCCACATTAGCGTAACCAAAAAACGGCAACAAGTGATGTTCACACATTGAATAAAACGGAATGTGCTGAACCAAAACCATCTCTGGAACATCACTAACATGAAACACTTTATAATTAGCCACATCTTCAGGTTGACGTTTTAAAGATGAAAAAACTTCTTGATACATTTTAGCAACCCGTTGCGGCGTTTCTAGTAGTCCCTCACGATGCGGGTTCTCACCGATAGCAATTAATAAATCCCTAACAGCTTTTTCTATTTTTTGTTGGTCCATAAAAACACCTCTTGTCCATATATCTTTTTTAGCCAGTTGTGGTCTGAAGTTGCTTTCAATAAAGCAGTCAATCGTTGGTGATAAGGTTTATCCGAAGTTGAAATCTCAAGCATTGGAACTAATACAAAGCGCCTGTTCGCCATTTCTAAATGCGGGATTATTAAAGTCGGGGTTTTAATTTGCTGGTGGTTAAAGTCAATGATATCTAAATCAATTGTCCGCGGACCCCAGTGGATAAGCCACTTACGGTGAAGACTTTGTTCAATCCAATGCAAGTAATCAAGGAGCTTTGGGGCAGTTAAATCTGTTCTTATTTTTACAGCAATATTATAAAAAGAGTCCTGCTTTACACCGCCAACTGGTTCTGTTTCATAAACGGATGAAACTGCTAAAAGTTCAATTTGAGATGAATCTGCCAATAGCTGAACCGCTTTTTGCAAATTTGCTAACCGATCACCAATATTACTACCAATACTTAAATATGCTTTATTCATGGTCGTTTGCTCCTTGCACCTCAATTTCAATGTTGTCAAAGATTCCGGCAATTGGCACACTATATTTACGAATCCGTAACCGCACCTCATCTAGCATAGGATAAGTCCGTAAAATTTCATGAAGCAAGTTATTCGCAAGACTTTCAATTAAGTTATAGTTGTGATGGGCCACAAATTGTGCAATTGTGTCATAGACATCTGCATAGCTAACCGTTTCTTCTAAGTTATCAGTCCTTACTTTGGCTTCAATTGGATAAGTCATTTCACAATCAACTTCTATTTTTTGACCGAGCTTTTTTTCTTCCGCAAACACGCCATTATATGTATTAAATGACATGTTATTAATTCTAATTTTTCCGATAAGCTACTGCCCCCCTTCACGTTTTATTTCTATTATAACGCATAAGTTTCTTTGTGAAAATACACTAATGGATTAAGTATCTGTCAAGTTTTCATAGGTAGCCTTTAAATATGCAGTTTTAGTGCGTAAGAGTCTTAAGAACTCGGCCCATTGGTCTACTAGTTGCAGTATTAATTGGAATGTCTCCGTGGATCATG
>NZ_JABUXR010000023.1 GCF_014838745.1 Limosilactobacillus urinaemulieris
CCTTCTTTACATGATTTTTGTGGTGAATTGATTGTACAACACGAGGACAGCAGTTGTCCTTTTTGTGTACAAAAAAACTGGCATTGATTTTTTATCAATACCAGAAAGTGTATACCCCGAATTATTAAGTGTTTACATTTAAAATAGTTCGTGTTAATCTAATGATACCAATTTATTGAAAGGAAATAATTTGATGGAGAACCTCGTTATTCACGGCACCTACTTTACTTCTAAAAATATGAATGAAGTAGAATCCCATGAAGATCATTTAATTTGTATTGATCGTTGCGGAACCATAACCCGAACATTATCACCAACTAATGATGAGTATTCTCAAATACTAAATGATGCCCGACAAACGGAGAGACTAATAGAATTAAAGACTAACCAATACTTGTTGCCAGGGTTCATTGATCTTCATGTCCATGCTCCACAATGGCCTCAAGCGGGATTGGCACTTGACTTACCATTGGCTGATTGGTTGAATCACTATACTTTTCCGTTGGAAGCTAAGTTTGCCGATTCTCACTATGCTCGTTATGTTTATCAAGACTTTGTTCATCAACTGCTTAGTCATGGCACTACTACTGCAATGATGTTTGGGACGATTCATAATGATGCGAACGTCGAGTTAGCCCGACAATCTATTATGCAGGGATTACGTGCATTTGTTGGTCAGGTTGTAATGGATAATCCAGAGCAGACACCGGAATATTACCGAAATCAATCGTCAACAACCGCTCTTCACGCAACGGAGCAATTTATTAAAAAGATATTTGCATTAGCTAAGAAGACTTCATCAACGGTGGTTCCGGTTATTACACCACGGTTTGTACCGAGTCGTACCGACGAAGCATTAACGGGCCTAAGTCAGCTTGCTAGGCAGTATGATTTACCGGTCCAGTCGCATTTAAGTGAGAGCGATTGGGAGCATGGATACGCAATTAAGCGGTTTGGTATCCATGACACGGCTGTAATGGACCATTTCCATCTTTTAACGAAAAAATCAGTAATGGCTCATGGAACTCAGCTAACTGAAGACGACTTAACGCTCCTTCGTCAAAGAGAGACTACGATTGCGCATTGCCCAATTTCAAATATTTATTTCGGGAATGGGGTTTTACCAGTTAGAAAATTATTAGCTCATGGAAATAGCATTGGGTTAGGGAGCGATATTTCAGGAGGCTATTTGCCAAGTCTTTATCATAATATCCGGCAGGCAATTAAATCATCCCAGATGCTTACGGATGGGGTTGATAGTTCTCTACCGGCGACGGTTCGTGGCGTTAAGGATTCACGAATAACAATGGCAAATGCATTTTACTTGGCGACTGTTGGTGGTGCTAAGGCTCTTCAATTAAAGACTGGGAAAATTGCTCCAGGCTTTCAAGCTGACTTTCAGATTGTTAATGATCACCAAACATTAATGAAATTATCAAGCGCTGATATTTTTCAGCGATTAATGTATCAAACCGAACAACAAGATATTCAAAGTGTTTATGTTGCTGGTAAAAAGGTTTATGAAAGAGAGTAGGAGGATATCTTAATGGACGAAAAGGCACAATTATTGATTGGACCTGATGAAAAGGTTTCAACCGGAGAAGCGGTATTACTTGGTTTACAACATGTTTTGGCAATGGACGTCTATGTTCCGCCAATTATTCTTGGTGGACTATTGGCAATGGGGGCGGCTGATTCCACAGGATTACTTCAAGCAACGTTTTTAGCATGTGGGATTGGTACAATCTTACAAACGGCTTACTTTATGAAAATGCCTGTTTCTCAAGGACCATCATTTGTTCCCTTAACTGCGGCAGCTGGAGTTGTTCTTGCTAGTGGTGGCCTCCATGGTGGTGGAATGTCAACATTAATGGGGGCATTGCTTGTCGGGGCAATTCTATTAATCCTGCTAGGGCTTAGTGGTTTCTTTCAAAAAATTATTAACCGTTTAGTTCCGGCTGTTGTTGGTGGAACAATTATTACTTGTGTTGGTTTATCACTAATCCCTTCAGCATTGAATGATAATATTTTTGAGGCTAAAGGGGATGTTTACCAAAACATGGAATTAGCGGGAATTACTGCTGCCATCTTAATTATTTGTGTGGCAATCAGTATTCGTTTTCCTAAGGTTCAAAAGTTATTTAAGACCGGTTCAATTGTAATTGCTTTGCTAGTGGGAACAGCAATTAGTGCTTCAATGGGACGCTTTGATGCTTCATCCGTTGCGGCAGCTCCTTGGTTTAGTCTTCCTCAACGAACAATTTTTCACTGGGGAATTCACTTTGATATGACTGCAATTTTTACTTTCATTATTATTTATGCAATTTTAACTACTGAAACTACCGGAACTTGGTTTGCAATGGGTGCCGTAACAAATCATGAAATTACTGATAAGCAATGGAACCGGGGAATTATTGGTGAAGGCCTTAGTTGTTTAATTGCTACGATTACCGGGACAACACCTGTTACGGGATACTCCACGAACGCTGGAATTATTTCAATCACTGGTGTTGCCAGTAAGATTGTGTTTGTCGCTGCTGGAGTATGGTTCATTATTTTAGGGTTCTGTACGAAGCTTTCAGCCTTCCTTGCAGCCATTCCAGCTCCCGTAATCGGTGGGGTTTTCGCTATCATTACTGTAACGATTATGTTAAATGGGTTAAATGTTATCCGAAACTTGAAAGTACGGGAAAGCGACCTCTACATCATCGGCTTACCAATTGTGATTACAATTGCGTTAGTATTAATTCCGCAAAAGATTGTTCATGGTGCACCACAAATGATCCAATACCTTCTTGGTTCACCGGTTGCAATGGCAGCAATTACAGCAATTGTTCTTAATCTTATAATGCCCAAGCGAGCTAAAATTTAAAAGACAAAGCTGGAAATTACTGGTAATAGTAAGAGACTGGAAAAAATTTTTTCCAGTCTCGTTTTTTTAGTTATTTTATTTTTGACGGTTAAACATAATGAGTGAGATCAAAGCAGCTACAAGCGTCCAGATTAAACCAACGATGCTTATGATTAAGCCAGGACGGAAGCCGGGTAATTGATAAGTGAACTTTATCCGGTGTGTTCCGGCCGAAAGCGGAATTCCTAGAAATGCTTGGTTGGTTCTAACCGTCTTAACGGCTTTACCGTTTACAGTAGCCTGCCAACCGCTCGAATAAGGAATTGAGGAGGTAAGGATTCCTTTTCTGCTAGTGCTGATCGTGCCTTGAATCTGATTTCGACTAAACTTGAGATTACGTAAACCGTGGTTCTTAATTCTTGCCACCTGGTTCTCGTAATGATCATCAAGCTTCTCAGCAACTACCTGGTACTTTAATTGATAAGTGCCAAGTTTTGTTGGTTGAAATGAAAGATGATCTGGGAGGCCGCCGGTATAGTAACCAATGTTTAATGTCGAATTTTTAACCTGCTTAAAGAATGAGAGGGTACTTTGCTTTGGTTGACTAATTGTTGCAGTACCAAAGCGACTACCGACGTTAATTTTAAAGCTAATATCAGGTGAACCGTTAAGAACATGGTAGCGCCAATAGCGATACTGGTTATATTTATGATTAATACTACTACCAGGATTAGTTGCCATCTGTTGAAGGTGTTCCTGCTCATATTTGAGTTGTTCCTTCATTGAAAATGGGGTGAACTTAATTTGACTAAACTCAATGTGAAGTTCAGAACCACGAAGTTTTCGTCTAAAAGCAGAGTTTGTTAACTGAGGAAGCTCAATTCGGTATTTTTCCTCGCTATCCGTGTATTTTAAGTTTTGAGGATTAACTTTGTTCAACCGGTTTGATATTAAATTGCTCTTTAATTTATAGACGTGGTTATTAAGATTTGCGACTTTCATTCCCTTAGTAACGTTTTCGTGGTTAACCACTACCCCGCTTGCTAATGCTCGTTCTTTCTCGGTAGGGGATAGCTCTTGATAACGTTTTTGACTAATATAACTATCTTGCCAGTAAATTAGTGGGAAAGCATTGTTTGACTTATAACGGTTTGTTTGCGTAGGAATAAAGTCTTTTTTATCTTTGATATCGCTCGGTTGACCAGAATCGTAATTAATAATCGGCGTAGATGATTGATCCAGGAAATAGCCAGCAGGAATCTTGGTTGCATTTTCACTATCACTTTGGACAAACAGGTACTTAACACCCAAAAAGTTATTAAGAACTGTTCGATCATCGACTTGACGAAGGGGGACGTTTGCTTGGTACTGGTTATTTTGCAAGCTTGTACTAAAATTACCTAAATATTGGTTTTGCAATGAATAATATGAATCAATATTATGAAGCCCGGAAGTAAGATCGTTATCAATAGTTGGGACATCAATAATTTGATTTTGGCTGATTGTGGACACCCGGTAAGTAGGGGTACGAGTCAAGCCTTTGTCAAGGCCTCCATAACGCATCGCCATCATTTGCTGGTATTGTCCTCGGTTAAGCATCTTAGTGCTAAAATCACCGTTAAACGGGAACGATGCATAGATGGCATTGAAGCCTGCATTAAGAACGATAATTCCAAAAAGCCAAAGTTGGGGATGATTAAGCCGATGGAAGTCAATTAGCCAGAGAAGGAGAAGTGAGGTTATGAGAAAGAGGAGGGGGATGACAATATCATTTTCATTTTCAAAGAGAAACGTAACAAGGAGAATCATTACATAAATTCCTGTTGCGGCGGAAATAATTTTTAGCGAATGACGGGTGAGCGAAGGAGCATTTTCGACTAACAGGCAAATAGCCATTGCCAAAGGAAGATAGATTAAGAGGGTCCAGCGATTCGAGGCAGCCATCATTCCATTAAAAACTGCACCAACAGCAGGAATGAGGAGCATAATAAAGGCAAGGCCAAGGCTAATTGTAATTAATGGGTACTTTTTAGCGTTGATATAAACATAGACAAGGGCAATGAAACCAATGGAGACAATTCCTAAAGCACTCCAAAACATAAAGGACCATTGATCACCGTTGATTAATTGCTTTGGTAAAAAGAGGTAGTAGTATAGCGGATAGACCTTCAAGCCATTAGCAAATTGTGCTCCGAGTCGAGTTGAATGGCTAACAGCAATCAGTTCTGGAATCCACATAATGGCTGATAAAAGTAAGCTTGTGATAGTAGCAAAAGCTAATTTAATAAATACTTGGAGATAATTAAGGGTCCTTAGGTACATAGTCGTAACACGGAGAATAAGATAAATTAATGAACCAATTCCAAGAATAAATGCCAGATAATAGTTACTAATGAGCATCCATGAGAAAGCTCCAGTTAATGGCCATGCAGAGCCACCCTGTAAAATTCGTTCAATTTGAACCACAATTAATGGGAAAAGAATAAAGGGGGTTGTAAAAAACGGCTGGGCAACACAAGCATATAATAGGAAAGAATTTACTAGATAAGCAGTCGTTCCTGCGAGAATGGTTGTGTTCTTAAATTTGAAGTGTTGTGCAAAGTAAACGAAGGACAAGCCAACGCAGTACATTCGAATAATGCTGATGAACTGATAAGCTCGAGTGATTTCACGCGCAGGAAAGAGGAGTGCCAAGTAGGAAAATATATCTCCAATATTATAATAGGAAAAGACTTGAAAAGTATCTGATCCCAATCCAAGCTGCCAAGACCAAAAATTAAGTTTCCCCGGATGATGGAGAAAGTTAACTACTGCTTGTCGATACTGGGCTAAGAGAGGAAGGTGCTGATTCAGAGCATCCTTACTCCAGATAATGCTATGACCAGTTACTAAGTATGTTCCAAAAATACACAGGGCAAGGAATAAAAAGAGAACTGTGTATTCAAGATATAATTTAGTAACGTTTTTTTTCTTAAACGAAAACTCCATAAGTAACTCCTTGATAAATAAATGTGCAATGATCATATTTTAGCATTTGTTAGAACGAACACGACAAAAACTAAAAAATATTGCAGAAAAATTTCGTGGCTGCAATCAACTTGTAAAGAAAAAAGTGAAATTAATTTCTCAAAAAGGTTGATATAACAATCATTCTTTAGTATTATGGATAGGTGCTTGAGTTCAAGAGGTATATTTTGTATACCCCCAAACGAAATTAAGCTGCGAAGCGATGATGCGGAAGGTTGCGACACACCCGGCCGCTTTGCCACAGGATGTGGCGGTAATTTCCGCGGAGCTAGTCAAATTTTAAATCTGACGAAGGAGGGAATATAATGGCAAAACAAAAGATTCGTATTCGGTTAAAGGCTTATGAACACCGTATCCTTGATCAATCAGCAGATAAGATTGTTGAAACTGCAAAGCGTACAGGTGCTCAAATTTCAGGTCCTATCCCGTTACCAACTGAACGGACAATTTACACTGTTCTCCGTTCACCACACAAGTTTAAGAAGTCTCGGGAACAATTTGAAATGCGCACTCACAAGCGTTTGATTGATATCGTTGATCCAACACCAAAGACTGTTGATTCACTTATGAAGCTTGATCTTCCAAGTGGTGTTGATATCGAAATTAAGTTGTAATTATATTTTTAAATTAAATTATTTTAGGAGGTGTACTCATGGCCAAAGGAATCTTAGGTAAAAAGGTTGGGATGACTCAAGCTTTTACTGACAACGGTGAATTGGTACCAGTTACTGTTATTGACGTAACACCAAACGTTGTTATGCAAATCAAGACTGTTGAAAACGATGGCTACAATGCCGTTCAACTTGGTTTTGATGACAAGCGTGAAATCTTGAGTAACAAGCCTGAACAAGGTCATGCAGCAAAAGCAAACACGACCCCTAAGCGCTTCATCGGTGAAATCCGTGACGCTGAATTAGGGGATGACATCAAGGTTGGAGACGAAGTTAAGGCTGATGTCTTCAATGAAGGTGAAACTGTCGACGTTACGGGTGTTACAAAGGGTCATGGTTACCAAGGTAACATTCACAAGGACAACCAATCACGTGGACCAATGTCACACGGTTCTCGTTATCACCGTCGTCCAGGTTCATTAGGACCAATCATTAATCGTGTCTTCAAGGGAATGAAGTTACCAGGTCGTATGGGTGGCAAGACTGTCACTATGCAACACCTTGAAGTTGTTAAGGTTGATCTTGATAACAATGTTCTTTTAATTAAGGGTAACGTTCCTGGTGCTAACAAGTCATACGTTACTATTAAGAATTCTGTGAAGGCTAACACTAAGAAGAGCCTGAGCAAGCAACACAACAAATAATTAAGAAAGGAGGAAGTTAATAATGACTAGCGTTAATTTGTACAAGCAAGATGGTAGCCAAAACGGTACTATCGATTTGAATGCTGATATTTTCGGTGTTGAACCAAATGAAAATGCTGAATTTGAAGCCATTCTTCGTCAACGTGCTTCAATGCGTCAAGGTACTCATGCCGTAAAGAACCGTTCAGCTGTTAGCGGTGGTGGTAAGAAGCCATGGCGTCAAAAGGGTACTGGTCGTGCTCGTCAAGGTTCAATCCGTTCACCACAATTACGTGGTGGTGGTATTGTCTTCGGCCCAACTCCACGTTCTTACAAGTACAGCCTTCCTCGCAAGGTTCGTCAACTTGCTATTAAGTCTGCCCTTTCTCAAAAGGTTCTCGACAACGCTTTAGTTGTTGTTGATGCATTAAACTTTGATGCACCAAAGACTAAGGAATTTGCAGGAGTTATGAATAACCTTAAGGTTGCCGAAAAGGTACTGGTTGTTGTTACTGATGATGACAAGAACACTGCTTTGTCTGCTCGCAACTTGGCAAATGCCACTGTTGTTACACCAGCTGGTGTTAACATCTTAAGTGTTGTTGACAGTCAAAAGATTGTCATCACTAAGTCAGCTCTTTCTCAAGTAGAGGAGGTGCTCGCATAATGGAAGCACGCGAAGTTATCTTACGTCCAGTAGTTACCGAAGCATCAATGGCCGGTATGGACGACAAGCGTTACACATTCGATGTTGATTTACGAGCAACTAAGACACAAGTAAAGAATGCTGTTGAAGAAATCTTTGGTGTTAAGGTTGTTAAGGTAAACATCATGAACTTGAAAGGTAAGAAGAAGCGTCAAGGCCGTTACGTTGGTTACACTAAGCGTCGTCGTAAGGCTATTGTTACTTTATCTGCCGACTCAAATGAAATTAAGCTGTTTAATGACAGCGAAAACTAATCATTAAAAAAAGGAGGAAAACATAGTGGGAATTCGTAAGTACAAACCTACTACTAACGGTCGCCGTAATATGAACGGTTATGACTTTGCAGAAATTACAAAGTCAGCTCCAGAAAAGTCATTGTTGGCTCCTTTGAAGCACAAGGCTGGTCGTAACAGCTACGGTCACATTACTGTTCGTCACCGTGGTGGTGGTGTAAAGCGTCAATACCGTATCATTGACTTCAAGCGGATTAAGGATAATGTACCTGCAACTGTAAAGGCAATTGAATATGATCCAAACCGGACTGCAAACATTGCTTTACTTGGTTATGCTGATGGTACTAAGTCATACATCTTGGCTCCAAAGGGTCTTAAGGTTGGTATGACCGTTCAATCTGGTCCAGATGCTGATATCAAGGTTGGTAATGCTCTTCCATTAAAGAACATTCCAGTTGGTACAGTTATTCACAACATTGAATTAAAGCCAGGCAAGGGTGGTCAATTAGCTCGTTCAGCTGGTGCTTCTGCTCAATTACTTGGTAAGGAAGAAAAGTATGTACTTGTTCGTTTATCATCTGGTGAAGTTCGGATGGTTCTTGCAACTTGCCGTGCTACTATCGGTACTGTTGGTAATGATGAACATGCATTGCTGATTAAGGGTAAAGCTGGTCGTACTCGTTACGCTGGTCAACGTCCACATGTTCGTGGTTCTGTTATGAACCCTAATGATCACCCACATGGTGGTGGTGAAGGTAAGCAACCTGTTGGTTTACCATCTCCTCTATCTCCATGGGGTAAGAAGACTGCTGGTAAGAAGACTCGTTCACACAAAGCTCGTTCAAACAAGTTTATTGTTCGTGGTCGGAAGCGCGGTCCACACACTCGTTAAGATTAAATATCGCTTAAATACCCGAGAGGAGGTACACTAAATGGGTCGTAGTTTGAAGAAGGGACCTTTCGCTGACGCTTCTCTATTAAAGAAGGTTAAGGAACAAGAAGGTTCTGATAAGAAGACTGTCATCAAGACATGGTCACGTCGTTCAACAATTTTCCCAAGTTTTATCGGTTATACTTTTGCTGTATATGATGGTCGTAAGCATGTGCCAGTTTACGTACAAGAAGATATGGTTGGTCATAAGCTTGGTGAATTTGTTCCAACACGGACTTTCCATGGTCACGCTACTGATGACAAGGCAACTAAGTAAGGAGGGTGAACAATAGACATGGCTGAAAACATTACATCCGCTAAGGCAACTGCTAAGATGGTTCGTGTTTCTGCACGTAAAGTTCGTCTTGTTTTAGACGCAATTCGCGGTAAAAGCGTTGCTGAAGCATTTGCTATTCTGAAGTTCACTCCTCGTGGTGCCGCTTCAGATGTTGAAAAAGTATTAAATTCTGCTGTTGCAAACGCTGAAAACAATTTTGACTTAGATCGTGCTTCACTTGTAGTTAGCGAAGCATTCGCAAATGAAGGACCAACCCTTAAGCGGTTCCGTCCACGTGCTAAGGGTTCCGCTTCACCAATTAACAAGCGGACTAGTCATATTACAGTGGTTGTTACAGAACGATAGGAGGAATGAATAGTGGGTCAAAAGATCAATCCTAATGGTTTTCGTGTTGGGGTCATTCGCGACTGGACTGCTAAGTGGTATGCAGAAAAAGATTTTGCTAACTACTTAAACGAAGACCTTCGGATCCGTAAGTACATTGAAAAGCGACTTGCTGATGCCTCAGTATCAACCGTTGAAATTGAACGTGCTGCTAACCGCGTAAACGTTTCAATTCATACTGCTAAGCCTGGTATGGTTATTGGTAAGGGTGGTTCAGAAGTTGAAGCACTTCGTAAGGAATTAAACAAGTTAACTGGCAAGCGTGTCCACATTAACATTGTGGAAATTAAGAAGCCAGATTTGGATGCTCACCTTGTTGGTGAAAGCATCGCTCGTCAATTAGAAGCACGTATCGCATTCCGTCGTGCAATGCGTGGTGCTATGCAACGTGCAATGCGTGCCGGTGCTAAGGGTATTAAAACTCAAGTTGCTGGTCGTTTGAATGGTGCAGATATGTCACGGGTTGAATCATACTCAGACGGAACTGTTCCTTTGCACACTTTACGTGCCGACATTGATTACTCTTGGGATGAAGCAAATACTACATACGGTGTTCTTGGTGTAAAGACTTGGATTTACCGTGGTGAAGTTTTGCCAACCAAGAAGAATAACGATGAAGAAGGAGGAAAGTAAACATGCTAGTACCTAAGCGAGTTAAGCACCGTAAGGTTCAACGTGGCCACATGCGTGGCGAAGCCAAGGGTGGTAAGACTGTTTCATTCGGTGAGTTTGGTTTACAAGCATTGGATTCCCACTGGATTAGTAACCGTCAAATTGAAGCTGCTCGTATTGCTATTACCCGTTACATGAAGCGTGGTGGTAAGGTTTGGATTAAGATCTTCCCTCAACTTTCCTACACTAGCAAAGGTGTTGGTGTCCGGATGGGTAATGGTAAGGGTGCCCCAGAAGGATGGGTTGCCCCAGTTAAGCGTGGCAAGGTAATGTTCGAAGTAGCAGGTGTATCTGAAGAAACTGCTCGTGAAGCTTTACGTCTTGCCGGTCACAAGTTGCCAGTTCGCACTAAGATCGTAAAACGTGAGGAAGTAGGTGGACAATCTAATGAAAAGTAAAGATTACGTACAAGAACTGAATGGATTAACCACTGAGAAGCTACTTGACCGTGAAAAGGAACTGAAGGAGCAATTATTTAACTTACGTTTCCAATTAGCAACCGGCCAATTGGAAAACACTGCAAGTCTTAAGCAAGTACGCAAAGACATTGCCCGGGTTAAGACAGTTCTTCGTCAACAAGAATTAAATAAATAAAGAATACGAAAAGGAGGATTAGCGCATGAGTGAAGAACGTAATGCACGTAAGGTTTATCAAGGCCGCGTTGTTTCCGATAAAATGGATAAGACTATCACTGTTGTGATTGATACTTACAAGAGTGCCCCAATTTACGGCAAGCGTGTTAAGTATTCTAAGAAATACTACGCACATGATGAAAACAACGAAGCTAAGACTGGCGACACTGTACAAATCATGGAAACACGTCCATTATCTGCAAAGAAGCGTTTCCGTCTTGTAAAGATTGTCGAAAAGGCTGCTACCCTTTAATTAGCAGACAACTCTAAATTTCGTATTCTAATTCTTATTCAAAGATGGAAGGAGGACATTAACCGTGATTCAACAAGAAAGTCGGTTGAAGGTCGCTGATAACTCCGGTGCCCGCGAAATCTTGGTAATCAAGATCTTAGGTGGTTCCCGAGTAAAAACAGGTAACATTGGTGATATTATTGTTGCTACTGTAAAACAGGCAACACCAGGTGGCGTTGTCAAAAAGGGTGACGTTGTTAAGGCTGTTGTAGTACGGACTAAGCAAGGTCTACACCGTAAGGATGGTTCATACATCAAGTTTGATGAAAACGCTGCTGTTTTGATTAACAACGATAAGAGCCCTAAGGGTACCCGTATTTTTGGCCCAATTGCTCGTGAACTTCGTGGAGATGACTTCATGAAGATCGTTTCATTAGCTCCAGAAGTTCTGTAAGATTACCCAAAAATAAGGAGGTGCACTATCAACATGTTCATTAAAACAGGTGACAAAGTTCGCGTTATCGCCGGTAAGGACAAGGGCAAGGAAGGTACTGTTAAAAAGACCATTGCTTCTGCAAACCGTGTGATCGTTGAAGGCATTAACATGGTTAAGAAACACCAAAAGCCAAGTAACTCAAACCCTAATGGTGGAGTTATTGATACTGAAGCTGCTATCAGTGCTTCAAATGTTATGCTGATTGATCCTTCTACTAACGAACCAACCCGCGTTGGTTTCAAGTTCGTTGATGGTAAGAAGGTTCGTTTTGCCAAGAAATCTGGCAAGACTATCGACTAAAATTAATTACGAAAGGAGGAATAACTTCCAATGGAAAATCGTTTGAAAGCTAAGTACGAAAGTGAAATCCGTCCAGCATTGATTGAAAAGTTTAACTATTCATCAAGCATGCAAGCACCTAAGATTGACAAGATTGTCTTAAACATGGGTGTTGGTGACGCTACTACCAACTCAAAGAACCTTGATGAAGCCGTTGAAGAATTGGGATTGATTTCTGGACAAAAGCCTTTAATCACTAAGGCTAAGAAGTCAATTGCCGGCTTCCGTCTTCGTGAAGGAATGTCAATTGGTGCTAAGGTCACTTTACGTGGTGAACGCATGTATGATTTCTTGGATAAGTTGATTAATGTTTCATTACCTCGTGTTCGTGATTTCCATGGTGTAAGCAACAAGTCATTTGATGGCCGTGGTAACTACACTTTAGGTATTCGTGAACAATTAATCTTCCCTGAAATTGATTTTGATAAGGTTAACCGTGTTCGTGGTTTGGATGTTGTTATTGTTACAACTGCACAAACTGATGAAGAATCACACGAATTATTGGCTCAACTTGGTATGCCGTTCGCTAAATAAAGGAGGTTCCACAAATTGGCTAAAAAATCAATGATCGCTAAGTGCAACCGTCCAGCTAAGTTCTCAAGTCGTGAATACACACGTTGTGCACGTTGTGGACGTCCGCACTCAGTTTACCGTAAATTCCACTTATGCCGGCTTTGCTTACGAGAACTTGCCCACAAGGGACAAATTCCTGGTTTAAAGAAGGCTAGCTGGTAAACAAATCACCGACAAAGGAGGAAAACATCGATGTCTATGAGTGATCCAATCGCAGATTTCTTAACTCGTATTCGTAACGCTAATATGGCTCAACACGAATCAGTAGAAGCACCTGCATCAAAGATGAAGAAGGACATCGCTGAAATCTTAAAGAATGAAGGTTTCATTCGCGATGTTGAATACGTTGACGATAACAAGCAAGGCATCATTCGTGTCTTCTTAAAGTATGGTAACGATGGTCAACGGGTTATTTCCGGATTAAAGCGGATTTCTAAGCCTGGTCTTCGTACATACGTTAAGGCTGACGCAGTGCCAAAGGTTCTCAACGGATTAGGGATTGCCATTATCTCAACATCTGAAGGTGTTGTGACTGACAAGGTTGCTCGCGCCAAGAAAATTGGTGGCGAAGTTATCGCCTACATTTGGTAATTAATTAAATTAAGTTAGGAGGTGCAAGCATGAGTCGTATTGGTTACAAGGAAATTGATCTACCAGAAGGTGTAGAAATTTCTCAACAAGGTAATGTTGTGACTGTAAAGGGACCAAAGGGTACTTTAAGTCGCGAAATTTCACCATTGATCAAGATGAGCGTTGAAGGTAACGTTGTAAAATTTGATCGTGATGAAGATAGCAACCAAGTTAAGATGGTTCACGGGACAACCCGTGCAAACGTCAACAACATGGTTGAAGGTGTTGTTAATGGATTTAGTAAGACCTTGAAGCTTGTCGGTGTTGGTTACCGTGCTCAATTTAAGGGTAACAAGCTTATTTTGACTGTTGGTTACTCACAACCAGTTGAAATGGACAAGCCTGAAGATGTTGATATTAAGGTTCCTGACAACACTACTATTGAATTAAGCTCAATCAACAAGCAACACCTTGGTGATTTTGCTGCTTTAGTTCGTGCCGTTCGTTCACCTGAACCATACAAGGGTAAGGGTATTCGTTACGAAAACGAACACATTATTCGTAAGGAAGGTAAGACTGGTAAGTAATATTTGGTTACTAACTAGTTATTATCGACAAATTAAACTAAATTTTATATTAAGAGGTGACTGTTGTGATTTCTAAACCAGATAAGAATAAGATCCGTCAACGTCGTCATATGCGCGTTCGCGGTAAGATTTCTGGTACTGCGGAGCGCCCACGCTTAAGTGTTTACCGTTCAAACAAAAACATTTACGCTCAATTAATTGATGACGTAAAGGGTGTGACGCTCGCAAGTGCCTCCACAATTGACAGTGAAGTTAGTGGAAAGAGCAAGACTGAACAAGCTAGTGGTGTTGGTGAATTAATTGCCAAGCGTGCTGCTGCTAAGAACATCACTAATGTTGTTTTTGATCGTGGTGGATACCTTTACCATGGTCGTGTTCAAGCATTAGCTGAAGCTGCTCGTGAAAACGGACTTAAATTCTAAGGAAAAGGAGGAATAACCTGCAATGACATCATCAGAATTCATTGATCCAGCAAAGTTGGACTTAGACGATCAAGTTGTTGCCATCAACCGGATTACCAAGGTTGTTAAGGGTGGTCGTCGGATGCGTTTTGCCGCTTTAGTAATTGTCGGCGATCGTAAGGGCCATGTTGGTTTTGGTACTGGTAAGGCTCAAGAAGTTCCTGAAGCTATTCGTAAGGCTCAAGCTGCTGCTGAAAAGAACCTGATCACTGTTCCTATCGTTGGTACTACTATTCCACACGAAGTTATCGGTACATACGGTGGTGGAAAGATTATGTTGAAGCCAGCCGTTGAAGGTTCCGGGGTTGCTGCCGGTGGTGCGGTTCGTAACGTTATGGACCTTGCCGGTGTAGCCGATGTTACTTCAAAGCGTCTTGGTTCAAACACTCCTGTTAACGTTGTTCGTGCAACATTCGAAGGTTTGAAGCAATTGAAGAGCGCTGAAGAAGTTGCTAAACTTCGTGGCGTTTCTGTAGACCACTTAGCAGAATAAGGAGGGCACTAATTATGGCTCAAGTTAAAGTTACTTTAATCCACAGTGTTGCCCACCGTCAGCCAACTCAACGCCGGACTGTTAAGGCTTTGGGTCTTGGTAAGATTAACAGTTCTGTTATCTTACCAGATAACGCTGCAACACGTGGCCAAATCTTTAAGATTGCTCACTTAGTTTCTATTGAAGAAGTTAAGTAATTACAACTAAATAATAAGGAGGTGCCTACTAAATGAAGTTAAACGAATTAAAACCTGCTGCAGGTTCTCGTTCAAAGCGTCTTCGTAAGGGTCGTGGTCTTTCATCAGGTCATGGTTTCACTTCTGGACGTGGTACTAAGGGTCAAAAGGCTCATGGTAAGACACGTTTAGGCTTTGAAGGGGGCCAAATGCCACTCTACCGGCAAATTCCAAAGCGTGGTTTCACTAATATTAACCGTAAGGAATATGCTATTGTTAACTTAAGTACTTTAGATCGGTTTGAAGATGGTACTGAAGTTACTCCACAATTATTGATGGAAAGCGGCATTGTTAAGAACTTGAAGAGCGGTGTTAAGGTTCTTGGTAACGGTAAGCTTACTAAGAAGTTAACTGTTAAGGCTAATAAGTTTTCTGCTTCAGCAGTATCAGCTATCGAAGCTGCTGGCGGTAAAACTGAGGTGATGTAATTGTTTACAGCCGTCAAAAATGCATTTAAGGTTAAGGATATTCGTAAAAAGATATTCTTTACATTATTTGTATTAATTGTTTACCGGATTGGGGCGGCGATCACAGTTCCTGGTGTTAATGCTGCTGCTTTGCAGGAAATTTCATCGACTGGATTGGCTTCAATCCTTAATACCTTTAGTGGTGGTGGGCTAGAAAATTACTCATTATTTGCGATGGGGGTTTCTCCATACATCACTGCACAAATTGTTGTCCAATTACTACAAATGGATATTGTTCCACGATTTGTTGAATGGAGTAAACAAGGTGAAGTTGGTCGACGAAAGTTGAATCAAGCAACCCGATGGCTGACAATTGTTCTCGGATTTATTCAGTCAATCGGGATTACAGCGGGTTTTAATGCCTTAAGCTCGATAAAGCTTGTCAATCACCCAAATGTTACAACGTACTTGACAATTGGATTAATTCTAACTGCGGGAACAATGTTTGCAACTTGGATGGGTGATATGATTACTGAGCGAGGATTAGGAAATGGAGTTTCCATGTTAATCTTTGCCGGTATTGTTGCTCAGATGCCAGGTGGTATTTACCAACTATGGCAAGACCAAATTGCTGGTGAATCTGGATCAGCAATTTGGATGGGGAGCGGTTTTGTTGCTTTAGTAGTAATTGCATTAATTATCATTGTTGCATTTGTTACTTGGGTACAACAGGCTGAACGACGCTTACCAATTCAGTATACTCGACGGACTACCACTTCACCTGCTAGTAGTTACTTGCCATTAAAGATTAACGTTTCTGGTGTTATTCCGGTTATTTTTGCTGGTTCATTTATTTCTACACCGCAAACGATTTTAATGGCATTCCAACAAAATCATGGTGGAGATACCTGGTACCAAGTGTTATCTACGATATTTAACATGCAGTCAGGGCCAGGAATTACATTATATATTTTCTTAATTGTTGTATTTACCTTCTTCTATGCCTTTGTTCAAGTCAATCCAGAAAAACTTGCGGAAAACTTGCAAAAACAAGGGAGTTATATTTCAGGAGTTCGTCCTGGAAAGGGTACTCAGCAATATATTTCAGCATTGTTAATGCGATTAAGTACTGTTGGTTCACTTTTCTTGGGATTAATTTCATTAATTCCATTGGTAGCCAGCAATGTATGGAACCTAAGTCAGTCAATTGGATTAGGTGGTACTAGCTTACTGATTATTGTTCAAATTGCTCTTGACGTTGTCCGTCAATTAACTGGTTTGACAATGAAACGTGAATATATTGGATTTATTCGTGGACCAAGACCAGAAGGAGGAGAATTATAATGACAATGAATCTTGTTTTAATGGGTTTGCCTGGTGCCGGTAAGGGTACCCAAGCTCAAAGGATTGTTGAGGATTTTGATATTCCTCACATTTCTACCGGAGATATTTTCCGGGCGGCAATTAAGAATGAAACGCCAATGGGAATTGAAGCAAAGAAGTACATCGAAAAGGGAGAACTTGTTCCTGATGAAGTTACCAATGGTATTGTTAAGGAACGTCTTTCAAAGGATGATACAGTAAAGGGCTTCATGTTAGATGGCTTCCCACGTAATCTTAACCAAGCAGCTGCATTGGATAAGATGTTGGCTGAAAGTAATCGACAACTAGATGCGGTTATCAATATTCACGTCGAACCAGATGTATTGGTAGAACGACTAAGTGGTCGATTTATCTGTCGTAATTGTGGTGCAACTTATCACCGAGTATACAACCCACCTAAGGTTGAGGGTACTTGTGATGTTTGTGGTCATCATGATTTTTATCAACGTGATGATGATAAACCTGAAACCGTAAAGAATCGGTTAGATGTTAACATCAAGTTAAATACACCACTGGTAGACTACTACCAAAAGAAAGGTGTTTTGTACACAATCGATGGTCAACAAGACATTGACAAGGTTTATGAAGATGTTAAAAAGGTATTAGATAACCTTTAAGCTGTTAAACCTTGCGAAGTTTACATAGTTATGCTAAACTTTGTAAGGTTTATATAGCTTACAGTGGGAAATGATGTCGTTTTCCACCGTTTTTACGTCATTTCTTGGTTATGCAAGGAGGAACCAATTGTGGCAAAAGCCGATGTGATTGAAGTTGAAGGTAAGATTACTGAAACCTTACCTAATGCGATGTTTAAAGTTGAATTGGAAAATGGTGCTGAAATTTTAGCACACGTTTCTGGTAAAATTCGGATGCACTACATTAAGATTTTACCTGGTGACCGTGTTAAGGTTGAAATGTCACCATATGATTTGACCAAGGGTCGGATTACCTTCCGGTTTAAGTAGTAATTAAACAGTAACTCTCTAGGAGGATTAATAAAATGAAAGTAAGACCATCAGTCAAGCGGATGTGTGAACACTGCAAGATCGTAAAGCGTCACGGACGTGTTATGGTTATCTGCTCTGCTAATCCAAAGCACAAGCAACGTCAAGGTAAGTAATTTATTTAAATAAGGATGGAGGTGTAAATAAATGGCTCGTATCGCAGGTGTCGATTTACCTCGTGACAAGCGAATCGTAATCGGCTTAACATACATTTACGGAATTGGTAACACACGTGCTCAAAAGATTTTGAAGGACGCTGGTGTTTCTGAAGATATTCGTGTTCGTGATTTAACTCCTGAACAAGAAGAACAAATCCGTACTCAAGTTGACCAATACCAAGTAGAAGGTGACTTACGTCGTGAAGTTACTTTGAACATTAAGCGGCTCCAAGGAATTGGTTCATACCGTGGAATGCGTCACCGTCGTGGTTTACCAGTTCGTGGTCAACACACTAAGAACAATGCACGTACTCGTAAGGGTAAGGCAGTTACTATTGCTAACAAGAAGAAGTAATCTATTTTAATATAAAGGAGGTTAGTACTTAATATGGCAACCAAAAAAGGTACGCGTAAGCGTCGTGCAAAAAAGAATGTTGAAACTGGTGTTGCGCACATTCACTCAACATTTAACAACACTTTGATCATGATTACCGATGTTCAAGGTAACGCTGTTGCTTGGTCATCAGCTGGTGTATTAGGCTTTAAGGGTTCACGGAAGTCAACTCCTTTCGCTGCTCAAATGGCTTCAGAAGCTGCAGCTAAGCAAGCTATGGAACATGGCATGAAGACTGTTGAAGTTGAAGTTAAGGGTCCAGGTTCTGGTCGTGAATCAGCTATCCGTGCTCTTCAAGCAACTGGTTTGGAAGTCACTGCTATTCGTGATGTGACTCCAGTTCCTCATAATGGTTCTCGTCCTCCAAAGCGTCGTCGTGTTTAATTGACATTGCTGGAGTTACGAATCCACCAATGGCCTTTTAGTCTAAAATACGAACTGCGTTTGAAAGGGGTACAGAGATAGAATGATCGAATTTGAAAAGCCAAACATTCACAAGGTTGAAGAAACTGATAGCTACGGTAAGTTCGTTGTTGAACCGCTCGAACGTGGTTATGGAACTACACTTGGTAATTCATTAAGACGAGTTTTACTGGCATCATTACCTGGTGCTGCCATCACTAGTATTCAAATTGATGGTGTTTTACATGAATTCAGTACTGTTGAAGGTGTTACTGAAGATGTAACTCAAATCATTTTGAATCTGAAGAAAGTTTCTCTAAAACTGGATTCAGAAGAACAAAAGGATCTTGAGATTGATGTTAAAGGTCCTGCTGAAGTTACCGCCGGTGATATTCAAGGCGATGGTGAAGTTGAGGTTTTTAACCCTGACTTATACATTGCTACCGTTGCAGATGGTGCCGAACTGCACATTAAGATGACTGCTGACAAGGGTCGTGGTTACTTTTCTGCAAATGATAACAAAGCTCGAATGGATGATCTCGCAATTGGTGTATTACCAATTGACTCCATTTATACCCCGATTGAACGTGTTAACTACACAGTTGAAAATGCTCGGGTTGGTCAACGTAATGATTACGATAAGCTAACCTTAGATGTTTGGACTGATGGTTCATTAACACCGACCGAAGCTGTTAGCTTGGGTGCTAAGATTTTGACTGAACACTTGGCAATGTTTGTTAACCTTACTGAAGAGGCTCAAAATGCACAAGTAATGGTTGAAAAGGAAGAAACCCATAAAGAAAAGATGCTTGAAATGACAATTGAAGAGTTGGATCTATCAGTTCGCTCATACAACTGTCTTAAGCGTGCAGGAATCAATACCGTTAAGGAATTGACCGATCGGACCGAAGCTGACATGATGAAGGTACGGAACTTAGGCCAAAAGTCACTTGAAGAAATTAAGTTGAAATTAAACGATCTCGGCGTTTCATTCCGTCAAGATGATTAATTAATCAAACCAATGGAAGAGGAGGGACAACTTCATGAGTTACCGTAAATTAGGACGTACAAGTTCACAACGTAAGGCTTTATTACGTGATTTAACTACTGATTTAATTGTTAATGGTCGGATTACTACTACCGAAGCTCGTGCTAAGGAAGTTCGTAAGACTGCTGATCAAATGATTACCCTTGCAAAGCGTGGCGATTTAGCTTCACGTCGTAAGGCAGCTGCTTTTGTTCGGAACGTTGTTGCTGATGTTAAGGAAGATGGCGACAACATCCGTATTCAATCTGCTCTTCAAAACTTATTTGAAGAATTAGCACCTAAGTATGCTGAACGTAATGGTGGTTACACACGGATTTTGAAGACTATGCCTCGTCGTGGTGACGGTGCTAAGATGGTTATCTTAGAATTCGTTGACTAACATTTCGTTAATCAAAGTTTATTAATACGTAATAAAGAATCACTATCATTGAAGTATAGAGCGTTACGATGGTGGGATTATCCCTAGTCTAGCTTGAATGCGGATTAACCGTGCACTTCTCTGGTAAGTGATTTTTTATTTTTAAATTCTTTTGCTTTCTCGGGTATACACTTTCTGGTATTGATAAAAAATCAATGCCAGTTTTTTTGTACACAAAAAGGACAACTGCTGTCCTCGTGTTGTACAATCAATTCACCACAAAAATCATGTAAAGAAGGTT
>NZ_JABUXR010000024.1 GCF_014838745.1 Limosilactobacillus urinaemulieris
CCAAGTTAAGCGCGGTGCGGTTTGGAAGAAGAAAGATATTGTTTAGTTTTGAGAGCGCAAGCTCTTGCCCGGAAGGGTAAGTGTGGTGATGATGGCTTGAAGGATACACCTGTTCCCATGCTGAACACAGAAGTTAAGCTTCAACACGCCAAAAGTAGTTGGGGGATCGCTCCCTGCGAGGATAGGACGTTGCCACGCAACATGGAAAGACTAATTCAGCAAATTAAAGCTGAATTGGTCTTTTTATTTTGTTATACGAACCGAGTTTGGCATGGATATTAGTTTAATGATAAATTCTTGCTATAGATCGTAGTAGGCGGAACCATAAAGATAAGACGCTATGAGGGTTTTACCTTAAGTAGTTGTAGCAAACAAAATTAACACTTGAAACGACTTTATAAGTTGAAAGCCACAGAGAGTTGCTAAGCGTACGCGCACTTAAAATTATCTAGTGTTGACAAATTTGACTGCCTTAAAAACTAGTTATAACGATCATAGAAATTGGGTATTAAAAATACAGCTGATAGACGATGGAATTCTAATCTTCTTAACTGAATGCCAGATTGAAAAAAGGTATAATTATGGGAAAAGGAGGAAGGCTGAGATGAAACTTGATCAGGTTAGGGTAGCTCAATTAAGTGATCTTAAGGGAGTGGCAACATTATATAAAACGGTATGTGATCATCAACAATTAGATAAGTACGGTGCTAATTGGACCTGGGGAGAATACCCAAGCGTTGATGGCTTACGTAACTTTATTCAGCAAGCAACAGTGGTGGTTAGAATTAAGGAAGATCGAGTTGTTGCAGCTGGGGTAATGACGACTGGAGAGGAATATCCTGATGTGGACTGGCCTACTAAGGTAAGTGAACGGGAAATTGGTATCTGGCATTTAATTGCAGTTCATCCGGATTATCGGCGAACGGGGGTTTCTCGCCAGCTTTTAGATGGCCTATTTGACGAGGCAAGGCGAGAAGGAAAAAAGGTAATTCACCTTGATATCTTAGCTGATAATCTTCCTTCTGAGAAGCTTTATTCAAAAATTGGTTTTCGGATCATCAAAGAGCTAATCATTCATTATGATGATATTGGAGATCAACAAGCTAAGGTAATGGAATATCAATTATAAGATAACCGTTCTCTGACAGATATTACTGTTAGAAAACGGTTATTCTTATTTGAAAATAAATTGGTGATTTTTAATGACACTACTAGCGAATGATAAGTAATTGTTTCGATTTATTGAACAAAAGGCATTAAAATCATCTATTTACGTTGCTATAATTACCATAATTATGAATTATAAAATATGGTATTTATGATAAAAACGCGATGTATTAGTTTAATAGATGAAAATTATTTCATTACAGTTATTCGGGAGTTAAAGAAAATTTTAGGTTTTTATTGCCCTAAAGATTATAGTTATATTTATCGGATGAAAGACAGACAGAGTTACTGCTATAGCAATAAAATAGCTTCATAAACAGTAAAATTGTCTAACTGCTTACTCTTATTTTTCAACTGATTAATTTGAAGAATAAAAAATAATTGATAAATAAATTTATCGCGACTACAATGATAATAGCATCAAACGATTATTTACGGAGGAAGTTGGTATTGTGAAAAATCGGAAGAGGATAAGTGATAAAGTTCTAGTCGGAACTGTGGCCGTTACTGGTGCCACCCTTCTTGGGGCTTCTACTTTAAACGCACAAGCTGATACTGTGCAACAGACAGTTAAGAATAACGATGTAAATGTTAATCCGCAGACGCCACAACAAGCTGCTCAACAACGGGTTGATACTGCCCAACAACAGGTCAACACTCAACAACAAGTTGTTAATTCTGGTGTTCAAACGGTTAATAGTGCTCAAAATACGGTTAAAGCTGATCAATCTGCAGTTAATGCTCAACAAGCAGTTGTAAATAGTACTGCAGATGAAGCAACTTCTGCTAGTGCTGCAGTTGAGTCTGCTGTTACAAGTGCGGCTCAAAACCAGGGCAATGTTCAATCCGCTGCTAGTGCTGTCCAAGCAGCTAATAGTGCTGTTTCTGATCAGCAACAAGTGGTAAATAGCAATAGTGCGCAGGTAAATAGTGATCAAAGTGCTGTTAGCTCTGCTAAAGAATTGCAAGCAAGTGCAGAAGCGCGGTTAAGTGATTACATCGTTGCTTCACAGGCTGCAGCAACTTCTGCTTTTAACTTTGCATTAGAAAATGCTCAGAAGGCAGTTAATGATCAACAGGATGCCGTTAACGCTGCTTCACAGGCTGTTAATACAGCTCAATCAGCAGTTCAAGCTCAACAAAATGCTGTTTCAATTGCCCAACAAACAGCTTCACAAGCTGCGGCTCAAGTAGCTAAGGATGCTTCTGCGGTTGCTGATGCTCAACAACGTTTGGATGCATTGAAGAATAACGGTAGCAATGATAATGTCACCGCAACTGCTCAATTGCAATCAACAATTTCTCAATTACAAAAGCAATTGGCAAATGACAAGCAGGCAGCTCAAAATGCCCAACAGATGCTTGAATCTGCTCAACAAAATTATGATCATGCTACTGCTGCCCAAAAAGCAGCTGAAGAAAAGGTTAACCAAACTAAAGCTGCTTTAGCAAAGGCACAACAAGCAGTTACTACTGCTCAGGCTAACGCTGACGCTGCTCAACAAAAGGTGGCTACTGCTAAGGCTGATGCACTGAAAGCCTTAGAGACTTACAATAATTACAAGAATGATAACGGTGTACCAACTGTTAAGACACCAAGCGATATTGTTCAACAATATGAAAGCTACATTAACGGTAATCGTTATAATAGTCCCCAAGTTAAGTCTGATTGTGCAGAAGGGATTGCTCTGAATGGCGGAGATCCTGCTAAGGGACTGATGTCAACAGGTTGGACAAGTACTGATGGCGGTAAAACATGGACTCCGTTATTAAAGACTAGCTACCAAGCAACTACTCAGGATAAGACTGAGAAGGTTGACCCAAGAAACATGACAGCTGCTCAGCAAACCGAGATTACAAAGTTTGCTGCCCAGATTGTTAATAGTTTCCGTGATAGTTTCCAATCGACTGCTGCTGGTGCCGCTCACAGTTACGGCAAGGTTAAGGTTTCACCTTACGCAACTGAACTTGGTAACCAAGTAATTGACGGTGCTTATAACAATAGCGGTTGGAACAAGAGTAGTAACGCCACTGGTTCACCACACAACGAAAATGGCATGGTTGCTGCCGCTAACAAGGCAGGACTAAACACCGGCTTTGTGGGTGAAAACCTTTCAACCGGGTTACTACTTGATCCAGCTTCTCTTCATATTGCTGGCCTTAAGCAAAGTATGTCAATGGCTGACGTTAAGCAAAGTATCTACGCTGGAATTTTAGCGATGATCTACCAAGATGTTGAAAATGCAGCTGACGCTCCCCTTTACTATGGATTCGGTGGTCACACTGAAGCATTCCTTAATGATCCAAAGGGAATGAACGGTATTTCCTATGATGATAACGGTAACCAGTACATGACCGTTACTATTGACAAGGATGGTTGGGTTCACTACAACTTCTTTGATGATGGTCATGCTAATGAAGAAGTGAAGAATAAGCTTGCTCAAGGGGCAACAACTCCTGAAAACGTTAGTGCTGCACAAATCAACAACGCTCACAATGATTACCTTCAAAAGGAAGGTGCAGTTACCACAGCTCAAACTGCTGCAACTGCCGCCAAAAACGGGGTAACAACAGCACAAGCTAATGTTGCTACTGCCCAAACCGCAGTTAATAACGCTACTGCTGCTCAACAAAAAGCTGCTAACGAGACTCTTAACCAGAAGGCTGTTATGGAAAATGCCCAAGCAGCGGTTAACTTAGCAAACGATAAGATTAATGACTTGCAAGCTAAGTTAGCTAAGGTTCAAGCTGACTTGAATGCTATGAACGGTAGTGTTCAAGATAAGGCTCGTCAATTAGCCCAAGCTTAAACTAACTTAGCTGCTGCCCAACAGAAGTTAAGTGCTTCAAAGAAAGTTCAAGCTAGTCGGGACGCTGCAGTTAACGAAGCCAATGCTAAGCTGAACCAGTTACAACAGAACGTTCAAGCAAAACAAAACGACTTGCAACAAGCTCAAAGTGAACTGCAAAATAAGAAGAATGAGTATGCTCAATTGAATAGTCAAATTCGGTTAGCTAAGGTCTTTGGAACATCCCTTGCTGCTGTTTCACCACAAAGCAACTACGAAAAGGCAATTAGTGATGCTAAGAAGGCAGTTGCTAGTGCCCAACAAAAGTTAAGTGATGATACGCAAGTTTACAAGGCAAGTCAGGCAAAGCTTCAAGAATTAACAGCAACGGTTAGCCAACTTCAGACAATCTATGAAGCAGCTCTTTCAAATGCTAAGAAGTCTGACGCGGTTCAAAATGATGCAGCCGTTAAGAAAGCTAAGACTGCTTTAGCTGCTGCTCAGTTGAAGGTTCAAGTTGAAACTGGAAAGTTAACGCAACTTAAGGGAACCTTGGATAAGGATCAAACAACGCTTGATGTTGCTAATGGTGACTTAACTAAGGCTCAAGAAAAGCTAAACAGTCTTCAGGGCGAGTTGAAGCGTGCTCAGATTACTCTTGATGGTTTGAGTCATCCATACATTCCTTCAACCCCTGTTGCTGAAGAAACAACTTCTAAAGATGAAACTGCTACAAGTTCAAGCGCTACTAATGGCGTTAGTTCAGCTACTACCCAAACTGAAACAACCGCAACAAGCGATGACGATGCTTCAACTTCTGCAGTTGCCAACGATGCTTCAAAGAATGAAACTGAAACTCAAGAAGCAAACGTTACGACTGAAGCTAACTACGAAGAAAATGACCAACAGGTTCTTACTAGCAAGGTTCAAAACCCAGGTAGCTTGAACCGGGCCTCTGAAGAAGCATCCGTGAAGAGTGAAATTGCTGCACAAATTGCAGCTCGGAATGCTCACGCTGCTAACGACAATATGATGGCTGGCTTTGATGATCCGTACGATAATTACTACGATCTTCAACAAGAAGCTGCAAGTATTCCATCTGTTCCGCTTGAAGGGTATACTCGTCAACTTGGCGGTGGAAAGATCAACGCTAAGCTTGAGGCTGCTATTAAGAGTGGTCAAATCAAGTTGCCTTCAAGCAACACTAAGTCTGAAGCAAAGAAGCAACCAAAAGTTAACAAGGATAGCCTTACAGCCATGACGGTTGTTGCTGCAGGTGCTGCCCTTGCTACCGGTGCTTCATTAAATAAGAAGCGGAAGAACAAGGTTGCTAAGAAACTAGAAGATAATGAATAGTTAAAATTCAGGTTAAAGTAACGCAGAATAAAAAGGGAGCGTGACAGAAGTCATTTATGACTTCGTTTTCACGCCCCCGCGAGCGTAAATAGGGTTCCAGAGTTCGGTTATACCGGACACTGGAACCCATTTGCGTACCGTGCTGTTCGTATTTGAACTTGGTAAAAGTACTTATGTCACAATCCCTTCTGTGGTTCTATGGTAAGTTACTAGGAAAATAAACGAAGATTGAGGAATAAGATGACAGAGAAAATAACGATTAAAAATGCAATTTTAAATGGGTTATATGATCGAAATTATCAAGGTCACCAACAACTTACACCAAGATTGATCGGAAATCAGGATGGCACAATTTGGGAAATGCTTCGTTACGAACTAATGAATTGTAAGTCATTTACTTGGGCGGTAGCTTTTATTACCAGCGATATGTTAACACCACTCAAAGTTGTCTTGGCTGATCTGGCTCGTCACGGGATCCACGGAACACTTATTACTAGTGATTACCTTGGTTTTAATTCTCCGCAGATGTTTGCGGAACTACTTAAGATTCCTAACTTAAAGGTCATGGTTACCACAGTTACTGGCTTTCACACTAAGGGATACTTTTTCACCCATGATGACTATTCAACAGCGTTAATTGGAAGTGCAAATTTTACCCGAGCAGCATTGCTCCAAAACCATGAAACAATGTTGAAGGTAACCTCAAGCAAAAATTCGACCTTGTTTTCACAAATTACCACTGGGGTAAGTCACCTTCAAAGTGAAAGTCACCCGTTAACCAAAGAATGGATTGCAGATTACGCTAAGAACTGGCAACCACCAAAAGCAAATAACGGTCTAAAACAAAATAGCCAAAAAATTATCCCAAATCAAATGCAACGAACGGCCCTGGGTGAAATTCAAGGCTTAATTAATCGTGGTGCACACCGGGGACTCGTAATTTCGGCAACAGGAACAGGTAAAACCTACTTAGGGGCATTCGCTGTTAAGGAGAACCAGCCACAAAAATTTCTCTACGTTGTTCATCGAGAACAAGTTGCGAGAAAAGCAGTGCAGAGTTTTTCCCGGGTCATTGGTGGTCCGCAGAAGAACTTTGGCTTAATTAGCAGTCAGCATCATGACTTTTCACCACGGTATCTTTTCGCGACGGTTCAAACATTAAGTCAGAAGAAGATCCTTGAGAAACTCTCTCCCCAAATGTTTGACTTTATTCTAGTGGATGAAGCGCACCGGGCGGCGGCACCTAGTTATCAACGCTTAATGAATCATTTCAAGCCAAAGTTCTGGTTAGGGATGACGGCAACCCCTGATCGGATGGATAATCAGGATGTTTATGGGATCTTTGATTACCACATTGCTTATGAGATTCGTCTCCGTGATGCCCTGAATAACGACATGCTGGTCCCATTTCATTATGTGGGAGTCCAAGATTACGAAGCTAATGGTGAAGTGATTGATGAGACAACTAATCTAAAGCGGCTAGTAGCTAGTGAACGGGTAAAGTATGTTTTAAAGCAGTTAGAATACTATGGCTACTGTGGCCGGCAACCGCGAGGACTAGTCTTTTGTAGTCGGCAAGCGGAAGCTCATGAAATCGCAAAACAGTTCACTGCTTTAGGCCATCCGGCAATTGCATTAACAAACCAAGATAGTGATTATCAACGTCGAGAAGCTGTAAAGCGATTGGAAAATGGCGAACTCGAGTACTTGATTACGGTCGACTTATTTAACGAGGGAGTTGATATTCCGTCATTAAATCAAATTGTGATGCTGCGAAATACTGAATCACGGATTATTTTCCTTCAACAGCTAGGTCGCGGATTGCGGAAATACCCAGGAAAAGACTACGTGACTGTAGTTGATTTTATCGGTAATTATAAGCATAATTACATGATCCCGTTGGCGTTAAACGATGATTCGAGCCGGGATCAGGAACAAGCGCGGCGTGAAGTCCAGCTTCCGCAGAATATTGATATTTCTACGATTAATTTTTCACAAGTTGCTAGTGAGCGAATTCTAACCTCGTTGGAAAAGACAAAGCTCGATTCAATCGCAGAACTTCGTCGAGCATACCGTGAGTTGGAACAACGCTTGGGACGAGGACCGCTATTAATTGACTTTTTTCAATCTAATTCAGTATCGCCCGTTGTTTTTGCTCGAAATAAGCTTCTTGATAATTACGGAAGTTTTTTGGTTAAGATGGGTGAAAAGGTAAATCTAAATCAGTATGAGAACCAAGTTTTGACATTCATTACGAAGGAACTTTTAAGTGGGAAGCGGGCGCATGAATTAATCCTCCTTTCGCTGCTAAAGGATCAGGAGGTTACTAAGAAACAATTAATTAATGCTTTGGAGAAAAATAACTGCTATGTTAATGAAGCGGTTTTACGTTCCCTAACAGATATTCTTAGTTTACGGTTTTTTGATGTTAAAGCTGGAAAGCGAACGAAGAAACAACAGTATGGTGACCAGTCAATCGTTAAGGTTAACCAGGAAATTTACCGGTTGAACTCCCAAATTAAGGATTCGTTAAACCAAAATTCAGATTTTCGGCGACTCTTTGTTGATGTGGTTAAAACTGGGTTAGCTTTAAGTAAAGAATATGATCAACGCCAGCAATTTACTCTTTACCAGCAATATGATCGAAAGGACGTTTGTCGGTTATTAAACTGGCCGTTAGACGTTAGTGCTCCGATGTACGGCTATCGAGTTGCTGAAAACGAATGTCCGATCTTCATCACGTATCACAAGAAGTCCCCAAAACAACGGAATGCAATATATGATAATCAGCTTCAGGATGGTCAATCATTGCGTTGGTATACCCGCTCACCGCGTCATCTGTCTTCTGCCGAGGTACAGCGCTTGCTTGCGGGAGTTGATACAGGCCGACAAAGTGAGAAACTGCATCTTTTTGTCAAGCGGAGCGATGCTGTGGGGAAGCAATTTTACTACTTGGGAACTGCTATGATTGATCCGGCTTCGGTGAGAGAAGAACTGCTTGGAGAAAAGAAAAAAGCGGCGGTGGGGATGAACCTTGTTTTAGAGCATCCGCTACCTACCGCAATGACTAAAGTATTATTTGACTAGTGATTTTGCACTGATCTCTTTTAAACGACAAAGAGACCGAGCTAATTCTCGGTCCCTCAAAGTAAGTAAGATAGGTAGTTATCGCTACCTATTTTTTAGTTTATCATAATTGTTTTAATAAGCAAATGATTATTAGACGATCCTCATGTAATTGTTAAATTAATTATAAAACGTTTTCATTGCTGAAATATTAGTGCTAGTCAATAGAAACTAGTTGGATTAAAATAAAAGGAATTACAAGTAAAAGGTGATTAAGGTGAAAACGATAAAAATCGGGAACACAAACTGGCAGGTGTCGAATATTGCATTAGGAACGATGCGGATGGGAAATTTGGCAGTTTCTAAAGTAGTGGATGCTTTACAAGCTGCTCATGAAGTTGGGATTAACTTTATTGATTCTGCAGATATCTACGGTAATGACCCAGAGTTAGGAAGAGGTTCGTCAGAAATCCATTTCGGCGAGGCGCTGGCACAGAGTGGGTTAACCCGGGAAAACTTCTTTATTCAGTCTAAAATGGGATTGTTTGCAAACACAGATAATCAAATTACCCGATACGATTCATCTAAGGCTCATATTCTTAAGGCCGTAGACGGTATTCTTAGCCGGATGAAGGTTGATTACTTAGATTCCTTACTTATTCACCGTCCTGACCCGTTAATGGACCCTGGTGAGGTTGCTGAGGCATTTGACGAGCTTCAGACTACAGGTAAGGTTCGCCATTTTGGTGTCTCTAATTTCAATCCTCAACAAATAGAGCTATTGCAATCAGCAACGGATCAACGGCTATTGATCGATCAGCTTCAATTTGGCTTGAAGCACACGGGGATGATTGACTTTGGTCTGCATACAAATATGACGGATAATGGGTCGGTTAACCATGACGGTGGCCTTCTTGATTATTTACGATTGAAAAAAATGACTATCCAGACATGGTCACCATTTCAGTACGGGACTTTTGCGGGAACATTTATTAACAATGAGCAATTCCCAAAATTAAATGCTGAATTAGCTAAGCTAGCCGATAAATACGGCGTTAGCAAGAATGCCATTGCAGTGGCCTGGATTCTGAAACATCCAGCCCATATGCAGGTCCTGATTGGGACGATGAATCCACAACATATTCAAGATAGTGCAGCAGGAAGCGATATTACACTGACAAACCAAGAGTGGTATGACTTATACCTTGCTGCAGGAAACACTTTGCCGTAAAAGACTTATGAAAAATTACCAAACCTTTTATCGACGAATCACCAAGCCATTTGTTCAGCATCCCTGGCTAATTCACGGCCTTCGCTGGTTAAATAGGGCAATTGTGGTGGGGATGTACGTTTCATATATTCTATTATTGCTTTGGGTTGCCCTTTTTGCAGGTGGGATTAATAAACTACTTCCGTTAGTGTTTATTCCGGGAGTTGGCTTTGTTCTTCTATCGTTAATTCGGCACCGCCTTAATTACCCACGACCATATGAGGAATGGCCGATTAAACCACTGATCCCGCGAAAGGGTAGCGGAGATTCTTTACCTAGTCGTCACGTGTTTTCGGCAACCGTAATTGCAATGAGTGTGATGAGTATTTCGCGGGTGTTAGGGGTAATCCTATTGATCCTTACAGTAATTTTAGCCATAGTTCGTGTAATCGGCGGAATTCATTATCCCCGGGATGTTATTGCCGGGTTCTTCTGTGGCTTGGCGTGTGGCATTGTGCTAGTAATTTAAATTTAATAACAAAAAATGAGGCAATGAATCAACTCGTGATTCGTTACCTCATTTTCTTAATAATGAAACGTTATAAATAATTGCTTTATGCCCGGTTATTCATTATGTGGGCGCTTGTCGCAATAATCAGCCCTACAAAACTTACAGCAGCGATAACATTACTCATAATAGACATCATATTGAACAACTCCTTTTAACATAATTGTTTTTCTTCTAACGGGATTCAACAATCCCTCCACAAAGTATATTAACATGTTTTGAAGCCCGTGATGATAATAATTAGATAAGCTTTTGCTAAGCGAATTTCTTAAAAATCAGGGGAATTTATTAACAAATTCTTAGTATTTGTTAGCGCTTACATGACGACCCTCTAATTTAGCGTGATCAGCTTAATTTTTTTAATTTAAGACTGGAAAAGCTATCGTCGTAAAAGAATAAATGTTAAATTTAATTATTGATAACTAGATGGGCGGGTGAGAAAATGTCAAAACAACTGAAAGGAATTCTCCTAGCAGCTGGTGGCGCTTCGTTATGGGGTGGATCAGGAGCTGCAGCACAATACTTATTTGAACAAACGAGCATTACTACTTCATGGTTGGTGGCAGTGCGGTTACTTTTGGCAGGAATCGTCTTAACAACAGTTAGTTTATTTAAGACTCCCCAACAAGTCCGCAGAATAGTCAGCAATCGTCGCCATTTAGTTTCGTTAATTAGTTTTGCTCTCTTGGGGATGCTTAACTCACAACTGACGTATTTCTTGGCAGTAAAATATAGCAATGCGCCAACAGCAACTGTAATTCAATACCTTCAACCAGTGATTATTATCATTTGGTTAGCCATTGCCCAGCGACAGTGGCCACGACGAATTGATTGCATCTCAATTATCATTGCGTTAATTGGAACTTTCTTGTTAGTTACTGGGGGCCACCTTGGAACGTTAGCGCTAACGCCAGCCGCAATTTCCTGGGGGCTTTGGTGTGCTGTAGCCGCTGCACTATATACCTTATTACCACGACCATTACTTGCAAATTTTGATGCATTAGCGGTTTGCGGACTTGCAATGCTTTTAAGTGGACTTGGGATGTTACCAGAAATCATCATTCAGCGGTTGCCATCATTAAATCTGCTGGGGTGGATCCTGGTTGCCTATATTGTTATTTTTGGAACAATGTTTTCTTACACAATGTTCTTGCAGAGTATGCGCTATATTAGTCCAGCGGTTACGGGAATCCTTAGTGCTTTTGAGCCGCTCGTTGCAACATTCTTAGCAGTAACGCTACTCGGGACGAAATTAACGGGAGCGGCAATTATTGGATCGTTATTAATCTTGTTAACTACCGTGCTTCAATCAATCCCATCAAACTACTATCAGAGGATTTTATTTTTTACTAATCACCATAAGCCAAAAACTAAATAGTCAAAAAATGGACCTGCACATTCGGTGTTGGCGTGTTCCGATTTAATCGGTGGAACCACATAGCGAATGTTTAGGTCCAATTTACATTTCATTGTCATCTTAGGATGTCGATTAGGTTCTTGTTAGCAGCTTGGCGGGCTGGAAGAATACCGAAAATTAATCCAACCGCTGCTGATGTCCCGAACGCGAGTAAGAAAGCATTCAGCGAAATATGGGCATGAATATGGATCCCCTGGCCGCCAATTGCGTTTGATAGTAATGGTGCTAATAAATGTGCTAATCCTGCACCACCAAGAAAACCTAGTAATCCTCCCGTCACCGTTAAGATTATCGCTTCAACTAAGAATTGCATCATAATATTAAACGGTGTTGCGCCAACTGCCAAACGAATCCCAATTTCCTGGGTTCGTTCCGAAACCGAAATGTACATCATGTTCATTACCCCGATTCCGGCGATAAACAGTGAAATAGCAGCGATAAAACTAATGAAGGTAGTAATAATCTTCATTTGTGAGGAGAATTGTTTTAAGGCCTTTTCCATATCAATATATTCATAGGTTCCTTGATTCCTTGCCGGGCCGTTCTTCTTTAAATACTTAGCAACCTTGCGTGAGATGCTGCTAGCATTGACGCCTTGGCTAAAAGTCAGCTTTAGAGTGTTTCCCTGAGTAGCTCCTTCACCATGATAATATAGCGAATCTGGTACTAAGAGATCAGCACCATATGGGTTTTGATTGCCATCGCCTGTATATTGCCCCTGCGCTTTATATACTCCGATTACATTGTAGGTGACATCATTAACTGTCACTGTTGTTCCCAGAGCATTTTGGGATGTACCGTATTGTTTTTTAGCGACTTTATCGCTCATTAAAGCACTTACTTGACCTACCGCTAAATTATTTTTCGTGAAATTTTTGCCGGCAATTAAGCGAATCTGATGACTCGGCTTTTTCAGGAGACTAACACTAGTATTTTTAGTGGTATCGCCAATCTGAGCTTGTGTTGAGAGGTTATCGGTTTCACGCTCAATCTGGATATTGTTAATTTCACCACCAAATTGCGTTTTAATGTTATCGACTTCATCTTGGGTAAAGCCATAGGTATTGGAAGTGACGTTATCGGGATTAAAGCCAATTTCGGTCGTTTGCTGTCCTTGCTTAGCGTTGTTACCGAATTTATCGTACATCGTTTGGGTAATCCCATCCCCAATCCCCAGAATCGTAATCACAGCAGCAATCCCAATCATAATCCCAATAATTGTTAGAAAACTCCGCTTTTTATTCGCTCTTAAAGATTGAATTGCCGTCTTAAATAATTCAATGACCTGCACGTGATTCTCCCTCCTTACTATCACTGATTACTCGACCATCAATGATTTTAATGACCCGTTCACATTGTTCGGCAACGTGAGGATCATGAGTAACCATGATGATGGTTGTGCCCTCCTGTTGATTAAGAAATTTAAATAAGTTCATAATTTCTTGACTTGTTTCGCTATCAAGAGCACCAGTTGGCTCGTCAGCAATCAAGAATTTGGGATGCGTTGAAATTGCCCTGGCGATCGAGACCCGTTGTTGTTGACCACCGGACATATTTTTCGGTAATTGTTCTTCATAGCCTGCTAGACCTACTTGCTCAAGCACTTCAGAAACTCGGCCATTAATTTCTTTGCGGGATTTGCCTGCGTATAGTAATGGTAAAGCGACATTATCCGCTACCGTTGACTCCCGCAATAATTTAAAATTTTGAAAAACAAAGCCAACATTCTGGTTCCGTAAACTGGAAAATTGCTTCCGTGTGTAATCATGGATTGGGTGATCTTGGTAGAAATAGGTTCCCTCAAAATCATCATCTAAGAAACCAATAATGTTAATGAGGGTTGATTTACCCGACCCAGATTCACCGATAATGGCGACTAATTCGCCCTGGTCGATTTCAATATTAATATCATGCAGAACATGAAAACGGTGGCTGCCTTGTCGATAGTACTTATTAATATTCTTCAGAGTGATCATTTTAATCAACCTTTGTATTGTTCTTCAATTTGCTACTAGGATTAATCACAATTTTATCGCCTTCATCAATTCCATTCGTAACAACGTAGGAGCTATTGACAGCGTGACCACTAATCCTGGTTTTACGTACTCGTCCGTTATCATCAACGACGAATACTTTTCCGTTGCGAACAGCCTTTTTAGGAATTAAGATGCCATCCTGTTTAATTGATGCTTTAGCGGTTTGACCAGCTATGAATTCATTGGCATTAACGCTTGCGGTCACTTTATAGCGGGTATTGTTGCCGGTACCCTTTGTTGGGATTGTGGCTAGGTAATTAACCTGGGTGTTAGCTACGTGATTTGTCGCGAGTGCCTTAACCCTTAAATCTGTACTTTGGTGTAATTTATCGTAGTCGTATTCAGAAACCTGGCCGACAAATTGGAGGTTATCTGAATAGAGGGTTACTACTGGAGCATCTTCTTTAGCTTGGTCGATGGATACATATCCGGAATATGGAGCCACAAGGGTTTGGTTAACTTTCCCCGAAATATTCTTTAATTGTTGTTGCATTGCGGGACTATTGGTCTGATCTTCTGAAGAAGTGCTTTGTGACTGGTCTAGTTGATTTTGTAAATTTGCAACTTGATTCTGTAAATCATCATTATGCATCGTTAGGATTGCTTGTCCCTGAACCACATGATCGCCATTTTTAACAGCGAGACTTTGAAGCTTCCCGGAAGGCAAAGCTAGCACTTGTGTTTCTACTGGCTCGATTTTCCCGGTAAGGTTAAAGCTTGGTTGAGAAGTAACCCTCATCGTAGAAAATGAAGATTGTGACTTGTTCTTTTTAGCGGTTGAGTGTTGAATACCGATAATAATAAGAATTAGGATTACGAGAACACTAATAATCGTTACCAGTCGTCGCTGTTTGGTTGCTAATAATTTTCGCCATCGTGATTGCTTTTGGCTGGTTCGTTTTGCGGTCATTTAAGAATTCCTCCCAATTTTAGGTTGATTAGTTATGTAACTAAGTGTATAGGGTGGAAATTTAAATTGCAAGAACAATTTATAATTACGATTAAGAAGAACTTAGCCAGTAAAAAATATAAATAAAAGTAAAATCTCAAAATTTTTGTTTAAATTTGTATAGGAAACGCTTACAATGTTAACTGTGATTAAATTTCACTTAGTTGTTTACCTATTTTACTTTTTATAAGGGAGTGTTTCATTTGTTTAAGTTTTTGAAACCGTCTCCGGATGCAACCAAACTTGTGCCAAAAGATAAAATACCTAGTGTTTATCGGCGCAAGCAGACGGGGGTTATTTTAGCAACCTGTTTTACTTACCTGGCTTACTACATTATTCGGTTGATCTTTACGACCGAACAGAAGCCGGTAATGAAGGAATACGGCTTTAACATTGGCCAAATTGGGTTGATTCTTTCAACGTTTGGGATCGGTTATGGTGTTGCTAAGTTATTTATGGGAGGCTTAGCGGATAAGTCGAATACGCGGGTCTTCCTGGCATTTGGTCTTTATCTTTCTTGTATTTTTAATGCCTTCTTAGCATTTACTAAGAACTTTTATCTGATCTTATTCCTAATGCTCCTTATTTCCATTACTCAAGCAATGGGAGCACCTGCTTGTCAGCGGGAAATTTCATTATGGTTTGCTAAAAAGCACCGGGGAGTTGTCTTCGCTGTCTGGGCCTCAGCGCACAATGCCGGAGCCTTTGCCTGTGTTGCTTGTATTCAAATAGCAACGTTCCTCTTTTCTGGTTCATTACCAGCTGTCTTCTTAACCGCTTCTGTAGTTTCTGCAATTATTGCTACTATTATGTTATTGATTAATTCAGAGCGTCCGGAAGTAGCTGGTTTGCCGAACATGGCTGTTTATTCTGGTCACGTTGAACTAGATGAGAACGGTAATTCAACCGCTCAGGAATTGTCTAATAAGACTTTCTGGCAAATCCTTTACCAAGACATCTTGTGTAATAAGGTTGTTTGGGCAGTTACGTTAACTTCCATGTCAATCTACATTGTGCGTTATGGGATCATGAGTTGGATTCCAAGTTACTTGCCAACAAAGGGCTTCAGTGTTGATTGGGCTAAGTGGTTAGTCGGAATCTTTGAATTATCGGCTGTTCCAGGAGTTATTATCCTTGGTGGGATTTCTGACCTCTTGAAGGGACGGCGGTCACTAGTTTGCTTAATTTGCGTAATCTGCTTAATTATCTGTTTGATCACTTACTTCACTAGTACTAGCCATGCAGTTATCGTTGCGGTTCTCTTTATTATGGGGAGCTTGATTTATGCACCGCTTTCACTAGTTGGTTTAATGGTTAACGAAGCTGTGCCAAATTACGCGGTTGGGTTATCGACCGGGTTCATGGGCTTCTTCCAGTACGTCTTTGGTGAAACTGCCGCCACTGCTTTAATTGGTCAATTAGTTAACCGTTTTGGTTGGGGTGCATCATCAGTTACGATCTATGTTGCTGCCGGTGCCGCCTTCCTGCTTCTTGTTTACCTTGTCTTCAAGGAACGTCATATTCTGCGGATGGAAGCTAAAGTTAATGCAGCTGATCATGCTAAAGAAAACAATGGTGAAAATGCTCAAAACTAATTAATGATATGTTTTAACTAACACCGGGTCTTCTCGAAAAATGGGTATCTGTCAACTGGTATTGATGGATATCGATACCACTCACAGAAATGTGGGTGGTATTTTTTATACAAAAAGACAATCAATTCTTAAAAAGAAAAATTTTTGATTGGCAAAACCAT
>NZ_JABUXR010000025.1 GCF_014838745.1 Limosilactobacillus urinaemulieris
ATTCAGCACACTAAAGGCTACCGGTCTTTTCTTTTTTTGTAAATAAGCAAATTGGTATAGAAAAAAGGATTTTCACGACCAGATGATTTATTCATCCAACCTATGAAAATCTTACACTAACTTTAGATTATGTTCTACACGTATTATAATAACACAGTTTTCTTAGAACTTATTTTTATTTCAGTTAGTTCATATCCTTGGTATATAAGCATTTAAGATTGAGGGTATAATATGAACAAAATTGGAATAAATGTAGCAAGTCGGCGTCATGAACTAGGTATGACCCAAGAAAAGCTAGCAGAATTAAGTGACCTCTCCATTAACTTTATTTCAAAAGTTGAACGTGGCGCGGCTACGGATATTAAAGCCGGAACCTTACAAAGTCTGGCTAAAGCATTAAATGTTTCAATGGATGAGTTAATGAGCGGTAAAATGAAAGAACATCATGCTGGTCCACTGCAACAACAATTAGTTGAGCAATTAAACAGTTACGATCTGCAATATTCAGAAACGTTGTGTCAAAGTATTTTGAACCTACTCAATAACCAGCAAAATAAGCGATGATTAATGGTACTGGGCTTTATTATTTAGAGACCTGGTACTTTTTATTATCATGAGTACCGGGCTTGAAAAATTTTTGACCAGGTACTCAATAGAAGTGCTCCCCATTTCGTCCAGTTTGATCCGTATGGAGCTTTAATATAGTTGGCTATCAAATTACTTACCCTAATATAAAAAAGTACCGGGCTTCGCTTTTTGGAAGCCCGGTACCAAAGTCAATTGATGATGAATTAGTACCTAGCTTAAAAATTACGAAGCCACGTACTAAAACTATTTTGGGTTGTCTCTACCTATATATATCACCATATCTTTTAAACTATTGAGAATTAGTCTCCCAATATGATAACCATTTAATTGGTACCAGGTCTGATTATTTTTTGACCAGGTACTAAGATTCCAAGTAACAAAAAAAGACTGGTATCAAAGACCAGTCTATACTCTTATATATAGGTTCCAATCTGTTTCTTGATCAACAGATTCGAGGCATTAAGCCAAGTATTTAGGGAACAATGATTAGCGTTTAATCCGTTTGGGTAAACCATTTAAATCACTACCATTTATCTTACCAAGGAACTACCAAACCTGTATCATTATATTATCACAATAATATTTATAATTCAAATAAATTTTATAATATATTCAATTTAAATCAGCTTTTTTCTTGAATTGAGTAAAACTACTCCAATTTTTAATATCTTAACACGTTTTAACACGCGATCAACGTTGGTATACCAACGTTTACAAGGCTTCAACTTTCAAAAAGTTTCTGTTAATATCATTGTGTGTTTAAAGCACCTACCAAAAGGACTACAAAAAAGCCTGTACTAGCAACGTTAAACGTTGTTAATACAGGCTTTTCACTGTTATAAAATGCTGACTAGAGTCGCTGTTTTGTAGTAGCTGAAGTATTGGTACGACAGCATTCGGCTCTAAACGTGTTAATATTTTATGTTAATTTCATGGTCAGAAACTATGGTCAAAAGCTGACATGGCGGCAATCTAAAGTATTTTGAATTATTCTATCTAAATGATTACCTTTAAGCTAGAATAAACTTTTGCTTTGTCAAAGTTTATTAAGTAATTGCTTATATCGTTAATTATTAACTGACCGTTATATATTTCTTCTTTATTTAAAAGGAGTGTGATTCGAATCTTTTAATAACATGCTCTAGCGACTGGGTTAAATGAGCATCATTAATCAACAAAAATTATTCTATCAAATTATAAAGTGGAAAGCAAGAACCAATTTTAAAATAATCAAAAAAGTGATAGATTTCACCAACAATGATGGTAACAATTAGCAACTACGCTTATTCTTGCTATATTAGCGATTCAGGTACTTCAGCTACTTATATGACGGGAACTTCACTTAATTTATATCTTCGGACAATACAGTACAGTCATTTAGCTGATACTTTTTCTAAAAAGTAACCAAGAGCTCTTGAATAATCTTGAATTGGCTCAAAACAGTCAAAAATATCATTTATACTATCTATTTTATTATTAATAACCTCATATTTGCGATAAAGTTTATCAAAACTCAACGCTAACATTTGAGGAAAACTTTCTTTTATTTTATGTTCAACATTATACCGAGCAAAGAAAATAAAGTCATTTTGAAACTCTTCAAGAATATAACGGAACTTATCGTTCCTTTCTGGACTACTTCCATCTTTCTTATATTCATCAATAATTATCAAAAGGTTTCTAACATGTAAATTATGATTACTTAACTCACTGAAGAAGTTTTTATATTCAGACTGAAGCATAACAACCTGGATGTTGCTGATTCTATTGGCTAATTCTTCTTGTTCTTTATTCAGTTTCTCAATTGAGCCATTAATTTTACCAAGAATTTTAGCTGTACTATTTAAATTACTCGATATTTCTTTTTGAGTATTCTCTATAATACCTTGATGTTCTTCTAACTTTCCTTGACGCTTACTCGTTCCAACATTAGCTTTATGATTTGAATATATAGCAAAAACCAACGTCCCTATGTTTAAAATAATCCCTACAAAAGCAATAATATGGTCCACACTAAAAAGCGGATTTTTTAAAGATACTGTAATATCTGCTAATATCATTTCCTCATCTCCAATACTAACAATAGTTTGTTAATTTACAACTTAGTCAATAAAATACTTTAACACATTTTAACACGCGACTATCCTTGCTATATCAACAATCCAAGCACTTCCGCCACTCAAAAATCACTTGCCAACATCCGCCCGTGTTAACAAACGTGTTAAAGCAGTGCCATTTAAGCGACGAAAAAAGCCTGTAGCGCCAACGATAATCGCTGGTATTACAGGCTTATATGTGCTTTGTAGTGCTCACTAAAGTCGCTTTTTTAGGGTAATTCAGTCCTTGATGTAAAAGGATTCCACCTTAAACGTGTTAAGATTATGCGTTAAATGCATGGTCAGAAACTTTGTTCAAATAGCATCGTTATGGGACTTTAGATCACCATTTTCAAAAATTCTTCAAGCTTAAATAAGTTTATATAATTAACTCCAAAGCCCTTTTAGAGCAATAGTTTGATAATCTACTTAATATGCTACTTTTTATCCTGTTTATCTATTAAATTACCGATATTCATAGTCGGTAATACTAACGCAGGATATTCACCACTCATTCCAGTAAGTTGACTTATTACCATTCTGAAGTACGGGAAAAGTATTGCAGTTGCATTCTTTTTAAGCAAATTATCAAGCCCTAACTTTGCCTCATCTTCTTCAGCATTATACTTGAACATTCCTTCTATCTGTACATCAACGTTAAAAGGAAGTTCATCTTTAGATGAAAAGTCAAGAACAACATTAGCTTCTTTATCACTGTTCTTATGGAAACTAATGTTGATGTTAGGATTAAAGCTTGCTTCATCTTCTTTGGAATTAAACTTCAGATTACGTTCATATTCCATTTTTAGAATATGATAACCCTTAAACTCTAATACAACCATTACGCAACCTCTTTCATGTTAGAAAACAGATTACTTGCACCCTTCATGTAGTAACCCTTCTGCTCTTTTAGAGAATAAGTTGCTCTACCTTCACTGATAGTCATTGATTGTTCATTAAAAGATAGCTTTAAACTTTCCACTAAAGCATCCGTATCGATTTCATCAAAGAAATCGTTAACACTTTGTTGAGTTATATTTAAATCTTCAATCCGCATTATGATTCCTCCTTAAAATTATACGGCTTTATTGACTTAACGTCTTCAGGGTATCTAATAGTAAATTCTGTACCATTAGGTATCCCGAGTCTTTGATAACTGTTGTTAAACGGTGGTAAAAATGTTTCTGTTTGTTTTTTTTCAAACCTAATACAAATACCATTTTTCCTCAAATACACAATGAACATTTCTGTCATAATACCAGCAAATAAGTCTATTTTACCATTAGGTCTACCTGGTATTGCATTAAAAATATTATTGGCCTTTTTGGACATTTCGCGAATTCTGAGAAAATATTCTAAATTGTTTCCGATGATCGGGATTTGTAAAATCTAAAATACTATCAGAATTCTCAATATCTACATCAACTTGTAAAACCTGACTGTCCATACCAAATTTATTTATAAAACGCAATGCCATACTTGGGTCATCTACGAAAGTATATGTTCCATATCCCAATGATCCAGGAATTTCAAACTTCTTTCGTTCACCCTCATACAAAATTGATTCTATAATGTGTAAATTGCTATGAAACCTACCAGATTTAAGTATCTCTTTAGCATTTGAGGTTGTAGTACCATGATATAATCGCAAAATATACTCCCAACCTGATATTACATTTAATTAAACAACATGAACAGTTATATTATACTTAACTATTCAGCTAACTCTATATTACACTATATAAAAATATATTACACTATATAAAGCATTTTTCTCCGATTTTTAAAGACTTACGTCATCATTAATTGTATTGACTAAATTTTTATATCATTAACAAACTCACCTACTAAAAATAGCCATGCAACTAAATTGCACGGCTATTTTTTACATCGACAAATAACGATCCATCAATCCACTATAACCAGTGTTAAAGGTCTTCACATAGTACCGCATATAGACAGCTAATGAATTACCCAATCTATTGCAAGCGTAACTGTAATCACCAAGTCTTGCTAATCTGGTTCCACATGTAGTCCTAAGCGTATAACAACTCAGTGGCAGGTCGCCATTATTAACACCAATTCGACGACAAAGTTCCTTTAACATGTCATTCATCGACCGCTGTGTTACCGGATAGCCCAATCTAGCTAACCGATAATCCGTCAAATTCAAAAATAGTAAGTCACTAGTGATTTGTAGACCTTTGTCTTTAATGAACTCTTCTTGTTTCTGCTTAAAGATTTGTAGCTGGTCGTAGAGTTGCTGAGTTATTGGTGGCATTAGACGACTTTCACCTTTGCGACGGGCCTTTAAGTGCCCGTTTAATCCTTTAGTCAGTTCGGAATAGGAATCATTAATCCGAAATGCCCAATGACCTTCATCTTGGGTGAGATTAGCTAGCTTCAACGCTTGAATTTCCTGTGGCCGCATTCCGGTTTCCGATTCCACCCATAACGCCATTCTAACTACCCAACGTTGAATTGGAATTTGATTCAAATCATCTTGAATTGCTTGCCGAAAGGCTTGAAACTCCTGATCCGTCATCGCATACTTCTCTTTAGTGATGGACTGCTCATCCTTTCTAAAGAAGTAATCAATTGGCCGTTTAGGAACTGGTGACTTAACAATTACGTCGCCCTCCAGAGTCAAAAAGTAGGTCCGTAATTGTTGCAACAGCTTACTAGCAGTTGAATGAGTAGTAATACTGGCATGGTGCTCTCTGGCATAGGTAGTAATGAACTCTCTGATCGTATCTTCATCACAGTTTCTGACCTTTACCCCGCCAAGGTAACAATGCACCATTTTTTCGGTGTACTGCCAAGTCTTAATGGAAGCCGGGCTCCAGCGTTCCATTTTGATCTGCTTATTAATCCATTCAGATAAAGCCTGTGGTAAGTACATACTGCCCGTATTGAAATCATGGCCTGTCTTGATTTGATCAATGAGATCCGCTTCAATTTTCCTAGCTTTCGACTTTGTTTCCGCATAGTGAACCGGTGCCGAAATCAGTTTCCCATGCACACTGGTCTGCGGTCTGATCCAGTATTGCCCACAATGCTTACTATTTTTATTGGTTACTAATTTAATCGTCACAGGTTATCACTCTCCAAGCACATTAATAAAATATTAACGCGCTCGCCAGGTTGTGATTTGCCTGAATCCCGCTGTTTTCAACCAATTAACTACCTCATCAACCACAAAGTAGCGTCTCGATTTCGGATCCAACTGATGGTATGGCATACCCAACCGGATTAGGGTATAAATGTAACCATTACTGCAACCAATGATGTCCGCTAGTGTCTTCAAGTTAACAATTTCATCTTTAACCATGCCCATTTTCCTTCCTTAACCGCTGAATTTCATTCCGTAATGTTTCGATTTCATTAATAACTTTCACGTAGGTCACCCTCGGGAAATAAATTCCCACTAGTTGACATTCGTCGTCATAAACATTCACTGATGCTTTTATTGTGCCGCTATAAGTATCAAGTGCGTTAAACTTTTGCGAAAATTTAGTCTTTTTAACATTCACCGTTTTTTCTTCTAACTAATTGATTAACATTAGTCTTTTCCACCCTTCTTATTTTTCAATTCGACAATACTTTTTTTCAAGCTACGCGTTAATTCTTTATACGTTTCAATAGGGAAATAGACTCCTTCAATCTCGTCATCTTCACCCCATACTAGTGCAAGTGGATTATCATCGATTTGTTGATTCATGACCAGATTAATGTCGTCAAACCATGCTGCAAATTCCTTATTAGTAAACGATGCTGCCTTATATCCTCTATTCATTTTCATTTTTATTCTTCCTTTCAGATTCAAATAGAAATTCTATGTTAAAATTAATGTAATTAAATATTTTTGTCAGTTACTGAATTTAAATGGTTTAAACACTTCATTGGCGTGAGGGTATTTATCCTTTAGATTTTCGTAACCGTGATGCCATGCCTTTAATGACCTTATTTCACCAGTATCGAAATCCACACTATTTACTTGATCTGGCATAATATTGAAGTCATTGAGCATGGCTTTCATTTTTTCTTGAGTTAGCTGATCATTAGTAGAACAAATCACTTTCTGGAGAGTTCTTCCATTAAAATGTTTCCGTTTCAGTACAAGCCCCAACAATTCTAGCTGATCCGTAAATGACCGATAAGATACCCCTGGTTGCTTAGTTTCATCCTTATAAACATTAAAGAGTTTATTAGCCTGCATTCCAATGAGGTCGTACGGTGAAGTGATTCCTTGATTTTCAAAGAACAGTTCTAAGGAATCATTTAATAATGACAACTTAGATGCTGCTGAATACTTATGATCAAAGATTTCTACCCGTTCTTTATCAGTCATTTTCATTAAATTAGCAGCTTCCCGCATGATGATATAGAACAATGCTTGCCATACCTTCGGATTATTAATAAAATCAGCAACCTTAATAACATTGCCGTTCTCATCTTTAATCGGATCTTCTTTGAGTGTCTTTGGCGAATCAATCACGAACATTCTAGCTGCGGTTCCTTCCTGCGTAACTTGCGGTATAGAATTAGTCGCAATTACGATTAGTGAAGGTAATGTTACTGGATGATCCCGCTCATATTTTGCGGAAGCATTTTGTGCTACCCCAGAAATCACTCCATTAATTACTGTTCCCGCATTAGCAGTAATAATATTGTTCCGACTGGAAGATTGGAAATCATCGAACCATAACATTAACATGCCGCTTTTAGTATCGTTAAGAGCAATGTAATGACCATCAGTAAAAGCTTTGTTAACATTCTGTGTATTAGAAATGATGTTGGAACCAATCTGATCAGGATCATTAAAAACTTTTTCTAGCAAGTTTGCTAATGTACTCTTTCCAGCACCACTCTTACCTTTTAGTACAATAAAAGTTCTTAATTCCTTCATAATCTCTGTATGTTGGAGTGGAATTAGCCCAAGCATTGCTTTTAGCTGACGCTCCTGTTTAGGAGCCAGATGTTTAATAAAATTATTAACCTGATAGTATTCTGTGCTGTTAACAATGCCCGGACTATAGTTAACGTTCACATGATGTCCAACCACATGACCATACTGTGTATCGATTTGGATCTTACCTTTACCATTCAACCAGATGGTCTGGGTATCGGAATTGAAGCCACTCCCTAAAGTGTCTTGGTATTTGTCGTCCTGAAGCAGTGCTAAAACATTATTTTTAACCAAGTCAAAATGTTGCTTCTGCTTCTTATTCATGTACTTTTTCAGCAAATGATTAACCACCGAAGCCTTAGAGCTGTAAACATTATGACTATCCTTCACCATCAGCTGACCATTAATCACAACGGTATTCGGATCGTTATATACCATATCGGCCATATCCAGCTGAGACAATCCCTGCTTTTTTCTTAGCTTGGTTAAATACTTAACCACTTGGTTAGGGTTCTCATCATTTTGAATTGCCCAAGCTTGAGCAGTCATAGTAAGCAGGTTGTATTGGTAAGCCAGATTAACATTACTTTGCTGGATCTTATTTACCTCATACTCTAACCACTTTTCAATAGTTTGGTCATTTCCCATGGGGTCAATAACTGACGGAATATAGTTATTGATGATTTGAACTCGGCTATTATCCAAATAATCATCAATATCTTGGATTTCATAAATCTTAATAGTCTGGTCCAACAAATTAACTCCACTTTTCAGTTTATCTTCAGTAGCAAAGACCTGATTCTGTAATGCCCGCTTTGTGAACTGATATGCCCAGTCATCAGGGTCATTATCATCACCTAGGGAAACATTGTAGAAATGCTTCTTCGGTACCTTGTATTCAACATCATTAACCCCAGCTTGCTGAAGAATTTTGTCCAGATCCTTGAATCGTTCTTGTTCATCCAAAGCCTCTAAACCATCAACATCTGGTTCAAACATGTAACGATAAAGCACTCTAATCACCTCTCCTTCTTTTTCTTTGACCAATGCTAAAGTGTCTTGATCAACCTCATTTAGTTTAAGTGTCCTCAAGCTTTGTCTTGTTTCCCGTTGATACAACGAATTAACATCGAATTCATGGTTTCGACACTTATAATCTGCTGGTGAATTGATCAGTATATATTCCTGCGGGTTCTTAATAATTCCATACTTCCACTTCTTAGTAGAGAAAGTTAAATGTGGAATCTGTTCCTGATAATATTGTTCGAACCTGGAAAACTCCTGTTCAAACTTCTTACCGATCTGCATAATAAAACCATCATTAAGACAAGCTAAAATATTATCCAGTCCCCAGTAGTTCAGAACATCAAACATAAAATTCATGGAGCTGAATACTGGGAGTAGTCGATTAACATATCTCCCTCTGCCACTATCATTAGTAGAACATGCTTGGTTAAGCCGGAATTTGATGTCCGTCCTCTCCTGAACTAGCTTAGGATTAGCCTTATAACCATCAATTTTCTCAATCGATTTCTTCCTATTATATAGAGCTTGATTTTGACTATTTAAAAGACCAAGTTCATAAGCAAAGGTGGGAAGCATTGAATGCACATCAATCTGTACTACATTGTGTGCAACTACTTTGTTGGCACTATAAATACCGTTCTTAGTGAACTCAAACGTTGATTTGGAATTATTTTGGAATGGCCCTTTGGCAACCAATTCATTAAATACCTGCTCTGGTAGTAGTTTTATTGCTTCGCTTTTACCAGACTCGTCCTCACAACGTCCACTAAACTCTTTGTTTAGTTGAAGCATTTCTGCTTGAAGCAGGTAAGAAGGTGTGCTCGGGAAAGTCATAATTCCAATATCATCGATTAACATTCTGTTTCACCTCAATCATTCTACGGGCCAGCCACTTTTCATTTTCTTGAAATAATGTTTCATACGAACATTAATGAGGCCAAAGTCCGTTTCTGCCGTTGGATCATTATCCACAACTCTAAAGACACCTCGATCATCAATTCGACAATTGGTGATCTCATGTAGCCGTCTTTCGAAGATTTCCTGAAAAACTGGATGTTCAAGTTCAGAATGTGCCTCTACTAGATCAGAAAATCTTGAATACCGTACGATCCTAAGATTAGAGTATGATGGTTCATATATTTTTTCATAAGCATTAGAAAAGAAATGCTCACCCGTTGCTTCTTTTGCCATACCGCTAAATTTAGTGATCTGAAATAATACATTAAGGTGAGGAATTATAATACCAATCCCGCCATTATAATTTCCGTGGTGCTTGCGAATGAAAACTGCAAAGTAAAATTTAGGATCTGTCTTCTTTCTTACTAAACCATTGGCCATATTAAAAACTTCCTTTCGATTTCATTGTTGACTTTTGTTATTTTTATATAATTATTCTGTTTGAATAGGTCCTGCTCTTATTTGCTTTATCATAATAATCGCTCCTAGGCTTAACTGATTTATTATTAATATTTATTTATATATTCATGATACAAAATTTAATAATCAATGGACGAAAAAGTTTAAATTTTTTCGATATTTTTTTATTTATAACGTAAATACTGTTAGATAATGCTTAACCAGCTAAACCAATGTATTTTTGTATCAAAATCGCATTAAATTTAGCTAAATTCTTCTTATAAAAGTTCTGAATTAGCCGTCAATTTTCTAATTTATAGTCAAACATTTTAATCAATTCACAGTAATAAAGTTAATGATCATATTAAATGCCCATTGCCAAACACCATTTCTAATAGTCTGTTGCAGTATTATTCATTAGTGAAAATACCCATAACCTCAAATTAATAAGGCTACGGGTATTTTCACATTCAACATTCCAACTTACGCTTCTTTACAGCGTGCTCTTTACATGCTCAACCAATACTAGACTTAAACAGGTGTCAGTTGTGTCGGATTTTAGCTAAAAACATAATAAATAACTATTAACTACTAATTTCAACATCAATTACTATTATTTCTCTTCATTAATTAGTTAATTTAAAAAGTTCTGTTCCAAACCTGACACCTTTGACACTTTTTCTTCCAAATTCTTGATACCATTAGCTTTAGTCATTATTTATTGATTGGCACCATAATTATTAAAAGTTGTCCCAATGCTTGCTATAACAGTAATCTGCTGGTGTCAGCTAACTTAACACCAGAGTGACACCATTTGAGTTAATAACTAGCCTTTTTCAAAATACAAAGTCCGGTGTCAAAAATGGTGTCGCACATCTGCTAAAATGTGTCGGTTTAGCTGACACCGAACTTCAGCTTGACTATGTAAATTTGATTATATTTACTGCAAGACCCTGATTTAAAGATTTTAAACTAATGGATAAAGCAGTTATATTAAGATACAGAAAAACCGCTCAGCCTGAAAGCCAAGCGGTCGTCAAAGTCGCTAAACCATGCTATAATATAACCGTAAATGAGAATATATTATATTCAACAATTAGACTGATAGCTTAACGGTAGCGCTCTTGTTCTGGTGTACGGCAATACACCACCAGTCAAGCGCAACAGAGTGCACCCTCAAGGGTATCAGCTTCTAAGTTGACAACTCGTGCATTGGTGGTCGCCAGTGCACTTTTTCTACGTAAAGTCAAGTAAATAAACACTTCACTTTAGAGAGAACTTCTTATTAAGAAAGGGGTTCTCTTTTAATTTTACAGAGGTTTTTATCATTTATACTGCAATATAAGAGTATACCAAAAGGAACCTCACTGATTATATGAATGAGGATAATAAAATATTATGATAACTGGTTAGAAATTATGACTTTGCTGTGCCATAATCATACACTTGGTTATATTTAACAAGATGATAAATAGTTCTAATAAGACGGTGCATTGCGGCTATAGCAACTTTCTTAGTTCCTCTTCCAGAAGACTGCTGTTTTTTCTTTTGATAAAAATCGTTAATATGATTTGGATAGTAGTGGGCAACAGTAGCTATATTTTGAATAGCCTTAAATAAGACTTTACGGGCAATAGGATTCCCTCGTTTACTTATATGATCTGCCGCTACATAACTGCCTGATTCATAATGACGAAGATCTATTCCAATATAGGCATTTAGTGCGTTACTACTTTTAAATCTTCTAATATCACCTAATTCACCGATTAAAGAAACAACTGTAGTTTTTCCAAATCCTGGAATACTAAGGAGACAGTCATATTCAGGCAAAGACTTAGCCAATTCTACCATCTTTTCAATAATTAATGCTTTTTGATTATCCAGAACTATTAATTGGTGAGTTAAATAGTTGATTTGATAATATAGACTCGATTTAATTGATACAGTAGGATAAGCAAACTTTGCTAATTCTTGTAATTTATCGGTTAAGTTAGCTGTTCTCTCAGCAGATGTATTATCAGGAGCCTTCTCAATAATAATTTTTTCAATGGAACTACCATTCATTTTTAATACTGTTCTAGGATCACTGAACTGATTTACTAGTTTCCAATAGAAGGTGCCTTTAGGCTGATACATTAATGATTCTATTTCTGGAAACGTTAGTTGTAATGCACGATGTAGTCTGTTTTTGTTAACTACACAATCTCTAACTATTTCTTGATAAAATCTACTTAAATCCATAAGTTCATGGTAAATAGGATTCATTTTATACGTAAACAAGCGATTTAATAAGAATTGCGTTTCTGCTAAACGACGAGCATCGTTTCTATCAGTTTTATTAGGTCTTAAATTATCTAACTGCTTTTTCGCTTTTAATGGATTCATACAGACATAATTAAGCTTTTGATGATCTAAGAAAAATTGAAGTCGTCGTGAATATACACCTGTAGCTTCAAAAACTATCTCTGGATTGTTAAAAGTTTTTATTAATTGATTCAGGGATTTGAAACCCTTAGAATTCAATGATAATTTGTCCTCTTTGACAAGAATTTTATTGACTACAATTGCTATATTCATTGAAGCTTTACTTACATCTATTCCAAATACGCAACGCATAACAATATCATCTCCATTTGAAGTTCAATCATTTAGCTCTACACATCTAATTTTCAATACACGGCTTTTTCTGCCAACAGACTTTGAAGAGATTCTAAGTAGAACTAATGAAGTTGCCAGTTTTTATTACGACATAGATTGCCAAAGTGCACTGCGACATGTCAACTTCATTACTACTTTAACAAAAAAGTAGTGGAATCTGAGATCCGTCGATTTCAGATTCCACTACTAACTTAGTCTGTTTTTATTATAACAATTTTATAAGGATGTTGAAGAATTACTTTTCTTGCAACTATTGATTAGACACCTTCTTTTTAACTGAATAGCTAAATTAAGCTTTTTAGGATTCATAACATTAGGCTAATTCAAGTATTAACAGTAAATGTCAAGTTACCTTGGTTGCCCAATTTATTTGGTGTCGGTTGTGTCAGGTTTTAGATGAAAACATAATAAATAACTATTAACTACTCTTTTCAACATTAATTACTATTATTTACCTTCTTAATTAGTTAATTTAAAAAAGTTCTGTTCCAAACTTGACACCTTTGACACTTTTCCTCTCAACACCTTGATACCACTGACTTTATCCATCATTTCTTGATTGACACCATAATTATTGAAAAGTGTCCCAATGCTTGATATAACAATAATCTGCTGGTGTCAGTTTAACTAACACCAAATCGACACCATTTGAGTTAATAACTAGCACTATTCAAAATTTAAAATACGGTGTCAAAAATGGTGTCGCACATCTGCTGAAATGTGTCAGCTTACCCGACACCTAATTTCACCTTAGCTATGTAGATTTCCATCAAACCGCACTATATTTAATGCAAGCCTGTTCAAAAACTTTTAGCTTTTTGAATGAAGTGGCTGAGCCTATAACATCAAGCTTTAATGATGTTCAGAAACTTATGGTCAAAAAGGATGGATTGAAATGACACAATATGGCTATGCTAGGGTCTCTACTAAGGGACAAGAACTAGCAGATCAGATTAATCAATTACAGAATGCTGGAATCAGTGCGGATTGTATCTTTTCTGAAAAATTTACCGGAACCACTACTGACCGCCCACAATTTGCTAAACTAACCCAATTGGCAAAGCCGGGTGATGTGATTACGGTTACTAAGCTGGATAGGTTAGCTAGAAATACCCGGGAAGCATTAAATGTAATTGACCCATTGATGAACCAAGGAGTGAAAATCAATGTGCTCAACATTGGCATGTTGGAAAACTCAACAGTAGGTAAATTAGTTAAGACCATTCTCTTGGCAGTGGCGGAAATGGAACGGGATATGATTGTGGACCGAACACAAGAAGGCAAACGTTATGCTAAACTGCACCGGTCTGATTATCATGAAGGACGCCCTGCCGCACTACCAAGCTGCCTATGAGTATTTGCTTACTCATTCCTATAAACAGACTGCGAGTGCTTTTGATATATCAATTTCAACTTTGCAACGAATCCGGAAACAGGTAGAGCAAAATAATATAGCTTAGTTTTCAAAAAGGCAGATTGCAAGAAATAACTTGAACGAATTTAATGACGCAGATTAAGCAAGAAGATCTCGATTGGTGTATGCCAGTTAAGACATTTAAGTGGCCGGGAATTCAGATACCAATTGATTTGAACCAGCTTGTGATCGCTTAACTCTTCAATAGCTTGGCCTTTGGGAATAAAGCGCCGTAAAACTCGGTTACGGTTCTCATTACTACCGCGTTCATGTGGTGAATAAGCATGGGCAAAATAAACCGGAGTACCAGTTAGCTGCTCAATTGCCTGGTAGTTAGCGAACTCTTTACCATGATCTACGGTCAGCGTCTTGAGTTTGTCTTGAAGTTAACTAGCTAGTTCAAGTACGGCTTGAGTCATGGATTGACTATCGCGACCATGGAGCCGTTTAACAATTGTCAGGCGACTCTTACGCTCCACAAAAGTAGCCACAGCTTGACCTTTACGTTTGCCAGAAAGCACGGTGTCAGCTTCAAAGTGGCCAAATTCCTGGCGAGTTTCGATTTTATGAGGACGCTCCTCAATTGAGCGGCCGTGACTGAATGTACCACGCTTTTCTTTAGCGCGATGGCGACGTATTCCATGATCAGGCAAATCAGATAACTGCACATCAAGCCATTTTTGATCAATCCAGTTATAAACCGTCTTGTAGGCAATCCCAACCACATGGGCAACTTGTTCAGGTGACCATTTCTGGGTTAGAATCTTTTCCTCAATCAAGTGCTTAAGGTTTTTAGTGAGCGAAGACTTTCGCCCACGTTGACTAACCTTTCGTTCGCAGTCAGATTGCGCTAGCTCAGCCTGATACTCACCATTTAGTCGGTGAAGTTCATTAAAGATCGTGGTCTTACTAAAGCCTAAGTAGTTAGCGATATATCTCAAGGAACGTCCTTCATTATGAAGCGTTTCAATGACAATGCGGTGCTGGAATGATAAAATAGTGGTGCCCATCAAGGTCCTTCTTTCTAATGGAATGTTGAGGTAACACCATTAAAGACCTTGATGGGTTTTTCTGTCCACTTAAATGTTCAACTTAAATTTTACAATCTGCCAAAAATATATATTATTTTGCGCTGGAGGATTTGAAAAATGGTAAAATACTATACTCCATTTATATACTGGATTGACACTACTGGTTTAGACTGGCAAAGTGATGAAATTATTCACCTAACTATCACCGATTTATTTGGTAACATTGTGTTCTCTCACTTGTTCAAACCAGTAAAAATTAAAAGTTGGGACCCGACTCTGCAAGGCTTCCATATCACACCAGAAGATGTTGCTAACCAACCACCACTAAACGATTACTTGCCAACCATTCAAAAGCTCTTTAGCCAAGCTGATACTTTAATTGGCTTTGGCAATTCTACTTTTGATGATCTGTTCTTACAACAGGTTGGAATCAAATTGCCACAGGTGATGGAAGTTGATTTACAGCAACAACTCTTTAAAAAGTATCACTTATTTGATCACGCTCCATCAATTTATGAGTGTGCAGACTATTTTCACTATCAATTAAATCCCAAGACGGCGACTT
>NZ_JABUXR010000026.1 GCF_014838745.1 Limosilactobacillus urinaemulieris
CCTTCTTTACATGATTTTTGTGGTGAATTGATTGTACAACACGAGGACAGCAGTTGTCCTTTTTGTGTACAAAAAAACTGGCATTGATTTTTTATCAATACCAGAAAGTGTATACCCCGAAGATTTCATCTAACTCCGCTTATTATTAGGGACTTATGTCACAGCCCCACTTTCTATATGTTTCAAGTTATTTTTGGAAGGATAACTTGAATTCGACCTCAAGGACCAATAAATGGTGTGTCTTTGATAAGACAAGTATATTTTACTCCAGTTGGCAGCTAGATAAAAGTTTAAAACGAAAGGTGGGTGCCAAGAAAGCATCCACTCATACCATCTTGTGAGCTAGAAAGCACCCACTGCACACGGTATATTCCTTATTACAATTTATATTATATTCTATAAATCAAATATATAGTATGATTTGCATAAATGAAGTTTACTCAATTCTTGATGCTCTCATTTTCTTGCCCGGGTTATTAAATAAGGATAAAATAAAATTATACTATTTATATTATTGGGCTTTTATTATCTGGAGTACAATTATGAAAAAACTTAATTTATTTATCTTTCTAACGTTTTGTTCTTTCGGGTTATTCTTTGTATCAACTCAGCAGCAAAGTAAAGCATCCGCGGTAGATCAGCAGACGCAAACACAACTTTATGATTATCTAAAGTCACATCACATTAATGGGGTGATATTGGTTAATGATAAGGGAAGTCAGCCAGTTACCATAACGAATAACGAAAATGCTAACAAGAACCAGATTGTTAAAACAAACCGATTATTTCCAACCGCTTCGCTTCAAAAGATCATAACGGGAACTGCAATTTACCAACTAAAGCAAGAGAAAAAAATAACTTATGATACGTCACTTCATAAGTATTTCCCACAAATTGATGGTAGTCAGGATATAACAATTCGTGAGTTAATGAACCATACCAGTGGGTTAGTGAATAATGATCGTCCCTTAATGCCACTCAAAGGGCAGAAGCAACAAATTGATTATATGCTTGCCCATTTGAAGAATGATCACGTTCATACCTGGGATTACCAAGATGTCGATTACGAACTGTTAGCCGCAATTATTAGTAAGCAGACTCATTCTACCTATAATGCCTATATCCAAAGAAAATTTGCAAAGCCACTTCATTTACGGCAGATTAAGGATTTCTCTGAAGTCAATAAGAAGAACGTTCCCCAGACAATGGATTCGACTGTTGATTGGCACCGGGTAACCGTTACTACATCTTCTGATTTCGGTGCGGGAAACTTGTTTATATCACCGAATAACTATTGGCAATTCATTTACAATTATGTTTTAAAAAATCCTCAGATGGTAAATGAATTTTATCAAGAATCACAGAAACAAGAAGTTGCCTACTTTGGTGGAGTGTACATTGATAGTGATATCATTCGGGCTAACGGGAGTATTCCAGGCTATAATGCCTGTTTCATTGCTAATTACAAGACCAAGAAGATGATCATGTTATTCTCTAATAATATTGATTATTTAACACTGAAATCGGCATCTGATGACTTGTTACATAATTATATGGGAGAATAATAGTCCTATTTTGATTACCCTAAAATTGTTAGACAACTCTGACAATTTTAGGGTAGTTTAGTTCAGTTTTAACGAATGCTGTTTAAATTTGAAAACTCTTATTCTGTTATTGCTTTTAGTTGAAATAATGTAAAATAGACAAGAAGAATATATCAGCTGAGGGGGAATATTGTTGTGGAGTACGAAGAGCTAATTAATAGGATCCATGATTGGGCACACCACCGAAAGATTGATCGGGCTGATCCACGAGTTGAATTTATGAAGATGACTGAAGAACTCGGGGAACTATCAGCTGCCTATAATAAACAAAATCACGAGCGGTTAGTTGATAGTATTGGTGATCTCCAAATTGCCTTGTTAATTTTTTGCCAGTTAGTTGGTGTTGACCATAAGAAAGCATTAACAGCTGCTTATCGGGAAATTGCGGATCGTCAGGGTGAAACTACTTCTGCTGGTGTCTTCATTAAGCAGAGCGATCTTGAAAGGAAAAATTAGGAGGAAGTTGTTTATGAAGTTAATTTCATGGAACATTGATTCGATTAACGCGGCCTTAACCGGAACATCGACAAGGGCTGAAGAAACGAGAAGCGTTCTCCATAAGATTGCAGATCAGCATCCAGATGTAATTGCAATTCAAGAAACTAAATTATCCAAAAATGGACCAACAAAGAAGCATTTTGCAGTTTTGCAAGAGTTATTTCCTGACTACCAGGTTGTCTGGCGAAGTTCAGTCGAGCCCGCACGGAAGGGGTATGCCGGAACAATGTACCTCTACCTAAAAGAATATGAACCGACAGTTACTTATCCCCAAATTGGGGCACCAGAAACGATGGATGATGAAGGACGAATCATTACCCTTGAATTTCCTAACTTTTTCGTTACTGAGGTTTACACACCAAATTCTGGAAGCGGCTTGAAACGGTTAGCCGATCGTCAGGTTTGGGATGATCGGTATCGTGAATATTTACAGAAACTTGATCAACAAAAGCCAGTGATTGCAAGTGGTGATTTTAATGTTGCCCATGAACCAATTGATCTAGCTCATCCAGAAAACAACCATCATTCCGCAGGGTTTACGGATGAGGAACGGGAACACTTTACTAAATTACTTGCGGCTGGTTTTACCGATAGTTTTCGTCATCTTAATCCAGAAAAAACAGGTGCCTATTCTTGGTGGGCACAACGGGTAATCACTAGTAAGCAAAATAATTCAGGCTGGAGAATTGATTACTGGCTCGTTAGTGACCGGCTTGCCGATCAGATTAAGAGTTCAACAATGATTGATTCTGGTAAACGACGTGATCATACGCCGATTGAATTAGATATCGATCTTTAAAGACATGATTAATAAAAATTTAATATCTTGGTCACAATTTAGTAAATATTGCTAGTTAGAATATTAATCATTGAGAAAGAAGGTGGCCAAGATCAGGATCTTTCGTCTTTTTAAACGATTGGTCGTTTTGACGCTAATTATCGGTGGCAGCTGGCTTTACTTTAACAATTCACGAATTCAAGCGGCATCAACTGCAATGATTTGGAACTTTCGGCAACGAATTGTTAATCTGATTGGTCATGGGGATGATTCGACTACCCAGAACCTTAACCTGAGTGATTCGGATTCTCAAAAGAATCAGCAAACGAGTCAGCAACAAACCGATTCAACAACGATTCCCACTAATGGACGGTGGGCAACAAATACCGCAACGATTTATATTAATACTGGTAATCAAACCCTTGATTCAGCAACCCAATCGGCAATCCAACAATGGAACCAGACCGGAGCATTTACATTTCGTCAAGTTAATAGCCGCCAACAAGCAGAAATCGTTGTGAGTGCAATGGATAACGATAGTACTAATGCGGCCGGTTTGACTAAAACTTCATCGAATTCGGTTAATAACCACTTTGTCCATGCTAATGTTTATTTAAACCAGCGATACCTTCTTGACCCTGACTATGGTTATGATCAACAACGAATAGTTAATACAGCAGAGCATGAACTTGGCCACGCAATTGGTCTTGATCACACAAATCACGTTTCAGTAATGCAACCTGCTGGTTCTTTCTACACTATTCAGCCAGCTGATGTTCAAGCAGTTAAAAAATTATATGCGCCAAAGTAAGGATGATGGTATATGACCTCATTACTTTGATAATGCAGTACATAAATGATGAGCTCCAGTGCTCGGTTAGGCCGAACTCTGGAGCTCATCATTTGTGTTTTCTAAAGGGGTTACGCATCATTCTAATCTAGCTTAACCCTGCGTGCTTTCAGTGCCCACAAGATTGAAACCGTATCGATCACTTCTTGAAACATTGCACCTACAAAGGCAGGAAGAATCCCGGTGCAGGCAACCAACATTAAAATGATGCAGATTGCAATCCCAATTAAGACTGCTTGTTTAGCAATCTTGATTGTGTCTTTAGCAATTTCGACAATTTTGGCAATTCGTGAAAGATCATCGCGAATAATCACAACTGATGCAGACTCACTAGCGGCGGTAGCGCCATGAGCACCCATGGCAATTCCAACATCAGCAGTCACAAATGATGGGGCATCGTTAACACCATCCCCAACCATAAAGACCGGATGTTGATCTAATGGAATTGCTTTCAGTGCGGCAATCTTTCCTTGTGGTAGTAAGTTCGTTTTAACGTCTGTAATACCAACTTGTTTAGCAACTTCCTTTGCAAAAGCTGCTTGATCACCAGTTAGCATCATCAGATTAGTAACGCCCATTTTACGGAGTGCATTCATTGTCTGCCGTGCTTCTGGACGAATATGATCAACGAATGTTACTGCTCCAGCATATTGACCATTGATTCCAATGTAAACCGCAGTCGAAGGGAGAATGGCTTGCTTTCCCTTAGGATCGACGAATGCTAATTTACCGATCTTCATTTGATAACCATCAACTGTAGCCGTGATTCCTTTACCGGTAACTTCTTGAAGATCTTGAACCGGACTAAGGGAAACTGCTTGCTTTTTGGCGTAGTCAACCAGTGACCGGGCAAGAATATGTGAAGATTCGCTTTCAGCACTCGCTACCAGTTGCAGGAGCTGGTCATGAGAAAAATGGCTATCAGAAGCAGGGATGATCTCTCCAACAGCTAATTGCCCATTAGTAATTGTTCCAGTCTTATCAAAAGCCCCGGTTTTGGCGTTGGCCAATTTTTCGAGGACGGTTCCGGTTTTAACCACAATCCCATTTCGGGAGGCCCGACTCATTCCTGAGACCATTGCAATTGGGGCAGCTAAAATTAATGGACAAGGCGAAGCTACTACAAGAACTTCCGCGATTCGTACCGGATTTCCGGACCACCACCAAGCAGCTAGAGCAATCACGATTGCAACGATAGTAAATGGCACTGCGTAACGATCTGCCAATCGGACAAAGTGAGCAGGAGATTCCTCAGCGGTCTTAACCAGCTTAACCAGTTGTTGATACTGGCTATCCTTGGCAAGTTTTGTTACCTTGATTGTGATTGAGTTAGCACCGTTAATTGCTCCTGACATCACTTCATCACCAGGAATTTTACTTACTGGTCGTGATTCACCTGTAAGGGATGATTCATCTAACTCACTTTGACCAGTGACTACTTTTCCGTCTAGCGGAACAATTTCGCCCGGCTTAACGATTACCTCAGCGCCAACCTGAACATCTTTTACTGCGAGATCACTGGTTGACCCATCAGTCACGACATGAGCAATTTGAGGAGTATTATCAAGTAGCGACTTCAGTTCAGTATTCGCTTTCCTGGCTGCATAGTCTTCCAGAGCATCTCCACCCGTTAACATTACCAGGATTACCATGGCGGCCCAATATTCGCCTACAGCTAGGGTGGCAACTACGGCTAAAATTGCAAGGAGGTCAACACCGTAGTCACCGGTACGAATTGACTTGACCATTCCGATAAACATTGAAAGAGCAACTACTGCCCCAACCACCGTTACTAATATTTGTGCAAAAAGCGGATAACCACATGCGTACTGTAAAATAACAGCAACAGCAGCAATGATGATGATTAACCAGAGCTTCTGCTTATTTGATAATTTTTTCACCATTATCCCTCCCGTAATCTTCTTACTTTTATTATACGTTAAATTGGGAAGGGAGCCTGTTCTTTTAACTATTCTTTCTAGCATAGTTAATTTAAAAATTCATTTGACATTTGACACCAATCAGAGTACATTATTAGCAACAATCAATGTCCTTTAATTTAGTCCCGTGAGGCTAGAAAGACGACTTTTTCAAAGTAAGATTAACTAACTTTAAAAAATTTCGTTAACACCAGGCCTCTATTGCGCCTGGTGTTTTTCTTTAGGACAAATTTTTAGATAAAGGAAGTTAATTCAATTATGACTGAATTACCATTAGTTAAGCTCCCCCACTTTGTTACTGTTGAAGATTTATCTTCTGAACAAGTATTATCATTGATTCACCGCGCTGAATTTTACAAAGATGGTGGTGAAACGCCAAAGCTAACTAAACCAGTTTATGTTACCAATGCCTTCTTTGAAAACTCAACTCGGACTCACACGAGTTTTGAAGTTGCGGAAAAACGCCTTGGTTTAACTGATATTTTCTTTGACCCGCAACACAGTTCAGTCAAGAAGGGCGAAACCATGTATGACACAATGTTAGTAATGGATGCCCTCGGTGTTGACCTCGCAGTTATTCGTCACTCAACGAATGCTTATTATGAACCATTGATTCATCCCCAAGCAGGCTCTCGTTTGAACATGGGGATTGTTAACGCTGGTGATGGGTCAGGTCAGCACCCTTCACAAAGTATGCTTGATATGATGACCATTCATGAACATTTTGGTCATTTTGATGGCTTAAAGGTTGGTATTATCGGTGATATTACTAATTCACGGGTTGCAGGAAGTAACATGGAAATCTTGAACCGTCTTGGTGCTTCGGTTTACTTCTCTGGTCCAGATTACTGGTATGACCACGCTTACGATAAGTACGGTAAGTTTATGCCACTTGATGATTTAGTCGGTGAAATGGATGTTCTCATGCTTCTTCGGGTTCAACATGAACGACATGCCGGGGATGCCAACGAAGCAAAGTTCTCTGCTGAATCTTACCACGAAAAGTACGGAATTAATGAAGCGCGTTACAATCGAATGAAAAAGAATGCGATTATCATGCACCCAGGTCCGATCAACCACGATGTTGAATTAGCAGGTAGTCTGGTTGAAGCACCTAACTGCAAGTTCTATGAACAAATGCAAAATGGTGTCTTCATGCGGATGGCAATGTTAGAAGCAGTTCTTCGCGGTCGAAAGTTGGGTGGCTTAGATTAATGAGAATGTTAATTAAGGATGGCCGCTGCTTTGTTGACGGCCGATTATTAGATGCGGATGTCATGATTAAGGATGGCAAAATCCAGGCGCTTGGCAAGAATTTAATTGCTGACGAAAGTGTGGATAGGGTAATTGATGCTAGCGGAAAATTGGTTGCTCCTGGTTTAGTTGATGTTCATGTTCACTTCCGCGATCCAGGTCTTACCTATAAGGAAACGGTAGAAACAGGGAGTAAGGCCGCTGCCCATGGTGGCTTTACGACGGTTGGTGCGATGCCAAATGTTGATCCCGTTCCTGATACTCCTGAAAAGCTTCGTCGAATGATTGATCATAACCGGAAGACTGGTCTTGTTCACGTGGCCCAATATTCAAGTGTCACGATTAACCGTCAGGGGGACCAGCCAGTTGATTTTCAGGCAATGAAGGATGCAGGAGCCTTTGCTTTCAGTAATGATGGTAGCGGAATTCAGACTGCTGGAACCATGTATCGGGCAATGGAGGGGGCTGCTAAGGTTGGTCTGCCATTAGCAGCTCACGTTGAAGATAATTCACTTCTCTTTGGTGGTGTAATGACTGCCGGAAAGCGGGCTAAGGAGTTAGGTTTACCCGGGGCACCGAGTGTTTCCGAATCAGCGCAGGTCGCGCGTGACCTTGTCCTTGCAAAGGCAACCGGAGTTCACTACCATATTTGCCATGTATCAACAAAGGAAAGTGTTGAACTTGTTCGCTTGGCAAAGAAAGAGGGAGTTAATGTTACCTGTGAAGTGACACCGCACCATCTTTTGCTTGCTGACAAAGACATTCCAGCAAATAACTCATACTTTAAGATGAATCCGCCATTACGGCATGAGGAGGATCGTCAAGCCGTTATTAAGGGACTACTTGACGGGACGATTGATATGATTGCGACCGATCATGCTCCTCATTCACGGAAAGAAAAACCGCAAGACGATATGCGGGGGGCAGCTAACGGAATTACCGGCAGTGAAACCGCATTTGAAATGCTTTACACGCATTTTGTTCGTCAGGGAATCTTTAGTTTAACCCAGCTGTTAAATTGGATGAGTACAGTTCCAGCAGAAGAGTTTGGCTTAGACCAGGCAGGGCACCTAGAACCTGGCAAGCCAGCTGATATTGCAATTTTCGATCTAGATACGGAGCGGGAAATTACTGAAGACTCTTACCTTTCCAAGGGTGTTAACAATCCATTCACCGGTCAACGAGTTTATGGAACAACAGATTTAACCCTAGTTAATGGGGAAGTTGCTTATTCACGAAATGGGGAGGAAGGATAATGACTGATGTTCGTCTTGCAGTAAATTTGCCGGGGTTAAAAATGAAGAACCCCGTAATGCCGGCCTCTGGAACATTTGGCTTCGGTGATGTTCCACAAGCACGAAAGTATGATCTTAACCGGCTGGGCGCAATCGTAATCAAAACTACGACTCCCCAAGCGCGAACGGGAAATCCCCAACCACAGATTGCGGTATTGAGTGATGGGGTGTTAAATTCAGTTGGCTTAACTAATCCTGGGGTAAAGGTAGTTGCAGAAGAAAAGATTCCCCATCTTAAGCATCAATACCCTGATCTTCCTTTAGTAGCAAGTATTGGTGGCGCAAGTGTTGAGGATTATGTAATGGTTACTAAACACCTGGCCACAACCGGATTAGTTGATGCATTGGAACTTAATATTTCATGTCCCAACGTTAAACATGGTGGGATGGCCTTTGGAACTGATCCGCAAGTTGCTGAGAAACTAACCAAGGCAGTTAAAACCGCTAGTGGCGATGTTCCAGTTTATGTTAAGCTAACTCCTAATGTTACTGATATTGTGGAGATTGCTCAGGCAGTTGAAGCAGGGGGTGCTGATGGTTTAAGTATGATTAATACTTTATTGGGGATGAAGATTAATCCGAAAACCCGGAAGCCGGTTCTGGGAAATGTCATGGGTGGCCTCTCGGGAACCGCAATTAAACCACTGGCTATTCGGATGATTTACCAGGTTTCCCATGCAGTGAACATTCCAATCATTGGTGAAGGGGGAATTTCCTCTGCAGAAGACGTTATTGAATTCTTTTTAGCTGGTGCTTCAGCTGTTCAGGTCGGTTCTGCGCACTTTCATGATGCTTTAGCAATGCCTCACATTATTGAGCAGTTGCCGCAAGCGATGGCTCGAGTTGGCATTGGCTCACTGGCAGAGCTGAGAATATAAATTACAGTCTGAACTTGCTTGTAAAAAATTCTTCATATAATAATAAAATCATCTTTAGCTATATCAGTTAAAGGTGATTTTATTATTTATTTTTTAACGTTTAATTAGCACCATTAGTGAAATCAACAACCATTCGGCTAACAATTTTACCGTTCTTCATTTCGTCAACGATATTATTGATTTCGGATAATTTCCGCGTGTGGACAATTGGGTTAATGGCTCCTTCAGCAGTCAATTCAAATGCTTCGGCTAAATCTTGCCGGGTACCAACTAATGAGCCAACAATTTCAATCCCATCAAGGACTGTTTTAGCAATTGGAACATCAATCTTTCCCTTTGGCAGTGAAATTGCAACAACCTTTCCGCCAGCACGAACAGAAGCAAGTGCTTGATCATAACAAATCGCTGCAGTAGCAGTAACAACCGCTGCCTGTGCTCCGCCGATCTTGTCTTGAATCTCCTTTGCAGGATCAACTTTTGCAGAATTAATAATCATATCCGCACCAGCATCCTTAACTGCTTGGAGCTTTTCATCACTAATATCAACGGCGATTATGTGGGCCTTAAAAACATTCTTTGCCCATTGAACACCTAGATTGCCTAAGCCACCAGCACCGTAAATTACTAACCATTGACCAGGGCGAATTTGACTAGTCTTGATTGCTTTGTAAGTGGTTACCCCAGCACAGGTAACGGAAGTAGCCTTAATTGGATCCAAGTTTTCTGGGACTTTAACGGCGTAATTAGCTTTTACAATACAGTATTCAGCCATTGCCCCGTCAACAGTGTAACCAGCATTTTCAACGTGACTCGTTACCAGTAATGCAGTATTCACAGTGACCACAGCCAGAGAAGAACCAGGCGACTGATACCCGATCGCCAATTTTAAGGCTAGTTACATTTGGTCCAACTTTAACAACTCGGCCAACTCCCTCATGACCGGTAATTCTACCAGGAACCTTACCAAAATCACCAGCAGCAACGTGTAAATCAGTATGGCATAAACCACAATATTCAATTTTTACTAGGGCCTCACCCGGTTTTAAGTCACGAAGAGTAACATCCTTAACATCAAAGTATCCATCACAATCTTTACGAACAACGGCAGCTTTCATTTTATTAGCCTCCCAACTTTAGTAAAACAGTTAGTTAACAACTATGATCCGAATCACTATGGTTAATGTAGCATAGGCTTATTGCACTTGCGAGCGCTTACAAGTAAAGAAATTCTCATTTTATAAACGTAAAATTTTACTAAAAGAGAAACTAGTGAATTGGTAAGCAATTGATCAATTCCAGTTTTATGATAACCGGTTAACATAAAGAGCAATATTGGTCTTTATGTATATATGCAAAATTATTCTAAGAAAAAATAATTAAAAAAATGATCAGTTGATGCTGATCATTTAGTAAGGTGATTTAAATGTTCATTTAACTCTTGCAATTCTTTGCGTAATTCTCGGTTTTCTCTTTCAATCTGGTCTAATTTATCTTGAATTTGATTATTATCTTCTTGGGAGAAATAATCGGTAATTGTACTGGTAATAACCCCGATTAACCCAATCCCCACGAGCATTAATAGGACACCAGCAATGCGGCCGATCGTGGTGGTGGGCGAAATGTCACCATAACCAACTGTTGAAGCCGTAGTGATTGCCCACCAAAGAGCGGTGGAAAAATGAGTGCACTCAGAGATGCTGTACATCGAAGCAGAGATCAAAAGAACCGCGCAAGTTACATAAAGGTAGTACAGCAGACCATCCTTTTCGATAAACCGGTTTAACCGCCCAGTTAACCCAATAAGACGAACGATTCGTAAGAAAGTGAAGACTCGACTAACCCGATTCCACCGGAAAATCCATGCAAGGCCATTAACGGGGATGATTGAAAGTAGGTCAAAAATATTATGTTTGAAGAACTTCTTCTTATCCTTTGCAAGGTAAAACCGGGTAAAGTAATCAATTGTAAAAATAACCAGGATCCCGTTATTAACTGCCTTAAAAGGTTCATTATTGATATTAAGCTCATGGGCAAAGTCAAATGCAATTAATAGAACCGAAACAACCGCTAATAGGGCCATGGTAAGAAGATATAAAATGTATACTTGACGTTTCAATTTGGCTTAACTTCCTTATTCTTACATTGAGCGGTTCAAGAGTTGGATGGTTACTTTTTTAAGAAGTTTCTGAGTAGGGCTTGTTGGTAATTCATCAATTAATTGTAATGATTTATTAGTAAACTTACCAGCCAATTCATGGGCTTGCTTAACACCGCCATACTGGTTAACTAATTGTTGAACTTTTTGAGTATCTTCGACTGTCATTTCCTGTTTCTTGGCGAGATACGGGTTAAGTTCTTCATGGTGCTCTTTTAAGGCCAGGAGAAGCGGCAGGGAATAAACACCAGTAGCGAGGTCTTCAAGAATTGGCTTATTCAATTTTTTGTTGGTAGTATAGTCCAACATATCATCCAGAATTTGGAAAGTAATCCCGATATTTTGCCCGATATGTTTGGCAAGGTGAACGGTTTTAGCATCGGCACCACCGAAATATGCTCCTTCTTGAGCGGCCAGGCTAAAAAGAGTAGCTGTTTTACCGTTAATGTTCCGATAATATTCAAGAAGTGATTGCTGACGATAGCGTTGATTCATTTGACCTAGCTCCCCAGCGAGAATTTTACGCATTGCTAGAGCATTTGTTGCTAGGTACGGTGAACTCTCCATGGTTTCAACCAATAAATCGAAAAAAACGGTAAATAGTAAATCGCCACTATATACTGCTGTGTCTTTGCCAAAAGCTTTTTGAATGCTTGGCGCTCCTCGTCGTTCAGGGGAGTCATCAATCACATCGTCATGAATCAGAGTTGCCATGTGGAGAATTTCTAATGAGGAAGCAATTTTGATTAGCTTAGAACTGTTCCAACTATCCTTGCCGCCTAATCGGGCAAAGGTTAGGCAGAAAGCAGGGCGGAGATACTTACCGCCCTTTGAAGCCATTTGTTTCAGTGCTACTTGTAAATCACTATTATTAACGGTTATCCGCTGATTAATCAGGTGATTGACTTCCTGAAGTGCGTTATTAAGCTGTGGGTCACTACGGAAATAATGTTTGTCCATTGAATGATAATTCCTTTGTATTGGTGTACTATCATATTGTAACAATATTTTTAAATGAATGGGAAGTATGAATGTGTCATTAGATGTCTTTTTAGAGTTAGTTGAGATTAAAGCCAAAACTGCTAGTATCCTCCCGATGCTTCTCGGGGTCTGCATGAGTGTTTATTATTACCACTCGTTTAACCTCATTAACTCAATTCTCTTTTTTATTGCGATGCTCCTCTTTAATATGGCCGTTGATATGATGGATAATTATAATGATTATAATCATGCGGTTGATACTGAGGATTACAAGAAAAATACCAATATTATTGGTCGGGAAAAGATTTCTCCCAAACTTGTCTTAGCCTTGATTCTTCTTTTTAGCATTGTTGCTGCTGGAATGGGGCTTTACCTTGTTACCCGGGTTGGATTGCCACTGCTTTGGATGGGAATCTTTTGTTTTGCTGTAGGAATTTTGTATTCGTCAGGACCATTTCCGATGAACGGGTTACCGGTTGGTGAATTCTTTTCCGGCTTTACGATGGGCTTTATGATTATGCTGATTTCGGTTTATATTAATAAAACTGGTAACTTTGATTGGAGCTGGACTAATTTAATCAAGATTTGGTTAGTGGCCTTACCATGTGAATTGTGGATTTCAAACCTGATGCTTGCTAATAATATTTGTGATGCTCAAGAAGATGAAGATAATTACCGTCACACCATTATCCATTTTATTGGTGTTCAGCAGGGGCTAAATAGTTTTACTACTAAAAATGTGATTGCCTTTTTAGCAATTATTACCGCTGTTATGGCACGTCTAGCCCCTTGGACGATGCTGCTTACCTTATTGATTATTCCGTTTGTTATCAAACAAACCAAGCTTCTGTATCATGAACAAGTCAAAAAGCGCACCTTTCCTTGTGCCGTTAAAATTCTCCTCGTCGGCTCCCTCGCCCAAGTAATAACATATGGGGTGGGAGTATTGTAGAGTGCGAGCCCGTTAAAACCTTCCGGTGGCTAACGATTTCTCCGACGAACGGCGTCTTGCCGTCGGAGTCGGAGGTCGTTAGCTCGAGGAAGGTTAGGGCAAGCAGATCTTGACTATGTTGCCTAGAACCGTTAGACGGAGGTGGCGGTCGTGACGAGCACATTTCTACTCAGCTGCATTAGAAGGGGCTGTGACATAAGTCCTTTAAATTAAGAGAACCGTTCGGAATTTCATTTGAAATTCTGAGCGGTTCTTCCTTTTCTTAAAATTAATACTAAATATGGACAGCCTCCCGGCGATC
>NZ_JABUXR010000027.1 GCF_014838745.1 Limosilactobacillus urinaemulieris
AGATCGCCGGGAGGCTGTCCATATTTAGTATTAATTTTAAGAAAAGGAAGAACCGCTCAGAATTTCAAATGAAATTCCGAACGGTTCTCTTAATTTAAAGGACTTATGTCACAGCCCCTTTTTGTTCATCATTAAATAAATATTTACTAATCGTTCATTTTCCCTAGCCATTTTATTATCACTAAGTCATCGTTGCTTGTTGTATTTCGCCTATTAGCACTATACCAATTGAACATTTTTTACCTAATGGGCAAATTATTTAGCAAATTTTTTCGTAAAAATTTACTAAAAGAATATTGACATCTTTTATGAAAGCGCTTAGCATAATGGCTGTAAGTTATTATAAATGTTGATGCAGAAAAGGGGAGTCTACAATGAACAATAGTTCTAAGAGTCAAGAACACGTTGGTCGTGCCCGTTTCGCCTACTCAATGGGTGCATTTGGACACGATGCCTTCTATGCCTTGCTCTCTACTTACTTTATTATGTATGTTACCGGACACTTATTCCATTCTGGTAACAAAGCCTTCAACGATCACATGATTCTATGGATTACCACAATTATTGCGGTTCTCCGGATTATCGAATTGTTAATTGATCCAATGATCGGGAATGCAATTGACCGGACCCATACTCGTTGGGGTAAATTTAAGCCTTGGGTTGTTGGTGGTGGAATTATTTCTGCTGTTATCTTAGCAGCACTTTTCACCCCACTAGGTGGCTTAAACGTTTCTAGCCCTTATCTTTACTTAATTATTTTTGCCATCTTATACATCATTATGGATATCTTCTACTCATTCAATGATGTTGGTTTCTGGTCAATGCTGCCAGCCTTATCATTCAATTCACACGAACGTAATAAAATTGCTACCTTTGCCCGGGTTGGTTCAACCGTTGGTGGTCAGATTGTTGGTTTTGTTATTATGCCAATGGTCCTATTCTTCTCTGCTAACCAAAACGGTGGTACTGGTGATGACCGTGGTTGGTTTATCTTTGCAGCAATTATTGCCGCTATCGCTGCCATTACTGCTGTTGGTGTTGGTTTAGGAACTCACGAACAACAATCATTACTTCGTGAAAACAAGGAACAGACTAAACTTAAGGATGTTTTCAAGGTTCTTGTTAAGAACGATCAATTATTCTCCATTGCAATGTCCTACTTATTCTACACAACCGGGATTACACTTGTTAACAGTATGGAGCTTTACTACTTCACATACATCCTTGGTAATGCCAAGGCCTTCTCAATCCTTGGTGGTTTAAACACGGTTGTCGGTGTTATCTCAGTTCTTACTTTCCCAATGTTTACTAATAAGATTAGTCGGCGGAAGTTATTCTATGGCTCCATCAGTATGTTGGCACTAGGATTACTAATTTTTGCTTTTGCTGGTCATTCTCTAGTAATGGTTCTGATTGGTGCTGAATTATTCTTTATTCCACAACCACTTGTCTTCTTAGTTGTTTTAATGACAATTACTGATTCAGTTGAATATGGTCAATTAAAGTTAGGACACCGTGACGAATCATTAACCCTTTCGGTTCGGCCGTTGCTTGATAAGTTTGCCGGTGCCGTTTCCGGTTGGATCATCGGACCTACTGCAATTGCCGCCGGAATGACTGCCGGAGCTACCGCATCATCACTTTCTGCATCAGGCGTAACAACATTTAAGCTTGTTATGTTCCTTGCTCCTGCAATTATGCTTGCTATTTCTGTTATTATTTTTGCTACTAAAGTTAAATTAGACGAAAAGATGCACGCTAAGATTGTTGCTGAACTTGAACAAACTTGGGGTAAAGAGCTTAACAAGAGCGATGACGAAGGAACCATCATTGCTGATGAAGATGAATCAGTATCAACTCCTAAGCCTGGTGTAACGGAAATCCCTGCCCCAGTGGCTGGTACTGTTATTGACCTGAAGAATGTTAGCGACCCTGCCTTTGCTAACGGAAGCATGGGACAAGGATTTGCAATTAAGCCATCTGACGGTAAGGTTTACGCACCATTCAGCGGTACTGTTCGTGCAACCTTCTCAACCCGTCACGCTGTCGGTTTAGTTTCTGATAATGGTATCGCATTGTTAATCCACATTGGTATTGATACTGTTAAATTACATGGTACTGGATTTGTTACCTACTTCCACAAGGGACAACACGTTGCTAAGGGTGACGAATTAATGGAATTCTGGGACTCAACTATTAAGAAGGCTGGTCTTGACGATACCGTTATCGTTATCGTTACCGTTACTAACAGTGAAGAATTTAACTTCAAGCAATTAATTTCTGCTAACCAAGAAGTTACAACAACTGATAACGTTATGGAAGTTACTAAGAAGGACCAAGAAAAGTAGTTCTTATCCTCTGAAGAAAAAGGCAACTGAGATTTTTCTCAGCTGCCTTTTTTGTTCTATAATCAAGGACGGAGGTGTGAAAATGGCTAAAAATAAAGTTGTCGCCTGGTTCTTCGTTATTCTGTGGGCGATTGTCCTGTACTTAACATTTACAAATAAGATGATGCCAGCAATGGACCTGATGGCAATTGGGATGTTCCTTGATGCAATCGTCTGTTTAATTAAGTCCTGAACGTAAAAAGAGTACGAAGTCAAACTCGTAATTCAGTGAATTACGGGTTTGACTCCGTACTCTTTATTTATTGGGTTATGTGTTCTTGGCAACATAGTCTAGAGCTGATACTCCTACTGCAACTGAGTCAAAATATGTTCGCAGGGAAGCCCCTATAGACAACAAACTCCCTCCCAGATGCTTTCAGCATCCAGTCGGGAGAAATTGCTAGCCTTCCGGAAACTCTTTGGAGCAAAGACACTCTACTACTTAACCTGATCCACCGCCGTACGAACGACGAGGACGTCAACAGGGGCGTTACGCTTAACATAGGACGTAACAGAACCCATAATAGCCCGTTGCATCCGTGACAAGCCACTGGCACCCATCATAATCATATCGTTATGGTGATCCCGAACAAAATCAAACGCGATAATTGTCTTTGGGTTTCCTAAACGAATGTGAATATCAATATTATCAAAGTTTTCCTTATCCTTAACACCCTTCAAAACGTCATCGAGGTATTGCTTAGACTTATCAACCAATTGATAAGCAATACTGCCATCAGACATTCCAGCAAAGTTATAAGCCATTGCACGGGTATCAATAACGTTTAATACATCAATGTGTGCCTTACCATTACGCTTAGCAACCGCTACTGCACGTCCTAACGCTAATTCAGATTCCTTTGAGCCATCCATTGGAACTAAGATGTTTTCATATTCTTGATCCATAATCGAACCCTCCATTCAACCTCTTACATTTATTAATTACTATTGTACCATTAATTAATCCGCGCTTGTAACTATGCAATTATTATTTATCACTTTTATCAATTATTCTCTACTGATTAAGCATTTGACTTGCATCATGCAATCAATTACAATCAACGGTAAATAATATTAAGATTTAATTAGGGATGCTTAATTAATTCTAATTTTGCATCTAATGAAATGAGGTAATTAACGTGGACAAAATTGATCGAAAAATTGTCAATATTTTACAAACAAACGCTCGAGCGTCCCTAAAGGATCTCTCAAAAGAATGTTTTATCTCCTCCCCTGCAATTGCAGCAAGAATTAGCAAGTTGGAACGTTCCGGTATTATCAAGGGCTATCAAGCAGATATTAACCTCGAAAAAATTAACTTCCATGTTAAAGCTTTTATTCAAGTTCAACTTGAACCTCGGCAAAAGAAAGAATTTTATCCTTATATTCAGAACATTCCGAACGTCATTGAATGTAATTGTGTCACCGGTGATTTTTCCGAAGTAATGGAAGTCGTTTTCCCATCAACAACTGATCTTGATGACTTCATTAATGATATTCAACAACGCTTCGGCAAGACAAGTACCCAAATTGTCTTTAGCACCAGCGTTGATCACCGCGGCGTTCAACTAAGTGATCCCCAAGAATAGGAGCGATTACTAATGCTTAGTTTTCGTCGAGCAACCACAAATGATCTGCCAAGAATCGTTGCAATTTATAATAGTGCAGTTCCAAGCCATGATATCACTGACGATGAAATGCCTATCACTATCGATAGTCGTAAAGACTGGCTCAATCATTTCCCGATTTGGGTAGTAATCAGCGATTCAATAATCATTGGTTGGTGCTCACTTGGTCAGTTCTACCCGCATCAGGCTTATCAATTTTCTGCTGAAATCTCAATTTATTTAGCTCCCGGTATCCAAGGACGAGGCTACGGAAAGCAGATCTTAAGGTTCATTGACCAGCAAATTACCGACAACCTTGATATTAAAACTGTGATTGCTTACGTTTACGAAAATAATCTTCCTAGTCAAAAACTTTTTCAAAAGTGTGGCTATCAGCAATGTGGCGTCTTACCACAGATTTCAATCATTGATGGCAAACTCAGAACACTCAAAATCTTTGTTAAACACTTCTAAAAGAAGCCTAAAATTTGTCCAAAGTGAAATTCATTTTGAACAAATTTTAGGCTTTTTTGAATAAGAACTGAGATCCGTTCGCCAGGAGCTGACTCACACTCTAGTTCTTACCGTAAGTATCTAGGTAGTGATTATATTCTTCACGGTTAAATTCTTTTTCGGATTCACCAATAACCAGGGTTGCAATGGAATTACCAACAACGTTTACGGCCGTTCGTCCCATATCAACAAACCGGTCAATTCCGGCGATAAAGGTTAATCCTGCAATCGGCACACCAATTGTCGAAACACTTGCCAAAAGAACAACGAAGGATGCCCCTGGCACACCGGCCATCCCCTTACTGGTAATCATCAGGACAACCAATAAAGTAAACTGATGGGCAAAGGTTAAATGAATTCCGTATGCCTGAGCAAGGAATAATGCTGCTAATGACTGGTAAATTGCTGAACCATCAAGATTAAAGGTATACCCAGTTGGAATAACGAAGGAAACAATCCCCTTGCTGACACCCATCTTTTGTGTCTTCTCCATTAGCCGTGGCAACGTAACCTCAGAACTTGCTGTTGTAAAGGCTAAAATAATTTCATCAAGAATAACGTGCATTGTCTTCCAGTAACGCAAGTGGAATAAGTGGGCAGTAATCCCCAAAATCACCACAACAAAGATGATCATTGTTATATAGGCAATCACAATAAACAAACCTAGTGGCAACAAAGCACTAATTCCCATTTCGGCAATTGTCATCCCAATCAGACCAAAGACCCCGATTGGCGCAAACTTCATTACCCAGTTAGTAACCTTGAACATCACTTCAGCAACTGCATTCAACACATCAATAAGAATTTTGGCTTTCTCACCAACCGCAGCAATCCCCAAACCAAAGAGGACTGAGAAGAGAATTACTGGCATCATATCCCCATCAGACATTGACTTAAAAATATTCGTCGGAATAATTGAAAGGATTAGATCCCAGAAGCCACTGTCATGTGAGGCAGTCTTTGCGCTTGCCATGTACTTTGAAATGTCAGTAGCATGAAGCTTATGGATATCAATAAACGTTCCCGGGTGAGTAATATTCCCGATCACTAACCCAAGAATAATAGCAATTGTAGTTAAAACTTCAAAGTAGATTAAAGTTTTCCCACCTATCCGTCCTAACTTCTTAATATCACCAATGTTCGCAATCCCGACCGTTAAACAAGAAACAACGATTGGCATAACGATCATTTGGATCAAACGAATAAAAATAGTTCCTAAGCTCTGCATGACCTTAATCGCACCAGTATTATGATAAAAGATCATCCCACAGATAATCCCTAATACTAGCCCAATCATAATTTGCCAGCCCATGCTTAGGCGTGAAATTCGGTATTTTTTCACCTTAAATCAGACTCCTTAAAAAATGTCTTGTTCTACTTTAGCATATTTTTTAGGGTTTTTCTTAGGAAAATTTAAATTTTGCTTAACAAAAGACGAACAGTTATTTCATACTAATAATTATTTATTCACTTATTCTTTGTTTGGAAGCGGTTTATTTTTCGCGTAAATAGAAGTAGGATATTACTATAGTCTATTTCAAAGGAGGAAATCGACAATTGACCAAACAATGGGCAAATAGTCTCACTGGTCGCTGGTGCTTTTTAGCATTTTCCATTTTGCTAAATGCTTGTTCCAACGGTCTTACCGTTTCTACAAACATGGGAAGTGCAATCTGGACTGCCTCCGCTGCTAATCTTAGCAACTGGCTCCACTGGTCACTAGGAAATATGCTATTGATTGAAGGAGTTATCGTTGCAATCACTAATTTGCTTCTGTTAAGAAGATTTGATTACTTTCGGTTAATCCGTAATCTTCTTTACATCATCCCTTTTAGTTATATTCTTCAGGGATTTGCTGACTTCTTCAATTATATTGGCGTTCCCGAACTCAATATTTGGCTTCGCGTCGTTCTTGATATTATTGGGCTATCTGGCATTGCTGCCGCTGTTTCACTTTACCAGCGAGCCAACCTGATTATGCATCCGAATGATGACTTCCCATATATTTTACGGTTTCGTTTTATGCACGGTTCCGCTGTCTGGTCACAATGGACAAGTTATATTCCGCCAATTATTTTAATCATTATCTCAGTAATTGAGACTCACCAGTTAGTTGCCGTTAACTTCGGGACAGTTTATAACATTCTTACACAAGGTTACCTAATTGGTTGGTCTGATCATCATTTCTTTAGCAAATTACACCACCACCTAAATTACAAGTATTAAGAGAGGTAATTTTATTATGAAGGAAACCTACATTAATGGTCATATTTTTGTTGGCGATTCAGAAGATCACTTTGCCAATGGCATGATCGTTGAAGACGGCCGAATTAAATGGATCGGTAATGATCCAGTCCCAGAAGGAGAAACAATTGATCTTAAGGGGCAAACCGTTCTTCCGGGATTAATCGACTGCCATACGCATCCAAAATACATTGCCGATGCATTACATGGTGTCGCTTGTACCCCGCCAAACGTTAACAGTATTAAGGAAATGCAAGAAGCATTACGTAAATCTCCCGCCTATGGTAAGGGTGAAGATGTCTGGATCGAAGGATGGGGATTTGACGAAACCAAATTAGCCGAGCACCGGAGCCCTAACCGGGACGATCTCGATGCCGTTTCAACTACTCAACCGATTTTTATTTACCGTTCAGACTGTCATTCTTCTGTTGGTAATTCTAAAGCCCTTGAACTCGCTGGAATTGACGAAAATACTCCTGACCCAATTGGTGGAAAGATCGAACGATTCGCTGATGGCCGACCGACTGGTTTCATGCGAGAGGTTGCCGCATCTCAGCTTTTGATTCGTGCTAAGTCTGCTCAAAGTTATGAAGGCGACGTCCAAAACATGATTAAGAGTTCCAAGCACTATCTTGCCAATGGAATCGTTGCAATTGGCGAAATGATGGGACGAATGAAGCCATATACCTCTCTCAAGCTCTACCAGGACGCGGTTAAGGATGGTTTTGCCCCTAAGGCATCAATTTACTATGTCTTTGATGAAATTGATCCCGAAAAGGGCCTCCAATCAAGTGGCGACGCTAAACTTCGCGTTGCCGGAATTAAAGTTTTCATGGATGGTAGCATTTCTGGTGAAACAGCATTTAATGCTGAACCATACCCATCAGGGAAAATGGGAGTTAGTCTTACATCGAAGGACAAACTGGCTCGTGCTGTTAATATGGCACGTGAAAACAAGCTGCAGTTAGCCGTTCATGCAATGGGCGATCAGGCTATTCAAACCGTTATTGATGTTACCAAGGATCTCGATCCATGGCTTGATGAAATGCCATCAGTACGGATTGAACACGCATCCTTAATGGATGATGAAATGTTCGCTGAAATTGCTAATAGTAAAATGAAGTATGCCTTAGTAACTCAACCGATCTTCTTCTTTGCTGAAGATGAATCATACCGTCATTACCTTAACGCTGAACAATTCAAGCTAGCATATCGAGTAAAGACAATGTTAAATTCCAAGGCAATGCTTGGCTTAAGTTCAGATGCCCCACTCCATGGGCTGAACCTGACAGCCCCTTCTACAGTATTTATGCCGCTGTCACCAGGAAAGCAGCTAATGGTGACGTTGTGAATGCTGATGAAGCAATTACGGTTCCACAAGCGGTTCTGGGATATACCCGTGATGGTGCTAAAATCGGTGGCTTTGACGATAATGGTACTCTGGAAGCAGGCAAGGCAGCTGATTTCGTCATCCTCAATAAGGATATTTTCACTGTTCCCCATGACGATCTGCAAACTGTTCGGGTTAAAGAAACCTGGATGGCTGGGGAAAAAGTTTTTGAAGAATAAATATTTGACTTTGAAAAAGGCTGGGATTGGTTCCTGGCCTTTTGATTTTGGAAATTGCTAGAGTCCTAGACAACAAAGTCGAAATTGGCTCGCCCTAACCTTCCTCGAGCTAACGACCTCTCTTCTAGGCAACAGAGTCAAGAACTGCTCTCCAGGGACTTGCTAGAGTCCTAGGCAACATATTCTAAACGTGCTCAGCCTAAGCTCCCTCAAGATAACGACCTCTCTCCTAGGCGCGAGTCGCCTTCGTCGAGAGAAATCGTTATCACCCGGGAGCTTTTTACGGCTTCACACTCTAATTTCCCAATTGATGCCGCTTTCAAAGAAGTTTACAATAGGGTTGTGAATAGATTTGCAAATTAGTTTTTTGGGGATTGGAGTGAGAAATTTGCAAGAAGTTAAGAAAAAGCATCGGTTTCATATGCCGTCAGCGTTCACGATTCTATTTATTATCATTGTTATTATTGCTGTATTAACCTGGATTATCCCAGCCGGAACATACGCAACCGACAAGGCTGGAAATATTATTTCTGGCACCTATCGTTCGGTTGCTAGTAAACCTCAAGGGATCTGGGACGTCTTTATGGCGCCTGTTATTGGGATGGTTGGTGACAAAAAAACTGAAGGAGCAATTTCAGTTTCACTATTCATTCTTGTCATTGGGGGCTTTCTTGGGGTTGTAAATAAGACAGATGCTCTCAATGAAGGGATTAGTTCAATCGTTCACCGTTATAAGGGACGAGAAAAATTACTGATCCCGATCCTAATGATCCTTTTTGCTATTGGTGGTTCTACTTATGGAATTGGTGAAGAAACAATTGCCTTTTACCCATTACTGATCCCTGTAATGATGGGCGTTGGCTTCGACTCATTAGTTGCCGTAGCGATTGCCCTTGTTGGGACCCAGGTTGGTTGTTTAGCATCAACCGTTAACCCGTTTGCTACCGGAGTTGCTTCACAAACATTAAATATTTCACCAGGTGATGGTTTAGGTTCACGGGTTCTTCTCCTGATTATTACGACGACCATTAGTATTATCTATGTTTATCACTATGCTTCTGTAATCGAAAAGCATCCTGAAAAATCGCTTGTTTATCACCAACAAGCAGCGGATGAAAAGCGGTTCGCAATTAAAGTCCGGTCTGACGATGGCGATTTCAAAATGTCGAAACGGCAAAAAGCAGTTATTTGGCTCTTTGGTCTTACGTTTGCAATTATGATTCTTGGTTTAATTCCATGGACTAACCTAAACAGTCACTGGACATTCTTTGACAGTTTTACTAAATGGCTGACTAGTATCCCGTTCTTAGGCAATTTACTCGGTCATGATATGGCACCACTAGGAACCTGGTACTTCAACGAAATTACCATGCTCTTCCTCTTTATGTCGGTTCTGATTATGTGGGTTTACCACATGAAAGAAAGTGAGTTCATCGACGCCTTTATGCAGGGTATGGCTGACTTCCTTAGCGTTGCAATTATTGTTGCCGTTGCCCGGGGAATCCAAGTTGTAATGAATAACGGGATGATCACAGGAACCGTCCTTCATTGGGGCGAAACTGGTCTTCACGGTCTTTCACAAAGTATCTTTATTATTTTGACCTACATTTTCTACATCCCAATGTCCTTCTTAATTCCATCTACTTCTGGACTAGCAGCTGCAACGATGGGGATTATTGGTCCTCTTGGGCACTTTGCTCACGTTTCGGGAAGCCTAGTTATTACGGCTTACCAGGCTGCTTCAGGTTGGGTTAACTTAATCACCCCAACTTCTGGAATTGTTATGGGAGCATTAGCGATTGCTCACGTTAACATCAGTATTTGGTGGAAGTGGATGTTGAAATTGATGATCTACCTATTCATCGTTACCTGTGTATTCTTAGGAATCGCTGCCGTACTCTAGGAGGAATTAAATTATGACAGAATTAGTTACCGAAAAAGAACAACAAGAGGCTGCCGACGCTCTTGAAGAGTTAATTTCCGTACCTTCTTACAATCAACCTGCTGAAGATGGTGCTCCATTCGGTCGGGGGATCCGGAACGCCCTTGATAAGATGATGGAAATTTGTGAACGGCTTGGATTTAAAACCTACGAAGATCCTGATGGGTATTATGGTTATGCTGAAGTTGGTGAAGGCGACAAGATTTTTGGTGTAATTTGTCACCTTGATACTGTTCCTGCTGGTGATCCCAAGACCTGGGAACATGATCCATTTAAGGGAACAGTAGTTAACAATGCCGTTTACGGACGTGGTTCTCAAGATGACAAGGGACCTGGAATTGCTGCATTATTTGCTGTTAAAGCTTTGATGGACCGTGGTTATAAGTTTAACCAACGAATTCGCTTTATCTACGGAACCGATGAAGAAATTCTTTGGCGGGGAATTGCTCAGTATAACAAGAAGGAAAGCCAAATTGATAGTGGAATTTCTCCTGATGCGGAATTCCCACTGATCTATGCCGAAAAGGGTCTTCAGCAATCCTACCTCGTTGGACCAGGAACGGACCAACTTAAGCTGAGTCTAAAGAATGCCTTCAATGCCGTCCCAGATAAGGCCGTTTATGATGGGCCAAAACAAGATGAAGTAAAAGCTGCCCTTGATAAGCATGGGTTTGAATACACCAGCGATAAAAATTCAATTACCGTTCTCGGAAAGTCAGTCCATGCAATGTTAGCACCACAAGGAACTAATGCCGTTCTTCGACTGGCAATCGTCCTAGATGATGTTTTTGACTTTAAACCACTTGATTTCATCGGCAAGCTCTTCAAGGAAGATGCCACCGGTACTAACCTCCTCGGTGATGTTGAAGATGAATCTGGGCACTTGACCATTAATATTTCAAGTCTCGAAATCAACGAAAAGGAAACCCGGATGCAAATTGATCTGCGAATTCCTGTTACCGTTGATCGGGATAAACTACTGGACAAGCTTGCTCAACGGGTTGCGCCATATGATCTCAAGTACGTTCACTTTGACTATGTTGCACCGCTATACGTTCCAAAGGATAGTAAACTAATTCAAACCTTGATGGAAGTTTACAAAGAACAAACTGGTGATACCACCGCCACACCACAAATTTCCGGTGGTGCTACCTTTGCTCGAACAATGAATAACTGTGTGGCCTTTGGTGGAATGCTACCAACCACTCCCGATTACATGCACCAAGCCAACGAACAATGGCCTCTTAAGGACATGTTCAAAGCCATGGAAATCTATGCTCAGGCAATAAGGAGGTTGTGTGTGGATTAGAGTGTGAGCGACGACGAATTAGTCACCGAGTACTAAGGAAGATCAGCCGATTATTGGTTTATCCAATGGTCGGCTGATCTAGTTAGACGGAGGTGACGGTCGTCGCGAGCAGATCTTGACTCTGTAGCAACAAAACGTTAGGTCGAACACATTTTGACTATGTTGCAGTAGAAAATTAGTTTGAGGAAGGTTAGGTCAAACACATTTAATAGAGTGTCTTCGTCCCAAATAGTTTCCGGAAAGCCAGTAAGTTCCCTGCGAACACGTTTCGGCAATGTTGCAGTAGGACGCAGGACTCGTCAAATTAAAATACTCTATTATTTATAAACAAAATAAGGGTGAGGAAAAGCGAAATGCTTTTTCTGGGTATACACTTTCTGGTATTGATAAAAAATCAATGCCAGTTTTTTTGTACACAAAAAGGACAACTGCTGTCCTCGTGTTGTACAATCAATTCACCACAAAAATCATGTAAAGAAGGTT
>NZ_JABUXR010000028.1 GCF_014838745.1 Limosilactobacillus urinaemulieris
ATTCAGCACACTAAAGGCTACCGGTCTTTTCTTTTTTTGTAAATAAGCAAATTGGTATAGAAAAAAGGATTTTCACGACCAGATGATTTATTCATCCAACCTATGAAAATCTTACACTAACACTTGGAATTAGATGAAAAACACTTTGCGGAGACTATTGAAGATCAGGGCGATCGAATCGTTATTCACTTCATTCAATCTTATCCATTACGCTGCCCACGCTGTGGCCAGCCCATGCTTAAAAATGGTTTTAAGACGGTCAACGCTCTTGGACCATCGCTTCACTATAAACCGACAATTTGGTCCATTCGGAAACAAAAATACCTCTGTAAACCTTCCGCTGACTGTCCGACCATGGTTACTAAAATTGCCACAGTCAAAGATATTGATTACTGCAACCACATTGCCTGGGCCATTAAGCAACGGGCAATGATGCTTCTCACGACTAATTAATCGCAGAAAGACTTGGCCAAGAGCCTCGGGGTTTCTGATTGGACGGTCCGCCGGGTTATCACCAGCCTTGATAGTTCCTTCAAGCCCAACTACCGTTGGCTTCCCCGTCACCTGGCTTTTGACGACTTCAAATCTGGAAAGATGGCACCCAGTGGAATGAGTATGATTTTGATGGATATTGAACGTCACCGAACTTTGGACATTATTCTTTCCCGCCGTAATCGTTACTTACGGACCTACTTTCTTCGTTACGACCGTTCAGCCCGCTTAGCTGTCCAGACCGTTACGGTCGATTTATGCACTCCTTATCGGCGCCTAATCCAAGAACTATTCCCGAATGCTATCATTCTTGCGGATCACTTTCATGTCGTTGCCCAGGCCTACCGTGCTCTTAACCAAATTCGGATTCAAGCAATGAATAATGCTGGAAAAGGAAACTCACTAATGGCGTGCGCTGAAATACTTCTGGAAACCCATCCTAACCCCGGCCAGTAAGCTGAGACACGACAACTACTGGTGCCGAGCTAACTTCGGCTATGCCCAATTGACCGATGTCGAAGTTATTCATCGCTTGCTCAATTTTGATGAAGATCTTGCACAGGCTTACCGCTACTACCAAGACTTAATCTTCGCCGTCAGTCAGCGAAGTCATAGTCGACTGAACCAACTGCTGACTACCAAGCTAACGGTGCTTCCGCAGCCCCTGCAAAAGGTACAGCGGACATTACGCCAACACAAAAAAGAAATTCTGCACAGCTTTAAGCATGAGGCTTATACTAATGGCCCCGTTGAGGGCACTAATAATAAGATTAAGGTCATCAAACAGGTTGCCTATGGATTCCGAAACTTTGCCAATTTCAGAATCCGGATATTGCTTGCGCTTCCTAACACTTATATCGCCATTAACTGGAAGAACAAGCAAACAGCCCGTGCCAAAGTCCAGGCACGAGCTGCTTAACAAAACTTATTTGATTTTCTTATCAGTACTTCTTGACGAAGAGCCAAAAATTTCAATTATTATGAAGCCGATAACGTATATGGAGCCTTATTTTTCCAGTTTCCTAAGGTATTAATGTATGGCGAGCAATACAAGCATTTAAGCAGTGACGCTAAATTAGCCTATATAGTACTGAAAGATCGGCTAGAGTACTCTTTGCGCAATCATTGGGTTGATGAAAAAGACCACGTCTACTTTATTTTTACCAATCAAGAATTAATTAATCTGTTTAACTGTTCGGAACATAAAGTTATTAAAATAAAAGCTGAGCTTAAATCAGCCGGCCTACTCTTACAAAAACAAATGGGATTCAACCCAAAGACTAAAAAGAATGAACCGAATCGTCTATACCTTTCTAAGCTCGATGTAAAAGCTACTGATGTTTATTTAAGGGGCGAATATTGGCAAAAAAGCCTGAAACCCTTGCTACAAGCGGAACTGCAAAAAATGCAGTTAATCTATATAAAGACTATAAAAGGCTCTGTGTCCAATACTGTTGATGCGAGCAATAAAAGTGGTATCCACTATTAAACTTGGTACTGCTTTTTTGTTCTCATCATTCGCAAATTAATTCTTGCTATTAAGTGATTGAAGTTTTGCAGGCTGAAGGCCGTGCGCTGGATTTGTTTAATCATGCGGTTAGTGCCTTCCAATGGACCATTAGATTCATCGCTTCCCGCCGCATTAAGCACTATTTCTAAATTTCGGCGTAATGTTTAATAACAGTCGCCATTGGCTTGCTAAGCTGATCGTAATGATAGTTATAGAGTGTCTCTGCCAAAGTATCTTTGTTACGTGTAGCTAGATCATTCATAACGACGTAGTCGTTATTTAGCTTGGCATCTAACTCGAGTCCTAGGCTAATCCGTTCATTAGTCTTTACTTTTTGATGAATATGACGATCATAGTATTCGTTGTTATCGGTGAGAGCATGGTCGTTTTTGAGGTATAAACGCCAGAAAAATTTGAGAAGTTTATATTCACGCGATTGATATTTATAACGTTTCATCCACTGACTACGATACTGATTAAATGCTCTGGTAATCATGGCGATAATATGAAAGCGATCAATGATGATTTTGGTATTGGAAAAGAGTTGATAAACAATGTCTTGATAATAACTATTAAGATCAATCGTAATGGTTTCGACCCCTTTGACGAGCGGCAAGATCCAAGCATTCAAAGTATTTGATATTGGAAGACTTGAAGCGATTAGAAAGGATTTTAATAATGCGATGGTTATTACTGCCATCGATACAAATAAAGTGTAATTGATGATGAACCCCGCGAAACTCGTCAAATGCCAGATGTTTCGGTAGCGTGGTCGGAAATACGGGATTATCATCGATTAATCGACCAACGGTCGATGGAGAAACATTGTTATCCGTGGCGATACATTTTTGAGTGCGATCATCTTGTAAGTTCATGATCACTTTAGCCTTGGTTCGGTTAGAAATGTTACAGTATTTATCCACTAGCGGAATTTTAGCCGTGATCGTATGACCACAATTTTGATCAAAACCGGGTGACTAGCATTGTCACTGGTATAAGTAATTGTGGAGATATAATTGCCATTATGTACTAAAGCTTCAAAGCCACAAAGGTGGCAGCGCTTTTGATGAATAAGTAACGGTGCTTTAACAATGCGGGCCTTAAGATTTTGGAGAAAAGTATAAAAACATCATCAATTTTAATATTTGGGTCTTTAATTTCTAGTAAAGAACGAATAGAATCATTAGTTAGGGTCATATCGATTTTCTTTCTTTAATTGTGGTGGGTTCTGTAATATACGTTTCATCACACTTAACTTCATCAAGCATTTGTTCACGACTCACATGATCTAACCCTAGATATTTCAGAGTCATATTTTTTAATTAGTTGCTAATTAGTGACATGAATAAATCAATGTTATCAAGTAAAAGAAACATTCTCGCCGCTGTAGATTACTACAACGGCGAGAATGCATAGCTCAAACATTTTAGATTTCTAAAATGTTACCTTATACGAGGCATAGAGCCCCCCTCAATTTACTTATTAAATTTACCCTTAACATCTTCGGCGACACTTTCCGCAGCTTCTTTTACCTTGCCGACGGTTTTCTCCAGGATTCCTTCGGCTTTCATTTTCTTGTTATCAGTAACGTTACCTGCTCCCTCTTTTACTGTTCCTTTAATTTTATCTACTGTTCCATTATTTGACATAATAAAATTCCTCCTTGACTCTTCTTCACTACTTCCTAAACTTCTATCTAATTATAACATAGGCAGATTATAAAATAAAATAGAACTCTATCCAAAGCATCTGTTGTGTTTTCATAGGTAGCTTTTAAATAGGTAGTTTTAGTGGTTTAGCGTCTTAAAAAGTTATTCCATTGATTTATTTATCGCAGTGTTAATCGGAATTATTCCTTGCACTGATCTGACTGATGGATTTGTTGGTGCTTTTCTTAGAAACTCTCCAGTTTAGATGTGAATTTCATTTAATAGGCTTGTTTGAGTTACTCTAGAAAGAATAGTTAATTGTTATAAGATTGTATTTAAACTAGCTTTGTAGTTGCCGTTCATTCTGACTTCAATTAAACCGATCAGGGCTTTAGCCTCCCTGCCTAGTCCATGACTTACCCTGTTTTTTCATCCGGTAAGTAAAGACCTGGTGAGAACTTTATACTGAGCCGATTAAATTAATATCCTTAAATTCGCACATTTGTGGTAAGCAGGTCACTGCCAATCCTGCTGTCCAAACAAGGTTCGAAATATAGGCAGTATTGCGCATTGTGGTTGTCTGAGCCATCATCATTAAGTAGTATGTCGATAAACGGCGACGTAGTTTGATTCTTAATTGTTGGTCTAAGTAAGATTCACGTTTCTTTAGTTCATCCTGATAATACCGCCGTTGAAAAGTTACCGGGATAAAGATAAAGTTAAGCGTCCGTGGTTGCTTATTGATGACTTGATAGCATGCTGATGTTTGGAACTTTAAGATTCGATCTAAACTCTCTAAAAAGTTTTATATGATTGCTTGCCCTAACTCCAGCACTCCTAAAATAATCTATTCAGCTTTAAATAAACTGCTTGACTTCACCAAATTCTGCTCAATTTCTGTTAAAACATCCATGAAGGAAGACCTGTCTTTGCTTAGTATTCGACACTAAAGGCTACAGGCCTTTTCTTTTTTTGTAAATATGTAAAATGGGTCTACAAAAAAGATCTTCACGACCAGATGAATTATTCATCTAACCTATGAAAATCTTACGCTAACCTATCCGGACGAAAAATTGGATAGAAAAATGGCCATGAGCCTAATAGTATTTAAAGTGATGAGCTATAAGTAATAGGACTCCATTACCTATGATGCACATTTAACATTATCGGATATAACTATCATTAAAGCCAGCTTAATGATAATCATTCTTAAAAGAAAATTACCAAATAAATAGGTATATCAGTTTGATTATTAACTATGAGTTAAAGCGTTGCACTAAGTTGCATTGCAACGTCAAACAAGCCTAGAAAAAAATTCATCGAGAAGTTGGTGCACCGAGGTCATGAATACCCTCAAACAGAGTATATAGAATTGTGTTCATATTTTCCAGATACCGTTCCAAAACCTTCATAATGGGATAGATAAGGGCTGGCCGGGAATCAGGTGTTTACCGGATGTCAGGGTTTGATGCCGAAAAAGCATAATGACCTCGACTCGTACAAACACGGAGTGAAGTTCGTCAATCAATGTACGGACGAATCTAACTTACGTTAAGAGATTTATCACTCTAGAGCCGATACTTTTCTCTCGGTAAGAATCGAGTATGAGGTGTTGGTCACTCTACAGATCCTAAATCACGGCTGCTGGTTATTCGGTGCCTACTAAGTTGCGATAGTAAGGCGATGACAAGGCATTATCAAAAGTGAAAATCTATGATAAATTTTGTGGCTTAGAGTACCTCTGGAACCTATAAGCCAGTTTATTGCCTGACTGGAAGACGATGCGACCAAAGAATTTATTTGCTTGATTAAAGCCATAAAAAAGCTTAAACAAATTAAGCAACGGTTTTTGTTTTGAGCGAATTCCATGGACAAAAGTGTATTTATAATGTCTGTCTAAACTGCAGTTGTCGCAACTAAAGAAAGTAGTAATGGATGAATATTTGGTTTCTTATCTTGAATTGACGGGTAAGATTAAGCGCCTAAGTAAACAGCTGGAGGATCTTTAACATCGGGAACGCTACTAGGAACCCATTCCTAGACTCCGGTGTTTCAAGGGAATTGATACTGTAGCCACAATGACCATTCATGTGGAAACTTCGGATTTTTCAATATTTCTAAACACTAGAGCTTATACCGCTTACCTAGGTTTAACCCCTAGTTAGCACTCTAGAGTGAAGAATGTAAACTTAGTCCAGATTACTAAGCAAGGTAATTCGACAATCATTACGACCTTAATTGAATCAGCGCAAGGATTAGTAAGTAAAAAGGCTAAAAAATTAAAAACACGTCAGAATAGTCAATAAGGAAGAGCAATTAAGTATGAAGATCGAGCCGTTAATCGACTTCATAAACGTTATGAACGAATGCTTCAAGCGGGGAAACCTAGAAATGTGTCTATTATGGCGATTGCTCAAGAAACTAGCTTGCTTTATTTGGGGTATGGAGAATGGCAAGATTGCGTAATTAATTGATTATACTTTAGAGTATTTTAGATACTTGACTGTACCTGTAGAAGAACCACAGAAAGCTTTACGGTCTACCTACCTACGCTGTCTCGCTTTCTGGCATAATTGGGAATTATTGACCATAGCTCTAACTATTCATGATCTACGTTGGGAGATTATATGAGCTTTACGACGGTGGTAATCAATCCACGAATAACAGAATGGTTAACTGTCGACGGATCATTTTCTAAGGCTTTTCTATGGGAAAATGGCCAGATCGAAATTTCTACTTGACAATGGTCACTTCATAACAGTGAGTATGATTTCATCATCGTCATTGATTATCATGTTTTAATTATTGTAGAGGATGTGGTGATTTGTGGTTGATTAAAACTAGAAATACTATATAAGCAGATTTCAGTATTCGGTAAATTCGAACTCTGAAGCCTTATTTATGTTTGGCAACGGCTTGCTCGTTGCTGTAATCATTCCATAAAGGCTTCATAACGGCTCGCTTCTTTAGTAATTATTCAGTTTAGACTTGCATTCAAGCGGATAGTTCGTTAAAGTATAAATTGCTATTAATAGTAATCGTTACGATTAAAGGAGAAGAAAATGAAAAAGTGTTTTATTAGCATAGGATGTCTAGGTGGCTTGCTAGTTATTATTCTTGCCTTATCTTTTATTCCGTTTAAAACGAATAATTCTGCCCAAAAGCCAATCCGGGTAGTTACCAGTCTTAATTTTTACGGTGAAACAGCAAAAGAGGTTGCGGGAAAGTACGGTAAAGTAACTTCAATTATTGATAATGCGTCTGTTGATCCTCATGACTACCAGCCAGGAACTGCTCAGGCAAATCAAGTAGGGAATGCCAATGTGGTTATTGAAAATGGCTTGGGTTATGATGAATGGCTGAATAAGGTGGTTAAGTCTAATAGTCAACGTTATTCCCCAAAAGTAATTAATGTGGGGCAACTAATGGGGAAGCGTTCGGGTGATAACGAGCATTTATGGTATGAAGCAGTAACAATGAAAAAGTTGGCTCAGCGATTGGCTAATCAATACAGTAGGATTGATCCAGCGCACCGTGATTATTATCAGCAAAATACTCAGAAATACATTGCTTCCCTAAAACCGCTGGACCGAGAAATTGCTCAAATTAAAGCGAATGTTAATTCAGAAAATAATAAAGTGGCAGTTAGTGAACCTGTCTTTGACTATTCATTAACGGCTCTTGGTTACCAAGTAGTGGATCAGCATTTTGAAAAAGCAATCGAGGATGGTAATGATCCATCGCCACAAGATATTCAACAGTTACAATCTGCAATAAAAAATCACGAGATCGCCTTTTTTGTTGAGAATTCTCAAACTAGTGATCACGTTGTTAATGGTTTAGTGAAACTTGCACGAGAAAATAATGTCCCAGTGCTTAAGGTAACGGAAACTAAACCAAATAATACTAAAAATTATCAAGAGTGGATGCTTAAACAGTATCGAGCTCTTTCACGAATTCAGCAGGGAGAAAAGTAAAAATGTCAATTGTTACAGTCAATGATTTAACAGTATCCTTTGGTAACCATCTGGTAATTAATAATTTAAATTTTAGTATTAATCAGGGGGATTTCTTGGTGGTTATTGGCGAAAATGGGGTTGGAAAGACGATCCTTGTTCGCTCACTACTAGGGTTTATTAAGCCGCAAAAGGGGAAGATAATAATTAATTCCACAAACAAAGATTGGCTATGTTCCCCAGTTTCGCAATATTGATCAGGAATACCCACTTTCAATCCGTGACTTTATTGCGTTAAATGTTCATCATAGTTTACTACCGTGGTTAAAGCAGAGTGAACGTCAGCGAGTAGACCAAGTAATTAGTGAAACTAACTTGACGAAGATTGCTGATCGGTCATTGGGATTGGCTTCCGGTGGGGAGAAGCAACGGGCATATTTGGCTCAGACCCTGCTTCCTAATTCTGGATTACTAATCCTTGATGAGTCCACTGCTAGTTTGGATAATGAAATGAAATATGAATTATTGGACCTTGTCACCCGGTTTCAACAACAGGGATTAAGCGTGATGTTCGTGACTCACGATTGGAATTTGGCACAACATTATGGAACCCGTTTTCTTCAAATGACGGGGAATGGTTATTTAACGGGACCAATTAATGAACTTCCTCATCCAGAAAAGGAGGCTGAATAATGTTAACGCTAAGTTTTATGCGCCATGCCTTTGTTGCTAGTACCTTTATTGCAATTGTCAGTGGCTTTGTTGGCGTCTTTGTTGTGCCATGAACCTGTCATTTTTAACCCATACCTTATCTGAGATCGGGTTTGCGGGTGGAGCATTTGCCGTATTTGCTGGCTGGCCGGTTTTAAACGGGATGATTCTCTTTACGATGCTTAGCTCGATTCTTGTTGGGCAAATGAGTATTAAAGAATCTCGTCGCGAAGCAGTTACCAGTGCCGTCTCTGCGCTTTTCATTGGTTTAGGAATCTTTTTTCTCTCCTTAAGCAGCAAAAATGCAAGTTCAGCAATAAATATTTTATTTGGGGAGCGTCGTTGGGATTAATTTAGGTGAAGTTTACCAACTGATATGGCTATCGGTAGCTGTTATTGTCATAATATTTATTACCTATCAACAGCTAAAATTTACTTCGTTTGACGCTATTGGTGCTCGGGTAAGTGGAATTAACGCGGCATTATATTCAGTTATTTTCATTATTGTTTTAGCTTTAAGTGTCAGTGTCGTTGCACAAATCGTTGGTTCGCTGTTAATTTTTATTTTATTAACATTACCTGCTGCTAGTGCACAGTATTTTACCCATGGTGTTGCCAAGATGATTGGTTTAGCCATTCTTTTTCACTTTTAGGAACTTGGTTAGGACTGTTCCTTGGTTACTTAACTAACTGGCCAGTGAGTTTCTTTATTGCCGTGATTGAAGTTGTAATTTACTGCTGTGCTCTGGCTAAGCAAAAACTTAGCGGGGTGGCATAACAAAAAGAAACTTATACAATACCCTTAGGATTGATACCTTATAAATTAAGTGCTCTAGAATTGTTAGACACAAATCTAACGATTCGGGGGTATTTATTATGTCCTGAAATGTCAATTTAAATTAGAAAAATGTTGAAAGCTGTTCATCTGTGATATTCTTCATGAATACTTCAACAGGTGTGCGATAGTGAAGTGATTTCCGTGGAATTCGATTACGGTATGACATGAGTTGGGTAATTAATTCATCAGGTAGGTTGCGGAAGTTTAATCGTTTACTAAGACCGTCACGGCGTAAAATGCCATTATTATTCTCGTTAAGTCCACGTTGATTGGGTGCCCCGACTTCCGCAAAATAAGTATGAATGTCATGCTTATTAGCGATGTCACGCCAACCAGCGAATTCTTTACCGTTGTCAAAGGTAATTGACTTAACCAAGTGACGGGGCATTTTTGAAAGCCATTTATCTAAGTGACAATTAACTGCTTCATCAGTTTTGCGATGAACATTGAGAACAATCATGACTTTGGATTGACGTTCTACCAAGGTCATGACAGCTCCACGATGGGCTTTGCCTTGAACAGTATCGGCTTCAAAGTGACCGAACTCATCCTGGTAATGAGGGAAGTCTTGATAACGTTGATAGATACTGCGTCCAAGCTGACCAGCCTTATCACGTCGTTCGACATAGCCATTGGGGTGACGTTTACCCTTCATCGGTAACTGTTGAGCATTGAAATTATACTGTCCTCGAGCAAATATCCGATAAAGGGTCCGCATACTACAGCTAATGGCATGTTCCTTACGACCAATAATGGTATCCGGTGTCCAGCCAGCTTTAATTTGGTCGTTAATATACTCAACTTCATTTTGGGGTAACTGAGCTTGTTTTCGACCACAGTGACGTTTATTGCGCTAGTATTTTTCAAGATATTGTTCAATGGTTTTACCGCCATTAAGGAAACGATAAATTCGATAAATCGTTTCCTGACTACGCTTGAGAAGTTTGGCAGTTTGATAGGCTTTAGTTCCTTGGTGCCAAAAATCAGCTATGAGGGTTAATCCACGTGTGGTAAGATGTCTATAGGTCATTTGTGATGTTCCTTTACTTTTGTTTGTGGTTATTCAAAAGTCTATAATAAATGGCCTTTTTCTAACTTGATTTTACAAACGGCGTGTCTAAATATTCATATCAATTTAAAGTTAATGCAGTTCAGGAGTATTTCAATAAAAGTCATAACTATTCGGTGGCTTGTCGTCAATTCGGTATGCGTTCTTGAAAAGAATTAAGGACCTGGGTCCATGAAGTTCAGTCACATGGTTATGATATTTTAAAGGGCCATCATAGTTATTCGTTTGACTGTAAACTTCAAGTGGTCCATTAACTATCGCATGCACGAATTAAGTTCATAAAAAGTGAACATTAAATTTAATCTACATCCATCACAAGTTCGTTTGTGGAAAAATGAAGAGATCGTTGGTCTGCGTTCAAAACCTTAAAGGTCAACCAGCTAAAGCCATGAATAAAAAACATTAATCAACTATTAACCCCACTAAAGAAGAAAAGTGTAAGCAAACAATTGCCGATCTAGAAGCAAAGGTAGCCAATCAAAAAATGGAGATCAACATTTTAAACAATTGCAAGCTCTAAGACAGCAGTGCGGTAAGAGCAAGCACTAGCAATTCAAGATCTTAGACCCAAGCATCCATATATTTTAGCATTCCACGACCTACGTTCTACGAACGGCTTGAAGCCACACAGCGGATTTACAAGTATCGTCAGGTCAAACGAGGAATTACGAAGCAATTTAAACTCAGTAAAGAAACCTATGGTTATCGACGAATGTAGCATTGTCTATAGAAGTAAGGTTTCACATATTGCCAAGAAACGGTATGGAGATTAATGAAAAGGCTAAGGGATACTTATTACCAGTTATCGATAAGAACAATGGTTTCATCGTCGCTTACGTGACTTAAACGCATCCTAATATGGATTTAGTTAACACGGTGCTGGCTTATTTCATAAATTACCACAAGGTAGTACCCCTATTCTGCATTCCGATTAAGGTTGGCGATACCGATACCAGTTGTATCAAGCCTTATTAGGGCAACAAATAATCATTCAATCAATGTCCCGTAAGGGAAATTGATTAAATAACTCACCAGTTGACAGATTCTTTAACTTATCAAAAAACGTGAGTGTTTCAATCGGATCAAAATCCGAACATTCTAACAAGTTAAAAATGTCATTGATCAATACATTCATTGGTATAACAATATACGAAATTCAGTAAACAAAAAAGTAATGATATCAAATATATGCATTTGTTTTTATCCCTTTGTCTACTTACTTAAGGTGTAGTATAATAATGTCTAAAGGAGAGAATGTATTATGTATGGAAAAAATAATCAACATTTAATTGAACAAAAAGCAAACCAGCACTACACACGCTGGTCACTGCGGAAATTAAGCATCGGGGTTGCTTCGGTAGCCATTGCTTCCGGTTTCTTTGTATATACCGGACTTGGCCAGGTTGCCCATGCCGATGCTCCATCTGCTGTTGAAGCATCGGTGACTACTCCACAGCCGGGGGGGGAGAGTAAAAGTCAATCCACCAGTACGACTACTGATTCTAATCCCTCGGCGGTCGTAAGTGACCGGGCAACAAATGATGGTAGTGCACCATCAACCACGAAGCCGGCTGCTGTGACGAACCGGAATTCCCAGGACACACCAATCAATATTGACGCCATCGAATCCGGCCATGTAAAGACGGGTGGTCAGCTGACAAACGCGAGCCAAGTGGTCAG
>NZ_JABUXR010000029.1 GCF_014838745.1 Limosilactobacillus urinaemulieris
GCTCTAATTCAAATTAATTAAGCGAATTGACTTCGCAAATGTTTTGCTTCAAATCATTATGATTGAAGACCCTACACATTTGATTCGTCGAAACTTTGTTCAGTTTTCAAAGGTCTACCTTGTTCAACTGTAAAGCCGAACAACATTTAATATTTTATCGCACGCTTGTCTCAATGTCAACAACTAATTTCATTTAATTGAATCATCAAAGATTAAATCATTAATCTCAACAAGCAGCTTAAATAATATATCATGACATCAAATTAATGTCAACATATTATTTCAAATGAATTTACAATCAAATGTAACGTTCATTTATATTGCCTCACAGACAACGATAACTAATATACCTTGTTCATTAGTCCACGTCAATAGGAAATTCTAATTTAAAAAGTATGTTTAAAATCATATAAGCAATTAAAGACTTCAATTGCAGCCAAATCAATATCGTCAAACCGAAAACGTTCTCGCGGCCGATAGCGTTCAAAAATGAATTCACGGCTTGAACGAATATATGTCACCTCACAAAGAGGAATTCCAAACTGTTCAAATATCCTTTTCTGTCTGTTATTAGAATAATCAAGTGTCATTGCTTGAAGCCGTTTAATAATTTTTTCTAAATTTGAAGAGTGCACCCTTCATCCCCCACATTCATTTTAAATAATAAGGGCGAGAAATTTTTCTCACCCTCACTCTACTTGAACATATAGAATCCAATTATACAAAAACAAGCCTGCTTTTCATTGGAAGTTTTTAAATTTAATTTCACAATGCTAACCGTTTATTGTGTTTTGACAAGCCAGCAAATTTATTTACGATGTTGGACCCGATTTGGCTTAACGATTAAAGCAATTATTCCAGCAAACATCCCAAAATAATACGTTAATAGCCGCCAAAGAAGCATTGCTAAAATCAATTTAGTATTTGAATTAACAAAACTAGCAAATAAAACTGAAAAGCTATACTCTGCTCCTCCTGCACCCCCAGGAATTGGAAATAGCGAAATCACCATAAAAATTAACACATGCAGGCTAACCACCATTATGAAGTTAATATGATGAACACCTAAAGCAAGAAGAATAAAATACGGAATAATGTAGTAGAAAAATAGCTGAGCGATTGTGACAACACATACCCTTGCTAACTTGCCATATTCCTTTTTCATTTTTAGACTTTCCTGGTAGAAAGAATCAATTTTTTCGTTCAACAGAATCTTTATTCTCTCATATCGTTTGGCTTTCATAAATAACGCAAGCGGCTTAATAAGTAGGTTAGTTGTTTTTTTAGTAAAGTGGTACCAATACATCACCATTAATAAGCCAATAATAACAGCCAGGTGAATTGTAAAGCCAAAAACAACTAACAATGCTAAAGCGTGGAGTTTTTCTTCAATATAATGAAAGCCAATTAGCAACGAGATAAGAAAATTTACCACAATCATCGCTTGGAAAACAACAAATTTCATCAGAAGAACCGAACTAGCAATTCCCCCGTCAACACCTGATTGAATCATTGCTACTAATTGTGCGGGCTGCCCTCCTGTTGAAAATGGGGTAATCCCATTAAATAGCTGTTCAATTAGAGGTAACCGAAATGAGTCTTTCCAGGTAAAATCTGGATAGCGATCCTTCATAAATATCTTTACCACAACTCCCTCTAAACCAAGGTAAAGACAAATACAAATAACCGCAACGAGCATCCATCCCCAATTAATCGTATTAAATTCCTGAATTAAAACATGAAGATTAATGTCGCGTAAGGCATATACAAAAATCCCCACCCCAATCAAGAGCATCATAGCCAGGACGCCCCAATTACGTCGGCTCATTAATTAACCTCCTTTGCTTGTTGTCGGTAAAAGCGATCCCAAACCTTTGCAAGGTGCTCTTTTGAGTAACGCTTTGAAGTTTCAATTGCTTGTTCCCGTAAGTAATTCAATCTTTCTGGATTATGAGTAAGTTCAACAAGCTTAGTTCGCATCTCATTGACATCCTTAGCTGGTTCATAATCCCCATCAATAATTGAATGGTACAAGTCAAGGTCACGAAGCATTACCGGAGTACCACAACTGAATGCTTCAAGAACTGACATTGGAAAGAGTTCGTTAAATGACGGAAGTAAGAATAAGTCAGCAGCATTATTTAATTCTGCAATCTCTTTTCGACTAACAATTCCCGTAAATAATAGATTCGTTGGTGGATTATCAACGACTTTTTTTAACTCACTATATCCATCAGTTAGCCGACCAAACGAGAAACCACCTGCCCACACAAACTGAATATCGGGATTCTGTTGAGCCAGTTTAATAAAATCAGGGACTCCCTTTCGTTCCTGAATTTGACCGCTTCCAAGAACCACGAACTTATCCGCTGGCAAATGATACTTTTTCCGATATTCTTGACGAGTTGACTTGTCAACCGGGAAAAAGTTATCTGAATCAACAAAGTTAGGAATATAAGTTACGTGATCACGAGGAATTCCGTAAGCTACCAGCTTATCAATAAAGGACGGATTAACGACAACTAAATGATCCATCCGCTTATAAAAAGCAATTACGTACCGATAAAAGATTCCCCGAAATGGTTGTGGAATTTGCAGGCTTCCCTCTAAAGTTTCGGGAAGAAAGTGAACGTAGCCGATTTTCCGTCCCCGCTTTTTAGAAAACGTTGAGAAATAAAAGGGCAGATCAATCGTGTGATAATGACTGATCTGGCTTTTTCGATATTTATTAATCGCGATGTCAAACTGATCGGCAAAGCGAGTTTTTAAAAGATGAATTAATTCTAAGTAAGCACTGCCGACCCCTTGTCCGGCAACCTTATCGGCAGACGAAAACATGGTAATTTTTAACATTGCTTAACTCCTCGATCGATGAAAAAGATTCCGAAACGTACCCCTTGATTGACCAGATTGCTTCTCAGCCATTGTCTCTTGGCAATCACGATAAAATTTAAGGATTCGCTGAGCAAATACTTCAGCAGAAATCTCGTGTAATTTTGCATCACGTTTATCTTGCTCTTCAGGTGTCCGCGGATTATTAAGGTAACGAAGAACACCGTTAACAAGATCAATCCGTTTTTGAAAGCTAACCCCAATGGCTGGATCATCAATTAACTCATCGGTATAATCACTCCGCATTACCACGATCGGTAAATCAGACGCCAATGCTTCATCATATGTCAATCCCTGTGACTCAGAATCAGATGCCGAAACAAAAACATTTGCCATTTGATAGTAGTGATGAACATCATCATTATCAACCTGACCTGTAAATTGAATATGCTCGGTCAAATGGAGGTGGCGAACCTGCCGCTCTAATGTTTCTCTCGCGGGGCCATCCCCAACTATCAGTAATTGAGCATCGGGCTTTTTAGCTAAAATATCCGGCATCGCTTCAATTAAAGTATGAATATTCTTTTCAAACGCAAGCCGACTTAGCGATAAGAGCACTGGTGTATCTGGCTTATATCCCCACTTGGCACGGAGAGCATTCTTTTCCTCAATAGAATCCCGCTGACCATATACCCGTAAGTTAACCCCAGTTGGAATAATCCGAATCGGAGCATCAACATTATAAGCACGCATTGTTTCTAGTACCCGCTCACTTGGTGCTACCACTCCAGAAATATTATGAAGGTAGATATGAGCTAACCTCCCAACATCCTTGGGCTTCAGAATATGGCCATTAGCAATGTAATGGAGATAGTCCTGATACATTGTATGGTAAGTGTGCAAGCACGGGATACTTAAATGACAAGCAACAACTTTTCCCATTACGCCTAACGAAAATTCAGTTTGGTTATGAACAATATCCAGTTGAAGTTTCTCCGCAATCTTGATCGCACGAAAAGCACCCCGAATCGCAATTCGTCTGTCCGTAAATGACACAAAGGGAATACTTGGAAAACGATAAATACCATTTTCTTCGTCATCGTCCTTTGCTTTTGGATCCGTTGTGGTAAATATATATACTTGATGCCCCTGAGCAATTAGTTCATCACGAAGCGTCTTAATCGACGTCGCAACCCCGCTTACTTGGGGAAAATATGTATCTGTAAAAAGACCTATCTTCAAGCTAATTGCTCCTTTTTCTCTAGTCTCAATCTAAATAATTGCAAGATTATTATACAAAAGCATTTACTAATCCGCAAAAAGGTATCTCGACAATTGTAGACTGTTCAGCCAATAACAACAAGTCTTTTCTATAAACGTTAAGATCACTTAAGGATTTATTCGATAACTTCGGGAACTGTTTGCCGAACTAACTGTTCAACCTCAGAAGCAGTAATCGCATTAAGCGCTTTATGAACTAGTGGCTGTAATTGACGAGTATTAAGCTGATTAATTAGGGAACGAATATGCAAAATGCTGCTGCTATTCATCGAAAACTCGTCTAAGCCCATTGCCATTAATAACGGGGTCGCTAGCGGATTACTTGCCATTTCACCACACATGCTTACCCATTTACCTTCTGCATGAGCGGCGTCAATCACGCGCTTAACTAAGCGAAGGATCGCCGGATGTAATTCTTGATAAAGGTAGGCAACACGAGGATTGCCCCGATCAGCCGCAAATAAGTATTGGATTAGATCATTGCTGCCAATACTAAAGAAATCCACCTTGCGAGCAAAAGCATCCGCCATCAACGCACTTGAAGGAATTTCCAGCATCATTCCAACTTCAATATTATCCGCTACTTGAACACCTTCATCTAATAGCCGTCGTCGCTCTTCATCCAAGATTTTTCGTGCTTGCCAAAATTCCTCAACAGTTGCGATCATTGGAAACATAATTGCAAGCCGTCCATATACAGATGAACGGAGAAGTGCCCGCAACTGTGGACGAAGAATTTCAGGTTTGGCTAAACCGATCCGAATTGCCCGAAAGCCAAGAAAACGATTATTTTCTTGAGGCAGTTTTAACATCCCCAGATTTTTATCGCCACCAATATCAAGTGTCCGAACCACTACTCGTCGTCCTGGCATCTCAGTTAAGAATTGTTTATAAGCCTGTGCCTGCTCTTTTTCACCGGGAAGTTGATCACCACTTGCATATAAGAATTCACTCCGAACAAGACCAATTCCTTCAGCCCCGGTTTGCCGAGCATCGAAGACATCAATTGGTGTTCCAACATTAGCCACAACCTTAAAGTGACGTCCATCAGTACTAACAGTCTGTTCATCCTTTAAGACCCCCCACTCTTGTTGTTCACGATCAAATTGGGCAGCCAATCGCTGGTAATGATCTACTTCCTCTTCTGATGGATTGACAATAACCTTGCCATGAATCCCATCAACGATTAGTAAATCACCATTTTTTATTATATCGGTGGCACTTTCAGTCCCAACAACCGCTGGTAATGACAGTGTTTTGCTCATAATTGTAAAATGAGAAGTTCGACCACCGTCATCAGTAATTAACCCCGCAACAAAGCGCCGATCAAATTGAGCAGTATCAGTTGGGGTAATATTTTGTGCCACAAAGATTGCCCGGTGACTTAACAGAGTTGGATTAGGAAGCTTAACCCCCATTAAATGACTAAGCATTCTTTTAGAAACGTCTTTAAGTGCCGTTGCTCTTGATGAAAGATAGTCATTATCATTCATTTTTTCAAGGACCTTTAGTTGTTCATCCTCGGTTTCTTTAATTGCCCATTCTGCAGTGAAATGCTTACGCTTAACTTTTTCAATAATTTCAGCATGAAGGGACCGATCGTTCAAAATTGCCAGCTGATCATCAACAACCGCAGCTGCTCTTTTACCAAGTGACTTATGAGCATGCTTACGGATTGTTTGAACTTCATTCAGCGTTAAAGCAAAAGAATCATGAAGCCGCTTGACCTCATGATTCTCATTTGCTGAATATTGTTGGTTAACAGATAAATCTGGTCCCACTAACAGGTAGGCAGGAGCAATTGCAATTCCACTACTCGCTGCCAAGCCATTTAAAAGTGTGGACATTAGTCTGTTAAGCCTTCCTTCTTCATTGTTTCAGCAACGGCATCCAAAGCTTCCTTTTCGTCGTCACCCTTAGCAGTAATGGTAACTGAAGCATTTTGACCAACACCGAGTGACATAACACCCATGATGGACTTCAAGTTAACACTCTTACCTTCGTATGAAAGGGTAACATCAGAGTTATACTTAGAAGCTGCTTGAACCAGGATAGTTGCTGGACGAGCGTGAATACCTGTCTCAGATGTAATTGTAAAATCACGTTTTTCCATAATTAATCATTCTCCTTCGAGCATATTAGCAAATTGTCAGTGGCCAAGCCCTGATAATTTCATTGCTTTTATTTTAGCAATTGTAAACTTCAATTACAAGTTCTCTCAACGATTGGTTATCGCTTTTTTAATCGATATGTAAGCGTTCCCCCATGATGGGCTTCTGCTTCAATTTGTGTCCGGTATTGGTAACCATGAAAAATCGGCTGAAACGCTTGAAATTCCTCTGGAGTAATATCAAAATGACTAGTCTTTCCCGAATGCAAGTCATCAAGTTCTTGTTGATAATCTCTTTCTGTCATTTAACCACCTCATTAAAGGATCCCTGACTTTTTCATCACCCTTATTTTAGCATTCATCAATCAAGAGTACTAAAATTTAATAGAAAGTTTGACTAATTTTTTCTTAAACTGATTCATTTAACTTGCAGTCAAACAAAAAGTAAGTATAATTAACACCAATGGTCAGGAAAGGTCAAAGATAATAATTTCCTTTTCGATGGTCGGATCTATTTTATTAAGGGGGTATTTTTACGGTGCTTTGTCAAAATTGTCATCAGAATCCTGCAACGATCCATTTACAAATGAACCTTAATGGCCAACGAGTTCAACTCGATTTATGTCAAAATTGCTACCAAAAATTACAAAATATGCAAACAAATATGATGAATGGAGGTAACGGAATGAATAATTTCGGTTTTGGAAGCCTCGAAGACTTCATGAATGCCATGAATAATATGCAAAGCCAACAAGCCGCTGGTAACGGTGCTGCTTTTAGCGGTCAAAACCAACGACAAGGCGGTAACGGCGGTCGTGGTAAGGGAATTCTCGGTCAGTACGGTATTAACTTAACTGATCTTGCTCGCCAAGGAAAAATTGATCCAGTTATTGGTCGTGATAATGAAATCAAGCGGGTTATTGAAATCCTTAATCGACGAACTAAGAACAACCCGGTTCTAATCGGTGAAGCTGGTGTTGGGAAGACTGCTGTCGTTGAAGGTTTAGCTACCGCAATTGTTTCCGGTGAAGTACCAGAAAAACTTGCTAACAAGGAAATTATCCGACTCGATGTTGTTTCCCTTGTTCAAGGAACCGGTATCCGGGGACAATTTGAAAAGCGAATGCAACAATTAATGGCAGAAGTCCGGAAGAACAAGAACATTATTCTCTTCATTGATGAAATTCACGAAATCATGGGTGCCGGAAATGCTGAAGGCGGCATGGATGCCGGAAATGTTCTAAAACCTGCCCTTGCGCGTGGTGACTTCCAACTTCTTGGCGCAACTACCCTTAATGAATACCGGAAGATTGAAAAAGATGCCGCCCTTGCACGGCGTTTCCAACCAGTTGAAGTTAACGAACCTTCAGTTGAAGAAACAATTCGGATCCTTAACGGAATTAAAGGGCGGTATCAAGATTATCACCATGTTAAGTACACCGACGATGCAATCATTGCGGCCGCTAAACTTTCCGACCGCTACATCCAAGAACGTTTCCTTCCCGACAAGGCAATTGACCTGATGGATGAAGCTGGTTCACGGAAGAATCTAACATTGAAGAATGTTGATCCAAATGCAATTGAAAATGAAATTCACACTGCTGAAGCTCACAAGCAACAAGCAGCAGATAACCAAGACTACGAAAAGGCCGCTTTTTATCGTGACCAGGTAAGCAAGCTTGAAAAGGCTAAAAAAGAAGCAGAAGAAAATCATTCTGAAGAGTCCGCAACGGTAACCGTTAAGGATATGCAGGATATTGTTGAAGAAAAAACTAATATTCCTGTCGGTGATCTGCAGAAGCAAGAAGAAAACCAACTTCGGGATCTTGATAAGAAGCTTGACGAACATGTCATTGGTCAAACTGAAGCGGTTGATAAGATTGCTCGGGCAATTCGCCGAAACCGGATTGGTTTAAACAAGTCTGGTCGTCCAATTGGTAGTTTCCTCTTTGTTGGTCCTACTGGTGTTGGGAAGACCGAAACAGCTAAGCAACTTGCTCTCCAGCTTTTTGGTTCTAAAGATTCAATGATCCGTTTTGACATGTCAGAATACATGGACAAGACATCTACCTCAAAGCTTATCGGAGCGGCTCCAGGTTATGTGGGCTATGAAGAGGCTGGTCAATTAACTGAACAAGTTCGTCGTCACCCTTATAGCTTAATCTTGCTTGACGAAGTGGAAAAAGCTCACCCTGACGTTATGCACATGTTCTTACAAATTCTTGACGATGGACGATTAACTGATTCACAAGGTCGGACCGTTAGTTTCAAGGACACGATTATTATTATGACTTCTAACGCTGGAACTGGTGATGCTCAAGCTAGCGTTGGTTTTGGTGCTGAATCAACCGGTAGTACTCACTCAATCATTGATAAATTGACCAACTACTTTAAGCCAGAATTCTTGAACCGGTTTGATGACATCGTTCAGTTCAATGCCCTCAGTAAGGATAACCTAATGAAGATTGTTAACCTGATGATCAGTGATGTTAACAAGATGTTAGCTGACCGTGACTTATCAATCACCGTTCCTGAAGATGTTGATGAGAAGTTAGTTGACTTAGGATATGATCCAAAGATGGGTGCTCGTCCTCTTCGTCGGGTAATTCAAGAACAAATCGAAGATCGGATTGCTGACTATGTTCTTGATCACAATGACGCTCACGAACTTGCCGCACAATTGGATAAAGACGGTAACATTACCGTTGTCGCTGCACCAAATGCAGATAAATAACATTTAAATTATTGATGAAAAGAGGCAGGAAAAATTTTACTTTTCCCTGCCTTTAATATTTACTAGTAGTCTCCGAACTTACAGAGTCTAATCGCGGAAATCTAAATAGGCTCAATGGGTTAATTTCCAGCTTCTTTCTATCTTTACAGTTTGTTAACTTGTTCATCACAGAGGTTTCACCTTATCAATGCTATAATAAAGAGTAAATATAGTTGACGGGGTGAAAAGGATGGAAGATAAGTTCAAAACAGGAAACCCAATTTGGGTCTACTACACAAATATTGATACTGGAGAAAATCTGGTGGTCCCCCAACTTTTACGGGGATTTCTCGGAGAAAAATATTCTGTCGAAAAGAAGCAATTCGATGGTTACCAATTTATCAAAAATGAGGGTGAATTAACCGGAAAATTTGATGATCAGCCACATAGCATTCACGTTTATTACCGGAATAAGAACTGGGGTGAAGTAGAATCAATCGAAATGTACCTTCACCTCGATGCGGTTACTGCGGTATATGATATGCCAAACGGGATGCAAGTCGGTACGCCTTTCCCGGACGATATTGTTTTGAAAGCCTTTCACCGTGTTGCAACGAAATCAGGCGAATTTTGGTACGAAATCGGTAGCGATCAATGGGTAAAATACGACAAAATGACAATTGTGGATAACCCATTTAAGAATGAAGATAAAGATTTCCAATCTAAGCTCGCTGACAACATGGCAGTCATCCCAATGAAAAAGACAAAGGCAGTGATTGATTACCTCCCAGGAAAAGCAATTGATGCTTTTAATAAACAATATGGTGATAAAGTTAGTGAAATTAAGGATGGTCAAGAAATCACGATCACTGGTAAGATGAGTGATAATGATGAGATCATCTGGTATAAGCTTGATAATGGAACATTTATTACCGGTAATTACGTCAAATTGGAGGATCAAAATGAAGACTAATCAACAAACCATTGCGGTCGTCGGTGTTGGTAATATGGGTTCCGCAATTATCAAGGGGCTTATAAATACAAGACAGTTTAAGATTATTGGTGAAAATCCAACTAACCCTCGTGTTACCTCTCTCGGGCAAGAACTTGGCTTTACCGTTGTAAATAATAATCTTGATGTCATCAAAGTAAACCCTGACTTTGTTGTTCTTACTACCCCTGCACCAATTACCTTGAAAATTGCTCAGGAACTAAGTCAACTTCCCGCTTCAACAACTGTTATTTCGGCTGCTGCTGGTGTTTCATTGGAGCAATTACAATCAGTAATTGCTGATGCTACTGTAGCTGCAATGATTCCAAATACCCCAGTTGCTGTTAATGCCGGGACAATCGGACTAACTCTCCCTGAAGAGATTACTGAAGAAAATGCAAATAAAATCATTACTTTTCTTGAGCTCTTAGGAGATGTGATTCCCGTTAGCGAGGATCAGCTAGAGATTGTTGGCGTTATTGGCGGTTGCGGTCCAGCATTTGTCGATGTTTTCATGGATGCCATGAGTGATGGTGCCGTTGCAAATGGTATGGGAAGGCAAACAGCTTATCGTTTAATTTCCAGTATGGTTAAAGGCACTGGAAAACTAGCATTTAATACTAAGAAGCTCCCGGCTGAACTTCGTGATCAGGTGACTTCCCCAGCCGGCACGACAATTAAAGGTGTAATGGCCCTAGAAAAAAACCAGTTCCGTTATGCAGTAATTGATGCGATTAATAAGGCAGCTGGAAAATAAAAAACGCAAATAATTTTAAAATAGTAAGGGGCTGTGACATAAGTCCTTTAAATTAAGAGAACCGTTCGGAATTTCATTTGAAATTCTGAGCGGTTCTTCCTTTTCTTAAAATTAATACTAAATATGGACAGCCTCCCGGCGATCTT
>NZ_JABUXR010000002.1 GCF_014838745.1 Limosilactobacillus urinaemulieris
AAAAGATCGCCGGGAGGCTGTCCATATTTAGTATTAATTTTAAGAAAAGGAAGAACCGCTCAGAATTTCAAATGAAATTCCGAACGGTTCTCTTAATTTAAAGGACTTATGTCACAGCCCCATTTTTTTATGATCAATTTTAATTTAAAACAAAAAAAGAACCCCTGCTACACAAGGGTTCCAAGCTACTACTTGTCGCGACGCTTTTCAGCAATCCGAGTAGCCTTACCAGTACGTTCACGTAAGTAGTATAACTTAGCACGACGTACACGACCATGACGAAGAACGTCAATCTTAGCAACACGTGGTGAGTGAACTGGGAAAGTCCGTTCAACACCAACACCGTTACTGATCTTACGAACAGTGTAGGTAGCACTGATACCAGCACCGTGACGCTTGATAACGATACCTTCAAACATCTGAACACGTTCACGTGAACCTTCAACAATGAGGGCGTGAACCCGAACAGTATCACCGGCACGGAAATCTGGAATGTCATCCCGTAATTGACTTGCAGTAATCTTTTCGATTAACTTGTTTTGACGCATAAAAAATTCTTTCCTTTCGCCGACATTCATGTCCGATGTGGGCAGCGGAATACCGTTTCTTATGGCTAAACAGCCATCTATTACTATACTAGCTTTTTATTTTCCTTTCAAGGGTTATTTTGACTGATGTTCCTGATTAATAATCGAATGGCGAATCCCATAGGCAAAGTAAATAATTAAGCCGATAAGGAACCAAAGAACCATCATAATCTTAGCATCAGCATTTAATCCCCAGAAAATTACTGCAGAAAATAAAGCAGAAATCGCTGGCAATACCGGATAACCGGGCATTTTAAACTGGGCTGCAGGCAGATCCTTCCCTTCTCGAGGACGGAGGGCGTAAATTCCCAGAGAAACAAAGATAAATGCCACCAGAGTACCCGCTGATACTAGTGTTGCCAAAAATGTAAACGGGAAAACTGATCCTAAAATCATTGCCAGGAACGTAATCATCCATAATGCATGATTAGGAACGTGTTTATGGTCAATATGACCTAGGCCGCGAGGAAGAAGGCCATCCCGTCCAAAGGCATAGATAAGTCGTGATGAGGCTAATAAAATCGCAATTAACGCCGAAAAAATTCCAACGATAGCAACGATTGATAATAGGTTAGCGGTAAGATAATGACCAGACTGACGGAGTGCCCAGGCAGCAGGTTCCGCGTTATTTGCATAGCGACTGTACTTAAACATCCCCACAAGGACAAGGGACACCGCAATGAAGAAACCAGTGCCTAAGATCAGCGTCCCAATTAATCCCCGTGGCATTGTCTTCTGGGGATTAATCGTTTCTGCCGTATTAGCCGCAATCGCGTCAAAGCCAACGTAAGCAATAAAAATTTGGGCTGTCCCAGCAAGGATCCCCTGCCAGCCACCAAATGTTGTTCCAGCAACATGAGGGGGAATAAATGGCGAATAGTTTTGCGGATGAATAGCCGTCATCCCGACAACAATAAACATTAAAATAACCAGGAGCTTCACGCTGACAATAATATTTTCAATCCGGCTCACCTGGTGAACCCCACGAGAAATTAAAATTCCCACGGCTAAAATAGCAATCGCAGCTAAGAGATCAACATATGAACCCCGTTGCGGATTGAAGCCCCCGGTTAATGCTACTGGCAACTTAATGTCAAAACTAGCGAGAAATCCCTGCATATAGGCTGACCAGCCTGACGCAACGAAAGCAACTGAAATAAAATACTCAGCCAAAAGCGCCCAGCCAGCAATCCACCCGAAGAACTCGCCAAAAAGAACATTAATCCATGAAAAGGCTGAACCAGCAAACGGCAATACTGATGAAGTCTCGGCATACGCTAACGCTGATAAGCCGGCACCAATTGCTGCAACGATAAATGCCAACGGAACTGCTGGCCCCGTATGTTCAGCAGCCACAATTCCTGGCAAGGTAAAGATTGCTGTTCCGACAACCATCCCGGTCCCTAGACCAATTAAATCAATTGTCCGCAAACTCGGCGTTAATTTGGCATCCTTACTACGGTAAAGGGCCGGATCCTGTTTCCATAATAATCGCTGAATAAACTTTTTCATTTGAACCCCTTTCTAGTCCGGTACATCCGGGTCTTGATCGAGTTTCAAATCTTCAAGCATTAGTTGTTGTTCACGGGTCAGTTTGGCCGTCTTTAACAAATCTGGGCGCCGTTCAAGCGTCCGTCGTAATGCCTCACGTTGACGCCATTCTTTTATTTTCTGGTGATTACCACTGGTTAAAACTTCAGGAACTTTCATTCCCCGAAAATCAGCAGGTCGAGTATATTGTGGATATTCTAGCAAGCCATTACTAAAGGAATCGCCCATTGGTGAAGACATATTCCCCAAAACACCAGGAACAAAGCGGACAGTAGCATCGATCATCACCATTGCAGCCAGTTCACCGCCAGTAAGGACATAATCACCTAATGACGCTTCATCTGTCACTAAGCTCCGAATTCGCTCATCATACCCCTCATAGTGACCACAGATAAATGTAAGGTGTTCTTCCTGTGATAATTCTTGGGCATAGTCCTGATCAAACTTTCGTCCTGCAGGATCCATCAAGATTACCCTTCCTTTGGGATAACGATCCTTTGTCTCTTCATCAATTGCTGCCATTGCATCAAAAATTGGTTGCGCTTGGAGAAGCATTCCCGCACCGCCACCAAATGGCGTGTCATCAACCCGGTTGTGCTTATTATCAGTATAATCACGAAAATCCGTTACCTTGATATCGAGGAAACCATTATCCTGTGCCTTACCAACAATTGATTCGCCAAGCGTTGCCTGAAACATATCAGGAAATAGGCTTAAAATATCAATTCGCATTATTCAAGTCCCTCCAATAGTTCCACCTCAACTACGCCATTATCCAGATCAACCTTTTTTACCACATCATCAATCTTAGGTAACAATAAGTCGGCTTGATGTGGTCGTTGAACAACCCAAACATCATTGGCACCAGGAGAAAGGATCTCCTTAATCTTCCCTAATTCACGACCATCAATTGTCTTAACGGTTAAGCCAATAATTTGGTGGTAATAATAACTACCTTCTTCGAGTGGCTGTTGATCCTCTTCACTAACTCTTAGCTCACGATTGCGGAAGTTTTCAACATCATTAATATTGTCATACCCAACAAACTTAACAAGAATTGAACCCTTATGTGGACGTGATGATTCAATTGTTAACCCTAATGGCTCAGCCTGTTGATTATCCAAATATAGTTTGGCACCCTTAGCAAACCGTTCATCAATAAAGTCGGTCGTTGGAATCACCCGAACTTCACCACGGATCCCGTGAGTATTTACTATTTTTCCAACATTATAAAATTTCATTTAAATTCTCCTAAAATTGACAAAAACTCCCACAGGTTAGTGTGGGAGTTTTTATTTTAGTGACGGTGGTCATTTATTAGTAACCGGACCTTTTTTGAATTGGATCGTCGTGGACGTGCTCCTTCAACGACCGTACGCAGTGCTGAAGCAATATGTCCCTGCCGCCCAATTAAGCGACCAACATCTTGGGGATGAACATCAACAACGTAGCGCTGAAACCGATCATCCTCAGACTCGGTAATTGTTAGAGCATCCGGATGTTCTAACAATGGAGTTACTAAACTACGAACCAGCCCTTCAATATTTGTCTCAGTCATGACTAAACATCACTACTTCTTAGCATACTTTGATTCGTGGAACTTCTTCATAACTCCAGCCTTTTGAAGCATGTTACGAACAGTGTCAGAAGGTTGAGCACCCTTTTGTAACCAATCCATAATGGCATCTTCGTCAAACTTGATTTCCTTAGGAGTGGTCAATGGGTTGTAAGTACCTAAAGAAGTAATGAAACGACCATCACGTGGTGCACGTGAGTCAGCTACAACAATACGGTAGAATGGACGCTTCTTTGAACCCATACGCTTTAAACGAATTTTAACGGACATTCTTTGCACCTCCCTATAAATTTCTTAACAGATAATAATATACCAGTCTTCTAAAAGAATGTAAAGTATTTTTTCTTGACAGCTTAAATATTTTTCTTTTTCTTCACTCCAAGGCCAAAACTAGTCAATAAGCTGACAATCCCAAGAACCATTAATCCCTTGCCTTGGCCTAATCCCGTTTGTGGTAATTGGCGATGGCCTGTTTGAACTAACCGTGTCTTCGCTTTAGGTTCAACTAAGCTATCAGACTTAGGAGAAGGATTATCTATCCCTGATTGTGGTGCTGGCTCTGGTACTGGCGTCGAATCTGAGCTATTAGGAACTGGTGTTAGTTCTGGCGCCGGAGTGGGAGTCGGGATTGGATCAGGTTTAGGTTTAGGTGTTGGCCCTGGCTGTGGCTGAGGTTCTGGTTGCGGATCTGGGGTTGGTGTCGGAGCTGGATTAGGTTTAGGCTGAGGTGTTGGATCCGGCTGAGGTTCTGGAGTTGGAATTGAGTTTTTAGTATAAATAACCGTTTTTACAATGTTGTTATCTTCTGAGGTTACCTTAATTTCACTAATTACCTTTATATCAGGAGTATAGCCCTTGATTTCAGGTGATTCTACCTCAGCAAATATTCTTTCTGCAGGTGTCCAGTTATCCCAAGTAATACCTTCAGCTGTTTTGGCGCCATTTCGCGTAAAGGTGACTTGTTGCGTTTTATCATCTGCCGCTTTGGTTTCATCCTGATAGACATAGTGAATCGTTTCAGTAATTGTTTTACTAACTTTTACTGGAATTGGTTTTGGCGTCGGCTCTGGATCAGGCTTCGGCTTCGGATCAGGCTGTGGGTTTACTGGAGTTGGCTCACTATTCTTAACATACACAACATATTCAACAAAATTATTATGCGGGTACGTGAAGTGGCCTTCATCACCAATCTTAGTAATCTTTCCGCCACTGTAGATTATCTTCTTACCATCTGACTTTTTGCCCCGATAAGTTGAATAACCCTTTACTCCAGGAATTTCGATATCACTGAAGTAACTGTCTGCCTTAAAAGATCCGCTTGCTCCAGTATCACTAGTAAAGGTAACCTGCTGAACTTTATCAGCAATAGGCTTCCCTTTATCGCCCATCATTTGATTACCATCTGCATCAACATAATGGATTGTTTGGTTAACGAAACCATAAAATGTGGAATTAACATCTGCCTGATTTACTGGCTTAGAATCGGTTCCCATATCAATCCAGTAGCCATAATCAGTATCATATTTTCCATTTTGGCTAGTTACAGTTACATGCCAAGGATGGGTATTCATGTAATTACGAACATCCCGATCCCGAATTGAGTAACCATAGAGCCAATTATGAAGATCCTGATTGAAATAAGTAGCTTGATCATGATCTTCCTTCGAATTATTAATTTTCTTTCCAGGCAATAACGCACCTTTTCTGGTAGGCATCCAGGTAATTAAAGTAACGGGAGACAGTTCAATCCCATTCGCAGCCGAAGTGACTTTGAATCCTTTATAGTCACCATCCACTGTCACGTGGTATGTTATTTTATTCTCATCATTTTTTACAGCCGTTACGTTAACTTTTGGTTTCGGATAAACAAACTGATCAGACAGGTAGTAATTACCAGTAGTAGTCAATTTATCCACTAAGTTTGAAGATACTTTGGAATCCAGCGGAACAACTAGATCTTGTAATGCTTTCTGTAAGTCACTAGCACTGACAAAATTAATTGTTACATCATCATTAGAAGCCGGTTTTGTAACAGTAATTGTAAAGTTTTGACCTAAATTATCTAAAGAAATCCCAACACCCTGTGCTTGATTATTGGTAACTTGCAGCACCTCTTTACCATCAATTGTCCGCCATAAATGTGCTGGGGTATTACTCGTATGATCAATTGCTTGAGACTTTGAAGTTACTGGAACAGAGCTTTCACCTTTCTTCTTTGCAATTACACTAATGCTAATTCCACTGGTGAATGTTTGATTACCAATTTGAAGATCATTTTGGGGAGAGTAACTCGTCTCACCATTATCACTATAAAGGGTAATTGTCTCACTTGGCTTTAAAGCCTGCTTATCACCATTACTACTGGTGTTGTACCAAACCATCTTAGCCTTAATATCAACCACACCGCTTTTTCCAGAATGGTTCTTTAAGTACTTGCTTAAGACATCGTTAAAAATTACCCGGTAATAACCATTGCTTCCGGCACTACTTATATCATCCTTATTCTGATTATCAATTACTGTCCACTTAATTGCCCCAGTCGAAGAGGCTTCAGGAAATGACTGCTTATAACTCTCGGTATCACCAGCAGGGACAATATATCCAATTACCTGATTTTGATATTTAAGGGCCCTAGTATTATCCTTACTATCATTTACGGCACCATAACTAAAGACGTAACTACTTCCATCTTCTGTGGTATACGGCATCCCCAATCGAATATCAATATAATCACCAGCTTTAATTTGCTGCGCATCTTCAGCTGATATTGTCATCTTCAGCTCAAGGTTGGTCGTCCCCCGTTGTCCTGTCGCCTTATCCCCAGTAGTTTCAGTAACGTTATGGGTAACAACATTAATTGTTTTGCCAACCTGCTGAGAATCTGTATTCGCAGTAGTTGATTCTACTGGTGTCTGATCCTGATCTTGGATTGTCGAAATTGCAGTCGGTGCTTGATTATTTTTCAAGGTAACTGAATTAGTCGCATTATTAACCAAAGATTTATCAGTTTGACCAATCTCCTGATTAGCTTCTCCGTCAACAGTATCAGCCTGAGCTTTTGTGGCCATCCCCATTAAAATTGACGTTGATAGCAATACAGAAGCAACCCCTACGCTTAACTTCCGTAATCCATAATGCGGAATCAACCGTTCCTGTTTTGTCATTAAGTACTTTTTATTTCCCTTTGAAACCATATTAATCACTCCACCTATCGGCTATATTTCTCTATATAGCTTGTAGTTTTAGAAAAAAGCTAATTGCAGATCCCCAAAACACCGTAATTTTAGCCCTTTAAGTTTTTGATAGCAAGACGACTATTTTTAAATCAATCAATTGATAATTAGAAAAATTGGAATTTAATAATTTATCGACTTAATTAGTTTTTCACAATCAAGGATAATGTCTATTAAAGTACATATTAGTTTGCAATTTTCAACGAATTATTTTCTTTATAATAATTCAAAAATAATAACCAGTTAGTTAATCACTTATCGCCCTTAACTAACTGGTTATTGCTTATTTAATGTTTTTTCCGTAATTTCCGTAACTTCTTAATCCGCTTCTGCTTATCCTTTTTCATCTTCCGTGCCATGTGGCTCATAGCCATTTGTCCCATTCGGCCACCTGGCATTCCCGGCATTTGCCCGCCAAACATGTTTTGCATCCCATTAAAATTACCATTGGTAACTTGCTTCATCATCTTCCGCATCTGATTAAATTGCTTAATCATTCGGTTAACTTCCACAATCGGCCGGCTAGCACCAGCGGCTAACCGCCGACGCCGACTTGGATTCATTAAGTCAGGATTCTCTCGTTCCTCTGGAGTCATGGAATAAATAATAGCCCGAATATGGTCTAATTGTTTTGGATCAAGGTTCAAGTTCTTTAATGCAGGATTATTAGCCATCCCCGGCATCATTTTAATAATATTTTCTAATGGCCCCATCTTGGTTACTTGATCCATTTGTGATAAGAAGTCGTTGAAATCAAAGGTGTTTTCACGCATCTTATCCATTGTTGCTTGAACCTGTTCTTCATCGAAATCCTTCTGGGCCTTTTCAATTAGGGTCATCATGTCCCCCATTCCCAGGATTCGTGAAGCCATTCGGTCAGGGTGGAAGACATCAAGATCCTCCATCTTTTCCCCTTCACCGACGAATTTAATTGGCTTTCCAGTAACGGCACGAATTGACATAGCAGCACCACCACGGGTGTCACCATCAAGCTTGGTCAATACTACACCGGTAATATCAAGTTTGTCGTCAAATCCCTGAGCCGTATTGACAGCATTTTGTCCAGTCATGGAGTCAATTACCAACAGAATTTCATCAGGGTTAACGAGCTGCTTAATATTTGCTAACTCATCCATCAATTGTTCATCAATTTGCAGCCGACCAGCAGTATCGATAATTACATAGTCGTTATGATTTTGCTTAGCAACTTCCATCCCTTGACGAACAATTTCAACTGGATCAACGTCAGTTCCCTTTTCAAAAACAGGAACATCGATCTGATCAGCTACCTGCTTTAACTGGGTAATTGCGGCAGGTCGATAAACATCGGCAGCAATAAACAGTGGTCGCGCCTTATCTTCATTTTTCAAGCGGAGGGCTAACTTACCAGCAGTCGTCGTTTTACCGGCCCCTTGAAGACCAACCATCATAATAACGGTCGGAATATGAGCGGCCTTATTAAGCGGCACCGCTTCTTCACCCATTAATTCAGTTAACTCATCATTAACAATTTTAACAATTTGTTGGGCTGGATTTAATCCCTTAAGGACTTCCGCACCAGCGGCCTTCTCCCGAACCTTCTTAACGAAATCTTTTACAACAGCGAAGTTAACATCGGCTTCCAATAATGCTAGCCGAATTTCTCGCATTGTTTCACGAAGGTCAGCTTCGGTAACTTTAGGCTTCCGTCGTAGCTTTTCCATCGCCTTTTGAAGACGATCTGTCAATCCTTCAAATGCCATCTTTTATTCTTCCTCCAAATTTTCCAAACGGCCCACAAGTTTATTTAACTGTTGATCATCTGGATAATGTCGTTTAACGTATTGCTGAATTTCATCAGCCTGCTTATTCCGTGCTTGAAACTCAGCGTCTAAATGTAACTTAGCTTCATAAGCTTCTAAGATCTTTTCAGTCCGTTTAATATTATCATACACTGCTTGACGACTTACGTTGAAGTTTTCAGCAATCTCACCAAGCGAAAAATCATCAGCATAATAAAGCTCAAGATACTGGTTTTGCTTCTCCGTTAAGAGCGGTTGATAAAACTCAAACAGCGAATTAATCCGCTCGTTTTTTTCAATTTCCATCAGCAACTCCTTAACTAATCAACTTCAACTAAATCCTTAAATAGGCCATAGACAAATTCACTTGCATCGAATTTCTGTAGATCATTAACCTTTTCACCCAAACCGACATACTTCACCGGAAGATGAAGTTCATTCCTGATAGCTAGGACAATTCCCCCGCGAGCAGTTCCGTCAAGCTTAGTCAGGACAATTCCGGTAACATCCGTGCTTTCCTTAAATAATTTAGCCTGGTTCAAAGCATTTTGACCGGTTGTTGCATCCAATACAAGGAGAACTTCATGCGGGGCATCAGGAATTTCACGAGTTAAGATCCGCTTCATCTTGGCCAATTCCTTCATCAAATTAACCTTATTCTGTAACCTTCCTGCGGTATCAACGAATAAAATGTCATAGTTCTCTTTTTTTGCCTTCTGAACAGCATCAAATACAACCGCAGCCGGATCACCATTCTCTGGGCCGGTAACGATATCAACACCATCACGCTTAGCCCAAATGTCAAGTTGTTCAGTAGCACCTGCCCGGAAAGTATCAGCCGCTGCCAAAAGGACTTTCTTCCCCTGGCTCTTAAATAATGCCGCCATCTTTCCAATGGTAGTTGTCTTCCCAGCACCATTAACACCAACAAACATGATCACGGTTGGCCCTTCCTTGGCAAAGTTCAGGTCGGACTTTTCATCTTTTCCTGCTCTGTCATAAAGATCAACCATTTTTTCAATAATAACGTTAGAAACTTCCTGCTTGCTCTTAGCGTTTTGCAGTTTTACCTCTTCACGAAGCTCATCACTAAGTTTCATTGCCATATCGTAACCAACATCGGACTCAATCAGTAAATCTTCCAGATCATCAAAGAAGTCCTCATCAACATGACGAAAATTAGCTAAAAAGCGATTAAGACGAGCACCAAATCCTGTCCGTGATTTTTCTAGTCCCTGATCATATTTTGCTGCTGTGCTTTCCTCATCAACAGTTTCGTCATCACTTGCAGCTGCTGATTCTTCTGCTTCTTCCTGAACATCATCATTAACTTCACTTTCAGGTGCAGGAGTCGACACTTCTGCTACTTGAGAACTACTTTTTGTTGTTGGAGCCTCTTCTTCTGGTTCATCATTTCGACTCGTGACAGTTTCTTCTTCAATAGTACTTGCTGATTCTGCATTTTGTTCAACAGAAGATGAAGATCCCGAAAGTGAATCATCAGAAACTTCTTCATTTTGCGGTTGCGCTTCTGTAGTTGTAGAGGAATCTTGATCAACCTCAGGAGCTTCTTCCTGTGCTTCGGATTCACTACTAGCACTTTGTGAAGTCGTTGCTACCTCACTATCAACGTGAGCATCAGCGACTTTCTGCTCTTCTTTCTCTTCCTGTTGGGGCCGCTCCTCCTGCTTATCTTCGTGCTTTTTATGCCGACGAAAAATATCAAATAATCCCATAAATTACGCCTTCTTCCTAGTCGTTTGAACTTTCTAAGGTATCGATCACATCAACGGAAACCATTCTGGATACTCCTGACTCCTGCATTGTTACCCCATAAAGGACATTGGCATTCATCATTGTTCCCTTACGGTGAGTAATAACAATAAATTGCGGACCATCATTTCCAAAATGGCTCAGGTAGTTAGCAAAGCGCTGCACATTGACTTCATCAAGTGCTGCTTCAGGTTCATCGAGAATTGCAAATGGTACTGGCCGTACTTTGAGGATTGCAAATAACAGAGTAATTGCGGTTAACGCCTTTTCACCACCTGAAAGGAGACTCATTCGCTGATTCTTCTTCCCGGGTGGCTGGGCCATAATATCAATTCCCGTTGTCAAAATATCATGGGGATCCGTTAGGACTAACCGCGCATGACCACCGGCAAAGATCTGCTGGAACGTCTGGTCAAATGCAGCTGAAACCTTATTAAACGTTTCGCTAAACCTTGTTTTAACCTGCTCGTCCATTTCATTCATTGTTTCATTTAATTGATCACGCGAAGCTAATAAGTCTGCTTGCTGTGTTGATAAGAAATCATACCGTTCCTTAACCCGTTTATATTCAGCAATCGCTCCAGTATTGACTTCACCAAGGTCAGCTAATCCCCGCCTTAACAGTTTCAGCTTAATCTTCAGTTGATCATCCGGGAGATCGCTAATCTTTTCCTTTGCCTCACCAATGGTCATTGAATACTGCGAACTCAAATGATTCAGGTAACTATCTAACTGTGATTCATGACGAATCCGTTGAGCATCAAAATGGTTCAATTCATTTGTTGCTGCCGCTAATAAATCGCGTAATCGGTTATGTTCTCCTTCAGCATTAGCAACCTGTTCACTAAGCGAGGTCAGTTTCTCCTTAGCAGTAACTAACCGTTGTTTAACGGCCGCTAATTGCCGAGTCGCATCCTGCAAAGCTGTTGTATTTGATTCATTATCTGCATGATCACTATTAATTTGTAAATTAAGCTGTTGAATTTGTCGTTCAAGGTGATCGGCTTTGATTTGCAGTGAGTTTTTCTCCTGTTGCAGAGCATGACGACTACTCTTAAGTTGTTGCAACCGTTCCTGAGCAACCGCAATCCACTGCTCCATCTGGTGAAGCTGCTGACTTTGCGCTGATTCATCACTTTGAAACTGCTTAATTTGTTCCTGTAGTTCAGTAGTCCGCTGTTTATTAACATCAAACTGCTGCTGAGCATCTTTCAACTGTTGAATATTTTGCTGTACTTTTTGCTCATAATCAGCGTGTTGATCATTCTGTTGCCCCGATTGAAACTTAAGAGCAGCTACTTGACGTTCAACTGCTTGACACTGATTTTGTAACACTTGCTGTTGGCCGGTTGCCGAATGAAGCTTTTCACTTGCCTGGTGCAAATGAGTCTGTAAATCGGTTAACTGCTCGTCAATTTCTTTTTGGGTAGCCTGCAATTGGGCAACTCGTTTTTCCAATTGACCTGCCGTAACTTGTTCCTTATTAAGAGCATTTTGCAGCTGGCTAGCTAATTGCTTTTGACTAAGCAAGCCGATTCGTTGGTGACGATTGGCACCCCCGGTCATTGATCCGCTAGCATTAATCAATTGACCATCAAGCGTTACCACCCTGACATAGTGATGACCGTGTCGAGAAATCTCTGTTGCGTGATCAAGATTGTCAACTACAGCCGTATTTCCTAGAAGGTGTTGTGCAACCACATCATACTTAGGATCATAATTGATTAATTCAGTTGCCCGGCCAATATACCCAGGCAATGACCGTAATTGGTTAAAAATTGTTGAAGCCTGATAATGCCTTAACGTATCAAGGGGCAAGATAGTCACACGTCCCGCACGACGACGGACCAAATAATTAATGATCTGCTTAGCAGTCGCCTGGTGATCAACTACTAATTGTTGTAACTGACTACCGAGAACCGTCTCAATCGCCGTTGTATATTTTTCTGGAACATCCAGCAGCTCGTTTACAGCACCATCAAGGCCTGAAAACTGTTGCCGTTGCTTCAAAACGGTCTGAACACCCTGATAGTATCCAGAATATTCTTCCTGCATTGAATGATAATTTTTTAGCCGTGACTGGAGTGAATGAACATCCCCAAGTGATTGGTACCAAGAACGTTGAGCTTCTTGATACTGTCTCTGTATGCTTTCCTGCTTCTCCTGCTGGCTTTTTAACTGGCTTTGAAGATTGGTAACGTGGGCTTGCTGGTCCGTTGCTTCTTTTTTAGCGGTTGCTTCTTGAGCTTTAATTTCAGTTAATCGTTGTTGAGCAGCCTGAAGCTCAGCATTACTTTGCTGTTGTGCGTTGATGGTTTGCTCGTGATTACTTTTCAGAAAAGCTTGCTGGTTTTGCAGGGTTGTAATTTGTTGCATTAAATCAACTTGATTTCCCCGCAATTCTTCTAGTTTTTCATTAGCATGCTGAATCCGTTGACTACTAGTCATTCGCTTGGCAGCAGCTAATTCTTCCTGATGATTGGCAATTGCCCCTTTTTGTGACTGAACCTGTTCATTAGCCTGAGTTAATTTTTGGTCAACCTCTGTTTGTTGCTGTTTAAGCTTCTGCAGTTGATTAGTTAATCGCTCGCGTTCCTGAAGCTGCTGCTCACGTTTAATTGAAGACACCGATTGCTGATTTTGCAATTTACCAATCATTTCGGTAGTCGTCAGAATTTGAGCCTGAAGTTGGTCTTTTTGCGTCTGCAAATTACCTTGTTGTTGCTTTAACTGGTTCAATCCCGCTGTTGACTTGGTAAGTTGAGCAGTATAATCACTGACCAGCTTTTGATCAGTCGCTAGCTTAGCTTTCAGATTTGTTAATTCCTTACTAGTTTGCTCATAAAGACGTACTGTTTGGGTCCGGTCGAGAAGATCATATTGCCCTTTCTGCTCTAAATAATCCTCAGCAAGGGCACTTTCATCAGCTAATGGTTCCAGCTGACTCGTCAACTCAGCAATAATATCGTTAACCCGGTTAAGATTATCCATAGTTGAGCTCAGCCGTTTTTCAGCAGTATCCTTATTTTTCTTGTATTTTGCAACTCCAGCCACCGCTTCAATAATTGAACGACGATCAGCTGGCTTACCGTTAAAAATTGCCTCAATTTGTCCCTGGGAAATAATAGAAAAGGACTCCCGACCTAACCCAGAATCAATGAATAAATCAGTAATATCCTTTAACCGAACTTCTTGACCATTAACCAGATATTCACTATCACCATTTCGATACAGCTTTCGAGTAATTGTTAATTCAGTAAAATCACTGGCAAGGTAATGATCGCTATTGTCAAAAGTGATTGATACAAGTGCCCGATTAAGCGGTTTGCGGTCACTGGAACCGTTAAAAATCACATCAGCCATTTTATCACCACGAAGCTGATGAGCGGATTGTTCACCCATTACCCAGCGAATTGCTTCAATAATATTACTCTTTCCACTGCCGTTTGGGCCAACAATTCCTGTCATTCCTGGTTCAAATTTAATTGTTGTCTTCTGAGCAAAGGACTTAAAGCCATCCAATGTTAGAGATAATAACTGCATAGTGCCTACTTACCTTCTTGACGGAGTTTATTAAGTGCTTGACTTGCTGCTTGCATTTCAGCATGTTTCTTAGAGGAACCAGTACCCTCACCGATTACCTTCCCATCAGCTGAAACATTAACTTTGAACTCTGGATCGTTTTCCGTCCCCGATTCCTGAAGAAGGTGGTATTCAATATCAACATCACCGTCGCGTTGTAAAAATTCCTGAAGGCTTGTTTTAGCATCAACAGCATGGTCAAACCAACCCAAATCAAGCTTAGGGAAGATTACTCGTTGAACAAACTTTTCAACGGCAGGTCGTCCCTGATCTAAGTAAAGGGCCCCAATAAATGATTCAAAAATATCACAAAGCAATCCTGGACGTTGACGAGCACCGGCCATTTCTTCACCATGGCCCAAGCGAATGTATTGGTCGAAATGACATTCTTTAGCGAATTTAGAAAAACTATCTTCGCAAACCATTGCAGCCCGTAGACGGGTCAACTTTCCCTGTGGTAATTCTGGAAAACGTTTATAGATGTATTCGGAAACAATCAATTCCAACACAGCATCGCCAAGAAATTCAATCCGTTCATAAAATTTAAGTCCTTGATGAGGGTGTTCATTTACGTATGAAGCCTGAGTAAATGCTTCCGCTAGCAAATCAGGATTAGTAAAATGAATATCAAATTCCTTGGCCAGGTAGTCTTGTAAATTCTTAATAGTAAAAACTTCCTTTCTCTTCATTAAAGATGTGAAAAAAGCCGCGATAAAGTACAAGCCTTCATCGCGGACCTCAAAGAATTATTAATCAGCGGTATGTTCGGCAATGTAGTCAACTACTTCACCAATCGTACTTAACTTTTCAGCATCTTCATCATCAATTTCTTCACCAAACGTATCCTCAAGCTCAAGGACAAATTCAACAAAGTCAATTGAATCAGCATCTAGATCTGTTTTTAAATTTAATTCATCGGTAATTTTTGCCCGATCAACATCAAAGTGATCAGCCACGATTTCTGAAACCTTATTAAAGATTTCTTGCTTTTTATCTTCAGCCATTGACTGTTACCTCTCTTTATTAGTTCGCTACTATTTTAGGCGTTTTTTGCCTTCTTGTCTACTCATTGTTTTGGTTAAAAAATTTAACGGTTTCCTCAATAACACCAGTTTTTAGCATTGTCCGAATCTGACTAATGGTATTTTTAACGGCTGTGGCGTCTGATGAACCGTGTGTTTTAACTACGGGAGCTTTTAACCCCAGGAGAACGGCGCCTCCATAAGTTGAAGCACTCATTTCCTGCCCAATCCGATGAAAGACCGGTTTCAACATTAAATAACCTAGCTTAGCACGGATACCACCATTTAGGATACCATCCTTAATTAATGTCATCATCATTTTGGCAGTTCCTTCAGTTGCTTTCAAAGCAGCATTGGCCGTCCAACCATCGCTAACAATGACGTCAGCCTTACCAAATAAGAGGTCGCCGGATTCAACATTGCCGATAAAGTTAAGTTCTTTTTCTGTATTAAGCAGCTGCCAAACATCCTTATGGAGCTGATCACCCTTATCCTCTTCAGCACCATTATTAAGCAGTGCAATTCGCGGATTAGCAACTCCGAGAACCTTTTCTGCGTAAAATTTACCAAGATAAGCAAATTGAACAAGATTCTTCTCTTTACTTTCAGCGTTAGCACCGGTATCAAGGTAAACAAAATTTTGACGTTTAGATCCCGGCTTAGCAATGGGAAGGATACTGGTTAGTCCTGGTCGATCGATTCCATGAATTCGTCCAACAATAAAGATTCCCGCAGCCAGAACAGCTCCTGTATTCCCAGCAGAAAAGAATGCATCCGCATCCCCTTCCTTAACCGCTTTAGCAGCCTGAACAATTGAAGAATCCTTTTTCTTGCGAATCGCCCGAACCGGCTCTTCACCCATCGAGATTTCTTCAGTAGTTTCAACGATTTTTAAACGATCCTGATTAGTAATCACCGCTTTAATTTTATCCGGGTTACCATAGAGATCAAAGGTCAAATCAGGATACAAGTCCCGTGCCTCTTCGACCCCTTCAATAATTGCTTTAGGGGCATTATCACCGCCCATTGCATCTACAGCAATTTTCATTATATTAATCCTCCTAGTCAAAGTGTGTTTCAAGTTGGTTTCGTTTTAAGTAGAGTACTAGTGGCTGATTATCATCCACCTGATCCCAATGGGGAGTTGCTAATAGGTTAGCGGCATCTTCCTTAGCAATTTGTAAAATCTTCAAATCACCAATCGGGTCTCCAACCTTAAAGTCAGGAAGTCCCGATTGCTTGGCCCCAAGAACATCACCTGCTCCACGAAGTTCAAGATCCCGTTGGGCAACCTTAAACCCATCAGTTGTTGCAACCATTGTTTTCATTCGTGCTGTTCCTTCATCGGTTTTGGGATCAGCAATTAACAAACAATAACTTTGTCGTTTTCCACGCCCAACTCTCCCGCGCAGTTGGTGTAATTGAGCAAGGCCAAAGCGATCAGCGTTGTAGATAATCATCACAGTTGCATTAGGATTATCAACACCGACTTCGACAACCGTTGTTGAAACAAGAACCTGGATTTTGCCGTCTTGAAATTCTTTCATTACGGCATCCTTTTCGTTCCCATTTAAGCGACCATGTAAAAGACCAACCTTATAATCTGGCTGAAAGTAATTGGCTAATCGTTCATAAAGGTCAGTCGCGTTCTGAACATCCAATGCTTCTGATTCTTCAATTAACGGACTAACAACATAAGCTTGAGCCCCACCAGCTAATTGTTGACGAAGAAACTTTAAGGCATCATTACTTTGCTTATCTTTTAGCCAACGCGTTTCAATCGGTTTCCGCCCTGCTGGTAGTTCATCAATTACTGACACGTCCATTTCACCATATGAGGTAATTGCTAATGTCCGTGGAATTGGTGTAGCCGTCATGGCAAGAACGTCCGGGTGTTCACCCTTTTCCCGTAATTGTTGACGTTGATTAACACCAAACCGGTGCTGTTCATCCGTAATCACCAAGCCAAGATTAGCATACTCTACGTCCGATTGAATTAATGCATGCGTTCCAATTATTAAATTGATATCGCCTTTTTTTATTGCGCTAACTAATTCACGATGCTGTTTAGCGGTTAGTGAACCAGTAAGCAGGCCAACATGAACATGCGTACCCGCGAAGACTTTAGCTAATTTTTCTGCATGTTGAGTTGCTAAAATTTCAGTTGGCGCCATTAAAGCTGCCTGATAACCTGCACTTATTGTCGCATAAATGGCAATCGCAGCAACAATCGTCTTTCCAGAACCGACATCTCCCTGAAGAAGGCGATTCATTTGAATTGGTTGCCGTAAATCACGACAGATTTCATTGACAACCTTCTTTTGCGCATTAGTAAGCTCAAATGGAAGCCGAAAAATAAATTCTTTTAACTCGTCATTATGGTATAAGATTCGTGTGCCGTCTTCCTGACGATGTGCTCGTCTGATTGCCTGTAGACGCAGTTGAAATAGAAAGAACTCCTCATATGCCGCAGTTCGTCGTGCTGCCTTAGCGACCATTTGACTTTCCGGAAAGTGAAGATCCTTAATCATTTCTCGTCGATCTAATAACCGATATTTTTGGCGAAGCATGGTAGGAAGTAATGTTGGAATAACCCGCTGGTAATCTTCATATGCTTGACGGATTAACGATCTCAAGGTACTTTGGCGAAGATGCTTATTTGTAGGATAGATGGCACCAAATTCATTCTCTGGAGTTCCTGTTGTCGTTACTAGTTTTGTCCCCGTTACCTGTTGACGACTAGCATCCCACTTGCCCATTACGGTTACCTGTCGATCTAACTCCACTTGTTTTTTTAGATATGGTTGGTTAAAAAACGTGGCCATGACCACTTGCTGGCCAACCTGTAACCGAAAACTCAGCCGATTTCGCCGGTAGCCAAACCGGCTAAACAGCGGTTCGGAAACAATCTTTCCTTTAATGGTTACCCGTTGTTTATCCTTGACCGTCCTTAAGTCGTTCGGCGTAAAGTCATCATACCTTGTCGGGTAGTATGTCAGCAAATCTTCAATCGTATCGATATTTAAAGTTGCTAAATCAGCCACCCGTTTAGGACCAACTCCTTTTAACACCGAAACTGGATCCTGAAGACTTTTCATCATACTCCCTCCCCCACCGTAAAAAGAGTTGGATGGACATCAGTTGACTGGTGTTCTGCATCCAACTCCTTAATTTAAATTATTCAACGGAAATCAAATATGGGTATACTGGTTGGCCACCTTCATAAATTTCGGTTTCCAATTCATCATCCATTTCTTCAACAGCTGCCTTAATTTCTTCAGCTGTCTTTTTATCACCGTCTTGTCCATATAGAATTGTTACGATTTCACTGTCTTCATCAAGCATTTTTTTAACCATCTTGATAGCAGCTTCCTTGAGGTCTGGATCGGTATTAACAATCTTTCCATCAACAATTCCCATGAAGTCATCCTTCTTAATCGTTTGACCGTCAATTTCGGTATCTCGAATAGCGTTGGTAACCTCACCGCTCTTAACTGTAGAAAGATTGGTTTCCATATTAGATTGATTATCTTCTAATGATGCTTCTGGATTATATTCAAGAAGTGCAGTCATCGCTTGAGGAATTGTCTTACTATGAACCACGACGGCTGGAATATCCGCAATGTCAGCAGCCTGTTCTGCTGCCATAAAGATATTTCCGTTATTTGGCAAAACGATCGCTTGCTTAGCACCACTGTTATTGATTGCATCCGCAATATCCTGAATACTTGGGTTCATCGTTTGACCACCCTTGATAACGTGGGTTACTCCAAGGCTCTTTAACAGTTTAGCAATTCCATCACCAGACGTTACCGCAATTACAGCGGTTTCTGGCTTAGGCTTAGCTGCTTCACGGGCTTTGTCAATTGGTGTTTCTGAGCGTTCTGCTTCTTCTTCATCGTGTTCCATAATCTCTTCTTGTTGCCAAACCATGTTATGGATTTCAATGGTTTGAAGATCACCAAATTGCTGACCCCATGATAAGACTTCGCCGGGGTGTTCGGTATGAACATGGACCCGAACAACAGAATCATCGTTTAGGACAAGAAGACTGTCACCCATTTTAGCAAGGTAATTGTAAAAGGTATCATAATCAAACTTTTGCTTAACCTGTTTTCCCTTACCAATTCGCACAAGCATTTGCGTACAATAAGTATATTGAATGTCTTCCGGATTTAGCTTTCCCTGGACACTTTGGTGATCCATCGCCTTAACCATTTCATCAACTTCGGCATTATCAGGCTTGTAACTATCATCCTTATCAACCTTACCACTTAAGGCTTCATCAAAAGCTTGAAGAACAAAAACAAGTCCTTGACCACCAGAGTCAACAACCCCGACCTGCTTAAGAACAGGCAATAATTCAGGGGTTTTCTTAAGCGCAACCGTTGATGCCTCATAAATTGCGTGCATAATCTCGACAATATCGTCGGTCTGCTTAGCTTTATCCAATCCAGCTTGTGCTGATTCACGGACAACAGTCAAAATCGTCCCTTCAGTTGGCTTCATAACAGCTTTGTACGCAACTTTCGCACCATTAGCATAAGCCTCAGCGAAATCATGGGCGTCAAGAACTGCTTTCCCTTCTGCTCCCTTGGCAAAGCCACGGAAGATTTGTGAAAGAATCACTCCTGAATTCCCCCGGGCACCCATTAAAAGTCCTTTAGCTAAGGCACCAGCTAAATCGCCAACCTTAGTACTATTTGCATTGCGTTCGTACTTAGCACCACTAGCCATTGAAGATGTCATGTTTGTCCCCGTATCACCGTCAGGAACAGGGAAAACATTCAGTGAATTAATAAATTCGGCATTCTTGCTCAGCTTACTAGCAGCAGCTTGAACCATTTTGCCAAATTCAAGATTCGTAATTTCAGTTACAGCCAATTATCTTTCCTCCTAGTAACGCAAATTAATCATCAAGTGAGCGAACACCTTGAACACAAACATTAACTGAGTTTGCCGTAATGCCAAGCATCGATTCAAGGTTATATTTTACCTTTGATTGAACACTCTTTGAAACTTCTGAGATCTTAGTACCATAACCGACGATGATATTCACATCAATGGCAACACCGTTATCTTGTTGACGAACAACAACACCACGACTAAAGTTTTCGCGACGCAAGATTTGGTTAACACCATCACGAAGTGGATTACGTGATGCCATTCCAACTACACCATAGTTATCAGTAGCAGCACCACCAACAACTGCTGAAATTACGTCATTGTTGATATCGATCATTCCAGATTGTGTTTTAATTTTAACCGCCATCATATGGCCTCCTTATATTGGTCAACCAATGCTCCATTAATATAAGACGAGCATCGGTTAGCAATCATCCTGTTAAAAACTCATATTAATAATACCATAGCAGACGGAATGAAAAAAGTCGTCTACTAATAATGGTTAATGGCATATACTATTTTTAAAATAAAAAATAAGTCGCTCATCACTGAACGACCATATTTTCTGATTTAATTAAACCCGAGTCACTTTACCGGACTTCAGTGTACGTGCTGAAATGTAAACCTTCTTAGGCTTGCCGTTAACCAAAATGGTTACCTTTTGCAAGTTAGGCTTCCAGCTACGACGACTTGAGTTAAGGGCGTGAGAACGCTTGTTACCAAAGCGTGTCCGTTTACCGTTGATAAAATCTTTAGCCATTGGTGGTACCCTCCTCTTCTCATCTATGTTTTTTCGTTTTACGCATCTGCGCTATAACTCACTTAAACAATTTACCATAGGCTGAGTAACAATGCAACAGTTTTCTTTCAAGTAATTTTCCTTGACAGGCTACTTAATTGTTAAGTCACGTGACTTAATCACCGCCACAATCCCTGATTGGAAGCTGAAATGGTTTACCTCACCATTGAACTCATTACTTGACCAGCAAAAGGGAATTGACGAGTTCCAGTTAGTTAGCGGGTATTTTTCGTCAACCAGCGTTAATCCGGTTACTGGCGTTAAATTAACAAACGCAAGGTACTTAAAACCTGCCTCAGCCTTGATCGCATATTTTCCCGGTAAATAATAATCAACAATGTTTTGCTTATCTATAAGTTGAATTTTTTCTAAGTAACCCTTAAATTCCCTTTCTAACGGTAAAAACAGGTTACTCAAATATTGGTCTAGCCGCCCTCCAGTCGCGCCAAATATCGTAATTTGATCCGGATTATAAAGCTCGATTGCATTTTTCACACCAAGCTGCGTATCAGTATAGTCTTTTACAGGAGGAAAAAGGTGAATGTCATTAATTGCCCTTTTCACCCGCTTAAATTGTTGATCATCCGTTGAATCAAAATCCCCAACAGCAACTGCTGGTGTTATTCCTTCATTGAGCAAGCGAGTTGCACCAATGTCAACGCCTACCCATTTTTCGTTTTGCCGTGCATGGACTTCTGATAGTGGAATTAATGAGTCAGGTCCACCCACCATAATATTTACCCGCATTCATTTCTCCTTATAAAGAAAAGGGACTGTGACATAAGTACTTTTACCAAGTTCAAATACGAACAGCGCGGTACGCAAATGGGTTCCAGTGTCCAGTATAACCGAACTCTGGAATCCTATTTGCGCTCGCGGGGGCGTGAAAACGAAGTCATAAATGACTTCTGTCACGCTCCCTTTTCTACTAATTATTTAGTTGCATCCCTTAACGCCTGAATCCGCTTAGCAGGATCAGCGACGTTGTATACATATGAGCCGGCAACAGCAACGGTTGCTCCAGCCTTATAGCAGTCCACAACGGTTTGATTGTTAACACCACCATCAACTTCGATGTCAAAGTCATAACCCTTATTCTTCTTAATTTGATTAAGTTGGGCAATCTTTTCTACGGTTTCAGGAAGAAACTTTTGACCACCAAAGCCGGGGTTAACGGTCATCACTAATACTTGGTCAACCATGTGAAGAACTGGTTCAATCATGGCAACTGGTGTGCCAGGATTAATAACTACTTCTGCCTTTACCCCACCATTTTTTATAATTTGGAGTGCCCGATGAATATGCTGAGTAGCCTCAACTTGAACACCAATGATATCAGCACCAGCATCAATAAATGCAGGTAAAATGTGTTCAGGATTTTGAACCATTAAGTGACAATCAAGAACCATCTTCGTAATTGGGCGAATTGCCTTTACAAATCCTGGACCATAAGAAATACTTGGTACGAATGAACCATCCATCACATCAATGTGAAGATATTCGGCACCCGCCTTATCTACTTTTTCAATATTCTGTTGCAAGTTAACATAATCAGCACTGAGAATCGAAGGTGCTACTTTAATCATTTTATCAATCCCTCATTTCTTATTCTTACCATAATCAGGTTTTTGGTTAGCAATTAGGTTATGAAATTGAACATAATCATCATACCGACTTTTCATGATTATACCATTTTTTACTGCATCTTTAACCGCGCATTGAGGTTCTTTTAGGTGAAGACATCCCCGAAATTTACAATTAGGCGCTAACTCTTTCATTTCCGGAAAGAAATTTGGCAATTCTTCAACGGTCATATCAAAAGTTTCATACGATGAAAAGCCAGGAGTGTCCGCAATCCAGGCACCTGCAACATTTAGTAAACTAACCTTTCGTGTTGTGTGCCGTCCACGCTTTAATGCCGTTGAAATTTCACCAGTTGCTAAGTCTAAGCCCGGTGCAAGATGGTTTAAGAGTGTTGATTTCCCTGCACCTGTTTGCCCCATCATTGTAACGATTTGACCTTTTAAAAGTTCTTTTAATTGATACAACTGATCTTCAGCAAATGATTCCCGGCTAAAAAATACCTGATAGCCAATTTTTCTGTAACCGGCAACGATTTCTCCCAGCCTTGTATATTCATCATCATCAAGGAGATCCGTTTTCGAAAAGTAAATTACCGGAATAATTTTTTGCGCTTCAAGAGCAATCAATTGTCGATCTAACAAATTAGTCGAAAATGTTGGCTTCTTAGCTGCCGTTACTACAACAGCAATATCAACATTAGCTACTGGCGGACGAACTAATTCGTTTTTTCGTGGTAAAACACGAAGAAGGTAGCCATTCTCAAATTCAACTCGATCACCAACAATTGGTTTAATTTTCCGAGCACGAAAATTCCCCCGTGCCCTTGTTCGGTGAATTTCACCATCAGTCAAAATATCATAAAAGCCACTTAAAGATTGTTGTATTATTCCCTGTTTCACCTTTATCCTCCTTAAGCGGTAATATTAGTCGCACTCATAATCGTTCGTCCATTGCGAACAACCCGGTAAGCACCCATTTCACCTTGTCGAAGGGTAAATGGAACATTAATTGTTGTTTCCTGGTTAATCGTAATATCTTGATACTGCATGGTTAAATTATGCTGAGCATCCTTAATATAGACTTGAACACGATTTTCACGTTGACCACCATTACCATCAAATGGAATATTGATCTGGATATTAGTAGTCTTAGTTTCATTCCCTGAGTTTGCAACAGTCACCGTTAACGTATCATCACGACTTAAAGTCGAACCAGCCTTAGGTGTCTGTGCAATTACGTGGTTTGTCGCCACCGTCTTAGATGTTTTTTCTTGGGTCGTTAACTGTAGGTGGTGTTCATTGGCAAATTTTTGGACAACACTAACATCTTGATTCTTAAAGTCAGGAATCTTAATCTGCGTCTTGCCCGCACTGACTTTAAAACGAATGGTATGAGATGCCGTAGCAACAGTCTTCCCTTTTGCATAATTTTGTTTCATGATTTGTCCAGGATCAACTGTCTCTGAATGAACCTTGACCTGTTCAACCCGAAATCCCTTAGCGCGAAGGTTGCTTGCAACTTCACTATAATCTGAGCCAACATAATCAGCCATTGTCATTTGTTTAACACCCTGGCTAATCTTGAGATTAACATAACTATTAACCCGTGTCTTGTCACTTCCGTTTGGTGAGCTGCTAACTACATGATTCTTGGGAATACTTGAATTATATACCCGTGTAATGTTGCCAACTCGCAGATTATGCTTATGTAACGTTTGTTCTGCCTTTACCGCACTTTGTCCATCAACATCAGGCGTCACTACACTCCGGCCGAAAAACCACCAACCACCAAAGCTAGCTACAATTAAAACCACTATTACAATTCCTGACCAAATATACTTTTTATAGTGGTGCCAAACATTTTCGTGCTTTTTCTGTGGCTGCTTCTTGACATCTTGTTGTGGCTGCTTTTCATGATGACTTGGCAATTCAATTACCTTAGTTTCACCGTCATCATCTGCATTAAATTCCAATCGCGGTTCATTTTTTCTTGCCGGATCCAAAGATGTTTTCAAATCTGCTGCCATCGCTGCTGCTGATTTATAACGATCACTCGGATCCTTAGCGGTCGCTTTGATAACAACATTTTCTAATGCTTGCGGGATATCATTATTAAATTCACGAACTGACGGGATATTTTCCTTAAAATGCTTTAAGGCAATTGAGACGGCTGTTTCCCCCTCAAACGGAACCTTTCCGGTTAACAATTCATAAAGAATAATCCCTAAAGAATAGATGTCAGATTGCTTGGTTGCAATACTTCCCCGTGCCTGTTCAGGAGAAAGATAATGAACAGAACCCATCAACGTATTCGTTTGGGTTAATGAGTCCTGATACGCAGCAACCGCTATTCCAAAATCAGTGATTTTAATGTTTTTATTTTTATCAATTAAAATATTTTGTGGTTTTAAATCACGGTGAATAATCCCATGATCATGGGCAGTTTGAACGGCAGACAAAACTTGTTCCATAATGTCGACCACTTGTGGCAATGGTATTGGGAAATTTTTCTTAATATAAGCTTTTAAGTCCGTCCCTTCAACATACTGCATTACCATAAACTGCATTCCATGATCCTCACCAATATCATAAACGCCAACAATGTGAGGATCATTTAATTGTGTCGCTGCCATTGCTTCTCGTTCAAAGCGACGTTGAGTGTTTGGGTCATCACGTAAATCTAAGCGAAGAAGCTTAACCGAAACTTTACGATCGAGCACTTCATCATATGCTAAATAAACATTCGCCATTCCGCCTTCACCAAGCGTGCGAATAATCCTGTATCGTTTACCGATCTTATATCCAGGATTCATTTACTACCCCTCCTGGTCTTCTGCTAACCCAATCAGGACAGTGATATTATCAGGCCCACCAGCCTCGTTTGCCATTTTCACTAATTGCGAGCACTTCTTTGTTAATGAAAGATCTGATTCGAGTACCCCCATCATCTGTTCTCGAGTAATCATCTTTGATAAACCGTCAGAACATAGCAAAATTTGGTCACCAGCACCCAAGTCAAAGCGATTAACTTCAATTCTAGCATCAGCTGATACACCAATAGCACGAGTAATAATATTATTTTGTGGATAATTACGAGCTTCTTCTTCTGTAATGTCACCATGCTTGACCAGCTCATTAACTAATGAATGGTCGATTGTTACCTGTGTCAACAAGTTATCATGGAGGACATATCCCCGACTATCACCGATATTAGCAACTACCATTGCCTGATCAAAAATAATCGCAGCAACTAATGTAGTACCCATCCCCTGATATTTTGGGTTTTCTTTTGATTTTTGTAAGATTTCGTCATTGATTAATTGGACCTCACGTGCGAACCACCGGATTGCTTCCAATGATGAGTTTGGTGAGGCCGCTTGGAATTGACGACCAAGATGATCAACAGTAATTTGGGCAGCAACATCGCCACTTCTACTACCGCCGATTCCATCGGCAACGACCACCAAAAGAGTCCCATCAGGGGCAGTGAATTTGGCTACCCGATCCTGATTTTCCTTTCTTTGATGACCAATATCTGTTTGATAAGCAACTTTCATAAATAATGCTTTTCCCTTCTACAGATTTCGCTTAAGGCAACTAATAAAGAAGCCATCGGAACCGTAATCACTCGGCAGAATTGTTAAAGTTGCCGAATCTCGATCGTCCTTAAGAGCACGCTTTGTTACTGTTCGCTCCAGTGTGAAAGCTGGATGTGCTTGAAGAAATTCTTGAACTGTATGTTCATTTTCTTCAGTTAAAATTGTGCACGTGCTAAAAATAATTATACCGCCTTTTTTCACTTTTGGGGCAACAGCATTTAAAATTGCTAATTGAATTTGATGTAATTGTTGACTGTCATGAGCAGTTTTTGTATAACGAATTTCTGGTTTACGTCGTAATAAGCCAATTCCACTGCACGGAGCATCAACTAAAATTCGGTCAAATTCCTCATCAGCAAATTTGTCGTTAATCTTTCGGGCATCAAGCGCTAACGGTTTAACAACGCTTTCGACCCCCATTCGTTGAGCATTTCTCTCAATTAGACGAACCTTGTGTTGGTGAATATCTAAGGCAACAACTTGACCATCTTGGGCAGGTGAAAGCTGTTCAGCAATTTGAACAGTTTTACCACCTGGTGCTGCACATGCATCAAGTACCTTAAATTGTGGATGAAGATCCATACTTTCAACCGCTAGCATGGCACTTTCATCCTGAATCGTAATAACTCCATCCCTCAGTAATGGAGAGTTAACAATATTACCTGATGTCACAACTAGAGCATTGGTGGCAACTTGACTTTCAGTCGTCTCAATACCTTCATCTAATAACTGCTGTTTTACTGCTTCCAGATTGCTCTTTTTAGTATTAACCCGAATGGAAACATGAGCAGGCTCATTAATTGCTTGCAGAATTTTTTTCGTTGTCTGTTCGCCATTTTCTTCAATAAATTTTTCAACTAACCATTGTGGAACGCTTGCCTCAATTGATAATCGTTTTGCAGTTGGCTTAATCATCGAGAGATCAGGAGTTCCTTGCCGTAATGCAGAATGAAGGACTCCCGTAACAAACTTTCTAATTCCCGGATTTCCACGACGCTTAGCAATTTTGATTGTTTCATCAGTTACTGCCCAATCAGGAACACGATCTAAATAATTATATTGGTAAAGCGCTGTTAATAAAAGCGTTTCAACCCATGGATCCAACCGTTTACCTTGTGTTAAAGATTTTAGCCAATATTCCAAAGTAAGCTGATGCTGAAGAGTTCCATAGACAATTGTCGTTACCAATCGCTGGTCTGCAGGGCTTAGATCATGTCGACGAAGCGTCTCGTCTACTTGAAGATTAGAATATGCCTTTGTTTTACGAACTCGCTCTAAAGAAGCAAAAGATAATTCCCGCGCATTTTGTGGGGTGAATTTAGTCATCAGTTACCACTTGCATCCCTTCCTTAATGTTTTGGTGACCATTTAAGTAAGCCGTAATATCCATCTTTTGCTTACCAGCAGGTTTCAACTCATTAATTTGATATGTAGTCCCATTACCAGCAGCAATAACTAAATGGTGTTTGTCGACCCGAACAACCTTACCCGGTTCCAATTCGGTTTTTTCGGTTAATGGTGTCACATCATAAATCTTAGTTCGTAACCCATCAATCTTCATATTGCCAATTGGTGCAGGACGCAATCCGCGAACCTTATCGTCAATTTGCTGTGCTAACATTGTATAATCAATTTTTTCTTGTTCACTTGAAATATTTGGTGAAAAGGTTACCTTTTCTGGATCTTGTTTTTGTGGTTTGACGTTCCCACTAATCAAGTCAGGTAGTGTATCTAATAGGAGATCTCGACCAAGGATACTTAATTTCTTAAACATTGTTCCATTATCATCATTAGATTCAATTGGAATAGCCCGCTGAGAAATCATATCACCAGCATCCATTTTCTTAACCATATACATAATTGTAATCCCTGTCTCCTGGTCACCATTGATAATGGAATATTGAACTGGAGCACCACCACGATACTTAGGCAATAGTGAACCATGGACATTAATTGCAGCGATCTGTGCAGCGTCTAATAACTTTGTTGGTAAGAACTGACCATAGGCAGCAGTAATCAGCAAATCAGGATGCAGTTCGATAATTTCTGCCATCTCTTGACTGCCACTAAGCTTAGTTGGTTGTAAAACCTTAATGTGGTTTTCTACTGCAAGTTTTTTCACTGGAGACGGCGTTAAAACACGTTTACGGCCAACACGATGGTCAGGTTGGGTTAAAACAGCTTTAACATCATACTCAGGTGCGTCAATAAGACTTTGAAGAATTGGAACCGCAAATTCTGGGGTTCCCATAAATACGATTGATGTTGACATAAGTAAATCATCCTTTCATTACATAAAGTATTGTGGATCAGGATCAATTGAAATTTGAACATCATTTTTCCCCTTACTCTGTGTTTCTTGAAGAATTTTTTGCAAGAGTGGATGCAAATGTTGATCCTGCTTATATTTAATTACAATTTGGTAGTAATATCGCCGTTTCATTCGCGCAATTGCCCGTGGTGTCGGTCCAAGAATAATTGTTGAGGGCATCAGACTCTTAGTTAACTGCTCTTTAATTTGCGCCATTGCACGTGCGGCAATTGCTTCATCTTCATGACTCGCCATTAACCGAACAGTAAAGTAATACGGAGGATAGCTAGCTTGGTGGCGCAGTGCCATCTCACGCTTAAAAAATCCTTCATAATCATTTCTTTGGGCAAATCGGATAGCATAGTGGTCAGGATTATAGGTTTGAATTATTACTTCCCCCTTCTTATCGGCTCGGCCAGCACGTCCACTAACCTGACTTAGCAAGTCAAAGGTTCGCTCACTTGACCGAAAATCGGGAAGTCCTAATCCTGTATCTGCGTTAAGCACTCCCACTAAGGTAACATTAGGAAAATCAAGTCCCTTAGCAATCATCTGGGTCCCCAAGAGGATATCAGCTTTGTGCTGACCAAATTGTCGTAACAGTTTTTCGTGCATTCCTTTTCGTCTGGTAGTATCAACGTCCATCCGAATAACGCGCGCTTGAGGAATTAAACCAGCCAGTTCCCGCTCAACCTTTTCCGTTCCTGTTCCATAGTAGCGAATCTCACGACTACCACAATGAGGACAAAAGCGGGGGATTGGCTCCTCATGACCACAATAATGACACTTCATCGTGTGACTATCCATATGCAAAGTCAGAGAAATATCACAGTTTGGGCACTTAAGGACTTCCCCACAATCACGACACATCATAAACGATGAAAAGCCTCTTCGATTAAGCATTAAAATACTCTGTTCATTTTTTGCCAAACGATCAGTTAACTTAGTTAAAAGCTCCCGAGAAAAGTTACTCTCGCCGCGTTCCTTAATTTCAGGACGCATATCCACCACTTTAATGGGTGGTAAGGGTCGTTTATTTACCCGATGTTTTAATTGAAGGAGTTGATAAACACCCTTCATTGCCCGTGCCCGACTTTCTAAACTTGGGGTAGCAGAGCCAAGAACAACGGGGGCATTATTATACTTTCCCCGCCACTTTGCAACTTCACGAGCATGATAGCGAGGAGCCTCATCTTGTTTATAGCTTGATTCATGTTCCTCATCTAAAATAATCACACCAATATTAGTTAAGGGAGCAAATATCGCTGATCGAGCGCCAACCACAACCTGAGCTTCTCCACGATTAATCCGTCGCCACTCATCAAAACGTTCCCCAGCGGAAAGGCCACTATGGAGGACCGCAACCTTTGAACCAAAACGATGACGAACCCGGTTCACAATTTGAGGAGTCAATGAAATTTCTGGAACAAGCATTAGAGCTGTTTTATGATTTTGGAGTGCTTTAGCAATCGACTGAAGATAAACCTCGGTTTTCCCACTACCCGTCACTCCTTCAAGAAGAAAAACACGACTACGGGAATCGTCAATTGCCTGTTCAATCTCATTGGCAGCTGCTTGCTGTTCATCGTTCAAAGTTAACGGCTTGGCAAGGTGGTGATCATCTGGCAAGGGTTCTTGTCCAAGCGGTGTTCGATAAACTTCAATCGGGACCTTTGTCAACCATCCCTTTTGAACACCGGTATTAAAAGTTGCTGCTTTTAATCCGCTAATCTTTTCAGCATCCACCTGTTTAACTGTTTTACCAATAATACTTTGTAAATAAGAAAGCAAGCGGTTCTGTGCATGAGCATTAGCATGAAGGGATGTTCGTGCTTCCTCAAGTTCCTCAAAACTTAGTTGGGGGCGAATTCCTACCGTTGTTTTGGCTTTTGCTTTATCTGCCACTACATATTCAAAGCGGACCTTCCCCTGCCTTTGCAGTTTGAGTAGCAAACTAACTATCTGAGGATTAGATTGAACCGTTGCAAAATCCAGTTCATCTTTACCATGAAAAACATCAAAAGCAATCTGTTCATCCACCTCATCAATAATTTTAACGACTCGTGTTGACTTAGCTTTTAACATGTTGGGTAACATTGTATAAATACTGGAAATCCAAAAAGCATATGTCCGATCAGCAAGCCATTTGCTGAGACTTAATAATTCATCCCCAATTACCGGTTGCAAATCCATTAGGGCATCAATTGCCTTTAATTGACCGTTATACCTCGTTGGTTGATCAAGACCAACAATAAACCCTTGTACCTGCCGCTTACCATTGCCAAACGGGACGACTACCCGCATCCCTAATTGGACCTGATTTTCGAGCCGAGTTGGCACTTGGTATGTATAGGGTCGATTCGTTTGCATTGTAGGAACATCAACAATTACCTGTGCTAACTGTGCCACACTCTCACTCACCTTACTTTATCTTGGTAGCAAGTAACTGAATTAGTTTGATTGCCACTTCTATTTTTGTCATTTTTGACCATTGAACCGGCTCAGTACCTAATTGAAGAATTGTTACTTGATTTAAATCACTGCCAAATGCTCCATTATCCCCAGCAACACTGTTAGCAATGATTATATCAGCATTCTTCCTCCTTAACTTACTATTAGCATTTTGTACTAGATCTGTGGTTTCCGCAGCAAAACCGACTACGAGCTGATCTGTCCGCTTCTTTTCCGCAACAGTCTTTAAAATATCCGTCGTTTTTACTAACTGAAGCCCCAACCGTTCTTGATCATCCTGCTTCTTTATCTTTTGGTTAGCAACTTGTGCCGGGCGAAAATCAGCAACTGCAGCTGCCATAATTAAAATGTCAGCTGCAGGAAAGAGCTCCGTCACTTTTGCCTGCATTTCCTCCGTACTTTCAACCCGATAAATATTAATTCGTGGGTTTACTGGTTGAGGAACTGAAATTTGACCAAGAACCAATTCAACAGTAGCACCTGCATCTGCGGCTGCTTTAGCAATGGCAATCCCCATTTTTCCCGAAGAGCGATTACCTATAAAACGAACAGGATCAATTGGTTCGCGAGTTCCACCGGCAGTAATTAATACTTTTTTCCCAAGAAGGCTTCCACGAATTGAACCGTTAATTATCGACCGTAACTGACTAATGATTTCAGAAGGTTCCGGTAAGCGTCCTTTCCCTCGGTAGCCTTCAGCAAGCATTCCAACTGCTGGTTCAAGAACCGTCACCCCATCTTGCCTTAGTTGAGCCACGTTCCGCTGAACAGCGGGATTATTCCACATGTTGGTATTCATTGCTGGAACAACAATTTTAGGAACTGCCGTAGCTAAAATGGATGTTGATACTGCATCATCAGCAATTCCGTGCGCCATTTTACCAATAATATTAGCAGTTGCTGGTAACACGATTGCATAATCTGACCAGTCTGCAAGCTCAATGTGAGGGACCGGGGAATTATTATCATTCCATAGGGATGTCAGTACGGGATGGTGTGTTAGTGCATGTAACGTTGAAGGAGTTACTAGTTTAGTTGCGGACTCAGTCATCGCCACGCGAACCTGATGTCCATCCCTTTCTAAAGAACGAATTACCTCAATTCCCTTATAAAGAGCAATTCCTCCTGTCATATATACCGCTATTTTTGCCATCTAGCACCCTCCAATCGTTTAACTCCAAATTTGATTATATCATTCTCACTTAGCTTTTCCGTGACTTCCACAATAATTATTTAATAGAAAAAAGCATTCGTAACCCCGGTGAATTAATCATTCAGAAATTACGAATGCCTCTGTATAATAGCGCCCACTTAATAGTTAGTCTTGTAAGTCTTCAAAGTGATCTGGATCAATTGTTACCTTGTCGGCTTCAATTTCTTCTAGAGCCTTTCCAACCGGCTTACTTGAGTAGTAGTGATCAAGAAGTGGTGCAGATCCACGTTCCAATTCATGTGTCCGCTTACTTGCAAGCATTACTAAAGAATACCGCGAATCAATCCGTTTTAACAATTCATCAACTGATGGAAAAAGAATCATTGTGCTGAATCTCCTAACATTTCAAGATAACGTGGCATTACTCGATTAACCCGGAGCCGTTCCGTACGAATAATGTCCTTAATTTTAGCAACAGCATTTGGTACCTTATCATTAACAACCGCATAGTCATAATTTTGCATCATTCGAATCTCATCAAAAGCCTTTCGAATTCGCTTGTTAATAACATCCATACTATCAGTACCACGGTGAATTAATCGTTGCTTCAGCTCATCCAAATCAGGCGGCGTCAAGAAAATAAAGACACCATCTGGACATTTTGAACGAACCTGCATTGCACCGTTAACTTCGATTTCAAGGAAAACATCCTTCCCCGAATCTAAGGTCTCATTAACATATTTTAATGGGGTTCCATAATAGTTGTCAACATACTTTGCATATTCAAGCATTCCACCCGTTTGAATTTCGTGTTCAAATTCTTCTTTTGAAACAAAGTAGTAATCAACCCCGTTTTTTTCGCCAGGCCGTGGTTGTCGTGTTGTCATCGAAATAGAATATTGAAAGTCATTATCATTAGAATCAAAAATTGCTTTACGTACAGTACCCTTACCTACACCTGAAGGACCAGAAAGTACAATTAACATTCCCCTTTTTGCCATGCTAATTCTCCTATTCAAATATAACGTATTATTACTATAATGCACTAAATAAACGATAAAATCAACTAGTGAAATTGTCATTTTTTCTAAATTGGCACTTGCATTTTTGAACATCCGTTCGTATACTATAACTACAAACAAACGTTCGGAGATGTGTGAAATGCAAATGGAACAATCTTTATTTAAATCAGCATCAACTATCATTAATGGTAAATTACAACGGTTACTGAATAATGACTTTTCGTTTCACGAAGAGCCAATTAAATTATTAACTCCCCAACCAGCAAAGCAACGACTTTCTTTTCTCAATAAAACTATCAGTAACGGTTTGCGGGTGTTGATTCAATTAATGCCCGTTAACAACGATGGCTACCCTGTTAACGTTCGTGGCACTGTTAAGAAATTAGATAGCAAACGGTACCTTATCCAAAACCAAAACGTAAGTTACGTAGTTAATTTTAATCAAATTCGTTATATCGCAAATTTTTAATTTCTTCCAAATTAATAGTAAGCGAGTAAAAGAACGAGGTCAGGAAAAACATAAATTCCCTGATCTCGTTCTTTTTGTTCTCTAACTAAAATTATTTACTATCTGTGTTACCTAATTTTGTGCCATCTTTAACAATTCTTCCGCATGTTCTTTGGTCAATTTGGTTACCTTTTCACCCGACAACATTCGTGCTAATTCATTAACCCGTTCTTTATCACTAAGAATTGTCACCATTGTGGTTGTCCGCTCATCTTTAACGTGTTTCTGAATTAAAAAGTGGTGTTGAGCTACCGCGGCAACCTGTGGCAGGTGAGTAATACAAAGGACCTGCGACTTATTTGCAATTACCTTAATTTTATCCGCAATTGCTTGAGCAACACGACCGCTAACTCCAGTATCCACCTCATCAAAGATAATACTTGTCACACCTTCATTTTGCGCGAAGATTGTTTTAAGGGCAAGCATCACTCGCGAAAGTTCACCACCAGAAGCAATCCGTGCTAACGGCCCCATTGTTTCTCCAGGATTAGTCTGAATATAAAATTCAACCTCATCAATTCCGGTTGGAGTAAAGTGAACTCGTGACTGTTTTGCAAAATGAACTTCAAAAAACGCCTTATCCATATAAAGTTCCTTTAACTGCTGGTGAACTAGTTTAGTTAACCGGTGTGCTGCCTGTTGGCGAACCTGACTTAGCTGTTGACCGGTCTTAATTAATTTTTCTTCAGCGGTTGACAGGCGTTCCTCTAAATCGCTGTTTGAATCCGCAGCTTCTTCCATTGAATCCAGTTCTTGCTTAATTTGATCATAGTAATCAAGAACGTCCTTAACACTATCACCATACTTATGCTCTAAATCGCCAATCATGGTTAATCGCTGGTCAATCTCACTAAGACGGTTGTCATCAAACTCCAATAAGTCTAATTGCTGACTAGCTTCTGTGGCAACATCTTGGAGAGCATAGTAAGCATCATTCAATGATTTACTCAGTGAATCATATGCGCCATCAAATTCTGCAATTTCGTTAATTGAATTCATAACGGTTGCAATTTGATCAAGAACTGCTCCTTGATCACCACCATTGAACACCGTTACTGCCTGTTGAAGCGCATTATTAATCTGCTGAAAATGCTCTAAACGATCCCGCTCACTCGTTAATTGCTCTTCCTCATCAGCTTTTAAGTTAGCCTCCGCAATCTCGTCAACTTGGTAGCGAAGCATATCTAAGCGTTGAGCCCATTGCTGTTCATTATTTTGTTTTTTACTAACTGCTGCTTTTAATTTGACATAATCTTGATATTCATTTTGGTAGCGAGTTAATAATTTTTGAACCTCATTATGAGCAAATTGGTCCAGCATTCCGAGATGCATCTCCGGTTGTAATAATAACTGGTGCTCATTTTGCCCCTGAATATCTACCAATCGCGAACCAATTTGGCGTAAAGTTGCGGTATTAATTAATTGACCATTAACCCGGATAACATTTCGCCCGCGACGATAAATTTCGCGTGAAATAATTAAAATGCCATCTTCATGATCAATTCCTAACGAATCTAACAAATGGTCAAACTCTGGATCTTGAGGAAGAGCAAACTGTCCTTGAAGAGATAACTTGTCGGCTCCACGGCGAATATATTCTTGGGAACCACGACCACCTGCCAGCAATCCTACGGCATCAATAATAATGGACTTTCCGGCACCGGTTTCCCCCGTTAGAACAGTCATTTGATCAGAGAAATCCAGCGACAGATGCTTTATGATTGCTAAATTATCAATTGTTAATTCTTGTAACATTTAGTCACCTTGATTTATCAGATTCTGAAACATCTCTTCAACATTAACCGCCGCATCAGCTGACCGACAAACAACAAGGACCCCAGCATCATCACCAATTACCGAAAAGACATCATCAATTTCCAACTGACGAATCAAACTTGCCATTACTGGTCCATTTCCCGGACGCATAACAATGGACAGGAATTGTGTTTGTCGTTCTAAAGAAAGCATGTTGTTAGATAATTCGGTACTTAATCTGGTTTGATTATCAATATTTCCTTGTGCAGGCAGTGCATAGCGGTACCCACCATCATTGGAGGGGACCTTAACCAATTGCAATTCTTTAATATCACGTGAAATTGTCGCCTGAGTTGCGCGAGCACCACGAGCCATTAATGCAGCAACTAAATCATCCTGCCGTTCAATTTGACTTTTAGTAATAATTTCCCGAATTAATTGTTGACGCTCAACCTTTCTCATCATTTTTCACTCCTTATGGTTAAGTTCTTCATCAGCATGAGCCAATACCTGATCAATATTAACCTGTTCTGCAACTTTGCCAGGTTGTCCTGTTAATTTTAAATGGACAAGAAATTCAATATTTCCTTGACCACCCTTAATTGGTGAGAAATCCAAATTAAGAATATCAAAACCATCTTTCCGAGCAAAGGAAAGAACATCTTTAAGGACCTCCCGATGAACAGCGTGATCCTTAATGATTCCATGTTTACCTACTTTTTCTTTTCCCGCTTCAAATTGTGGCTTAATCAATGCCACTACTTCCCCACCAGGAATAAGAATTTTTGCTAACGGCGGTAGTATTAAACGCAAAGAAATAAACGAAACATCAATTGAAGCAAACTCAGGCTGCCCGTGGTCAAAATCAGCTAACTTGCTGTACCGAAAATTAGTTTGTTCCATAACAACCACTCGTGGATCCTCACGAAGCTGCCACACTAGTTGATTTGTTCCAACATCGAGTGCATAGCTTAGCTTTGCCCCATTTTGTAACATTACATCAGTAAAACCACCAGTTGAAGAACCAATATCTAAAACAGTCTTATCTTTAACACTAATCCCAAAGACTTTTAATGCCTTGGCTAATTTTAGCCCACCACGACTAACATATGGCATCTTATGACCCTTCATGTGCAATGTTGTAGTCACCGGGATCTTTTCTCCTGGTTTATCTAAACGTTCATTATTCTTCCCTAGAATTTCGCCAGCCATCACAGCTCGCTTTGCTTGTTCACGAGAGTCAAAAAGCCCTTGTTTTACTAGTAAAATATCAACACGTTGTTTTTCCATCGTTACCCTCACAATTTAAAATATGCTAGGAACTGATCATAAGCACTGAAATCATAGCCGGTTTTCTCAGTCAGTTTTCTTTGACTCTCCTTAGCCTGCTTCAATGCTAAATGGAGTTGTTCCTCTGCTCCTCGAACACCCAGTAATCCTGGATAAGTATTCTTATGTTCTCCAGCATCTTTATGAACAGCTTTTCCCATCTGTTTTGCTGTGCCGACAACGTCCATTAAATCATCATAGATTTGGAAAGCCAGCCCAAACTGGGCACCAAAATTAGTAAGAAGCTTCTGAGTAGATGAATCCTGTTTTGTGATAATTCCACCAGCTAAAACAGCATAACTTAAAAGATCTCCTGTCTTTTGGCGATGAAGGTAACGCAATTGCTCAAGAGTCAAATTTTGGTGTTCTCCTTCAATATCCCGAGCCTGTCCGGCAACCATTCCCGCAGGACCGGCCGCCTTAGCAAGGGCCAGCGTCAATTTTGCTTGTGTCTCCGTTGACAATTGATTATCCGTTAACCATTGAAATGCCATGGTCAGCAGGCCATCACCTGCAAGCGCTGCCATTCCTGCCCCAAATTTTTTATGGTTAGTTGGTTTTCCACGACGCAGATCATCATTATCCATCGCTGGCAAATCGTCATGAATTAATGAATATGTATGAAGTAATTCAACTGCAGTTGCGGCTTTCATTACATCTTGGTTAAGCTTTCCACCAAATATCTGGACAGTCGTCAATGTTAATGCTGGACGCAACCTTTTCCCGCCAGCATTAACAGAATATTCCATTGATAATGCCAGAGTTAGCTGATCAATATCAGAAGGCATCTGCTGCGCCAAGAATTGATCAATTTGTTCTTTTAATTCTTTCAGTTCAAGCATCAGATTACTCCTCTAGCGGTTTTTCATCACTACCATAACCACGATTACCACCACCATTATTACTTGGATCATCTGTTGCTTTTTCGTACTGTTTTTCATTACCTTCGTCATCAATTAGACTTCCTAATGTTTTTTCAGCACTGGTTAACTTCTTTTGGAGTGCCCGCGCTAATTCAATCCCATCTTTATATTGAGTAAGCGCCTCTTCCAACGGAACATTTCCCTGCTCCAAGTGACTAACAATTTGTTGAAGTTGGCTTAATTGTTCCTCAAACGTTGCTTTTTTCTCTGTCATTTTAGTTCTCCTTTGTGCCAATGATCTTTGCCGTTGCTTTTCCATCATTAAAATGAAGGCTTACCTGCTGCCCACTTTTTAATTCTTTAACCGTATTAACAACTGAATTACGATAGGTAACGTATGAATATCCACGTCCCATAATCTTCAATGGACTTAAAGAATCTAATTGCTGAATCAGGCTCATTACTTTCTGATGACGCTGTTGCTGACTATTTTTAGCACTACTTAATAACCGGTTCTGAAGTTGAGTAACCGTTTCTTGTGCCTGTTCAATTGTATGCTGAGGTGAGTTAATTTGTAATCTTCCTTGCAGCTGTTGAACACTGTTTAACCGATCCCTAACAAGATTACTAACATCATTTTTTAAGGTTTGAGTTAATTGATCGAGCTTCTGAGCATAATTTTCGTATAGCCTACTTGGTTGCTGAAAAATATAACTTTGCAATTGCTTTTGTAATTGTTTTCGGTCAAAATCAATCAGCTTTTTCATTGTACTATTTAAACGAACTTGATCATCCTGGATGGTCATTAAAACATCTGCAAGGCGATTTGGAGTTGCTAATTCTGCCGCCGCAGTTGGCGTTGCTGCCCGCTGATCGGCTACTAAATCAGCAATAGTGGTATCGGTTTCGTGACCGACTGAGGAAATCACTGGAATATGACTGTCAGCAATTGCCCGTGCAACAATTTCTTCATTAAAGGGCCATAAATCTTCTAATGATCCACCACCACGACCAATAATCATTGTGTCAAAATTCCCCATCTGGTTTGCCCGGTTAATTTGACGAGCAATATCAGTAGCAGCCTTATCTCCCTGAACAACGGTCGGGAACAGAACAACCTGAGCGATTGGATAACGGCGGCGAACTGTCGTGTTAATATCACGAATTACCGCACCATCTAAACTGGTTACAACAGCAATTCTTTTCGGAAATTGAGGAATTGGTCGTGGGATTTGGTCAAAGAGTCCCTCAGCGCCTAATTTCTTTTTTAACTGTTCAAATTGGAGATAAAGGGCACCAAGACCGTCCGGCTCCATTCGATCAACATAAATCTGGTATCGACCGCTTTTTTCATAGAGACCGATATGACCAACAACCAAAATCTTCATCCCAGTTTCAGGACGAAAATTTACCTGACGAAATTGACGTTCAAACATTACAGCATCAATAACCGCATTCTCATCTTTGATACTAAAATATTGATGACGCTGCCGGAGTCGAAAGTTTGAAAGCTCACCGGTTAAATAAACGGTTTTTAAGTAAGGATCACGATCAAACTTTTGTTTTAGGTAACTTGTTAATTCACTAACTGTTAAGTACTGACTTCTATCCATTATGACTCCACTCCGTAAGATCAACGGTTTGTTCCATTAACGTTGCAATCGTCATCGGACCAACACCACCTGGAACAGGAGTAATCATTTTGGCAACAGGAGCAACACTCTCGAAATCAACATCCCCCGTTAATGTCTTATCTTTTAAGCGATGGATGCCAACGTCAATTACAGCTGCACCCTTTTTGACCATTTCACCGGTGATCAAGTGCTTAACTCCCGCCGCAACAACAAGGACATCGGCTTGTCTAGTTATTTCACTAAGGTTTCTAGTATAACGATTAGCAACCGTAACTGTTGCATTAGCATTTTCAAGTAACGCTGCCATCGGTTTACCAACAAGAATACTCCTGCCAACAACGACTGCATGGGCTCCTTCCAAATCCACTTGGTAATGCTTTAAAAGACTCATGATGCCCCGTGGCGTACAACTAACCGGGTAGTTCTCCTTAATATTATTATATAAACGACCAACATTAAATGGATGGAATCCATCAACATCTTTACGCGGATCAATCGTATTTAGGAGTTCATTCCCATCTAGGTGATCAGGTAACGGCTCCTGAATAAGAATCCCATTAATTAACTCGTCTTCATTAAATTGACGAATATCATGCAAAAGTTCTTCTTGACGAACATCTTCTGGATAGACCGAAAGGACAGAATGAATTCCTAATTTTTTTGCCTTCCGATCTTTCATTCGGGTATAAATTTTACTGGCCGGATCTTCACCGACTAAAATCACTGCCAATCCGGGAATAATCCCATCATTAGCTAAACGGGCTACTCGTTCTGCGGTATTTTCGTTAATTTCTTTTGCCACGGCACGACCATCAATTAGTATCGCCATTCTGCCATTCTCCTTTTCCAGTTTAACTAAAAATATTTTACCATATCAATACCAAAAGAAGTTTAAAGCAAAAGAGAGTTTGCATTTTTACTGCATCCTCTCCCTTAAACCAATATTTAGTTACTTTCTAATTGGCGCTCAAACTTGCCTAATGCACCATTGATAAACTTACGGGATTTATCATTACTATATGTTTTAGCTAATTCCAATGCCTCGTTAATTGCTACAACAGTTGGTACTTCATCTACAAATTGAATTTCATATAAAGCCAACCGCAAAATTACCAAGTCTGTTTGGGCGAGACGATTAATTTCCCAACCACTAGCTAAAAGTTGCGTAATTTGCTCATCAAGTTTTTCTTGATGTTCACTAACTCCTTCAACTAACGTTTGCAAGTATGCTGGAATCTTATCAGCATGGCTTGGTAATGATTCATAAATATCAGTTAACGTTGCATCTGGATTTGATTGCTTAGCAAATAAAATTTGAAAGGCTTCTTCACGAACTGCGTGTCGATTTGGCATCATTACTTTTCACCAGCCTTATCATCTTCGTGTTCTCCAAAAATATCATCCGGATCCACTGTTTGTTCTTCCTTCTTTTGAACAATTCCTTTAACGTGAATATTAACCTCACTAACATTTAGATCTGTCATTAACGTTACTTGTTGTTTCACCCGATCTTGAATCTTTGCAGCAAGCTTAGGAACTGAAACACCATAATCAATATAAACATCAATATCGATAGTCAAATTATCATTTTGGCTAGTTAACTTAACCCCACGACGCTGATCAGACCGTCCTAATAATTCACCAAAACTATTGGCAAGCGAACCGTACATTTTTGAAACACCATCAATTTCACTTGCAGCAACGCCAGCAATAATCTCAACAACACGAGGTGCTACTTCAATCGTACCGAGAGATTGATCTTCACTGCTCAAGATGATCTTTGAATCTTCTGCCATTATAAGTCCTCCATTTTATAGTATTTCAGTATATTAACTACTAATTATTTTAGTGGTTTTACAATAATCTTCATCGAAGTATCTCAGTATTATTTTGCACTATCTATTAGAAAAAAGCAACAATCCAATCAAGTGGTTTTGAGTGAGAAACGTTCTATTAAGTGTGACCGACGATTATACCAATCATGAATTACTAAATCAACTTCACTAGTTTGGAAGTCACCGAATTCAACATTATGAAAATTGTTAATTTCACTTAAAAATTCTTGCGGGTGAATAAGATTCTTTTTAAATCTCGCAACTGTTGCATGACCGGAAAAGGTTACGTAACGTTCATCCAATACTAGTCCGTTCTTAAGAAAGTTTGTCCTTAAAGCATTACGAAGTTGTTGCAATTCTGAAGAATAAAATCCCTTAACAAGAATTGCTCCCGGGCTACAAATCAGTCCTGCCATATGCCAATTAATTGCATTAACATTCTCAATCGTTTTCTGAATGACTTGTTGATAGTTAATTAATTCTTCTTTGGTCATACGAAAGTCAGAAACGGCACGCCGAATATCCATCACAGTAATATGGATAGTATTAGCTGGGTAATAATACTGAAATGGTTCAAGTCTTTTAAGCTCGTTTAGCACAAAATTAATGTTTCTGGTAACGTGAGCCGGTAACTTAACAAGGAGGGTTAGCCCTTGCCGAGAATCGACTTCTAAATTTTGCAAATTAGGATCAATCTGTACTTGGCGAGTCCTAATCGCCTGAATCCCCTGCTGTTCAATCTGAGTATAAAGTTGATTCAGTTTATCCATTGCTAGTCCCCAACAATAATCAATTCTGTTGGTGCAGTCGTGATTACTTCTGCATCACCATGAGTCACAATAATATCATCTTCAATTCGAACACCACCAATTTGGGGAATGTAGATCCCTGGTTCAACCGTAATCACTTCATTATTTTTTAGTTTAACCCTTGTTGTTCCTGGCGCATATGTTGCCGGCAACTCATGGACAGCTAAACCAATGCCATGTCCCATTCCGTGATTAAATTCATCACCGTAACCAGCTTCTTCGATTAATGCACGACCGTATGCATCCAGTTCATTACCATGAGTACCAACCTTAGCATGATCAATCACCAACTGGCGAGCCTCATTTACAATCTTATAAACATCACGGAGTTCAGGATCAATTGAGCCAACAGCAAAGGTCCTTGTCATATCCGCGGTGTAGCCATCAAGATAGTAACCAAAATCTAATGTCACAACATCCCCGTCAGCAATCGGTTTACTTGAAGCAGTCGCATGTGGTTTTGCGGAATTAACTCCACTAGCAACAATTGTTGGAAAAGATGGTCCTGAAGCACCTTGCATTTTCATCCAATAATCAAGTTTAATTGCTAATTCACGTTCTGTTATCCCTGGATGAACAATCGAGAGAACGTAGTCATAGCCCGCTGATTGTAATTCAGCGGCAGCACGAAGCTTACTAATCTCGGTACTATCCTTAACTAACCGCATTTTTTCTATCAAATGGTGAAAGGGAACGATATCAGACGTCATCAGTTCATCAAGAACATCAAAAAGATAATACGGAATAGTGTCTTCGTAGCCAAGAACCCTTAAGTCGAGGCCCTCACAAATTTTATTAACGGCACCATAATAATCCCGACTAATCGTTGCAACAACCTCATCAGACTCAAATTCTTCTAAAGCTAACTGGTACCGTTCATCAGTAATAATAATGGCATTCTGCGGCGTTACTAGTAAGCATCCATCCCCTTGAAGAAGGTTAAACCCTGTTAGATAATAAATATTTCTTTGGTCAGTTACCAAAAAGGCATCAATGTATAATTGTTCGAACTTCTTTTGTAATTTACTGATTCTTGACATTAGCTGATTCCCCCATTTTTGATTTAATTCTATTATAGGTAATTTTGATAATTAATGACGAGGGGTAAATTTAAAAATAAAAAGGACCGAACCATTAAAGGCACGGTCCCTTATATTATTATTCGGCAACTGGGTAAACAGAAACCTTCCGCTTGTCACGGCCAAGACGTTCAAACTTAACTCGACCAGCAACCTTAGCGTAAAGGGTATCGTCACCACCACGGCCAACGTTTTCACCAGGGTTAATGTGAGTACCACGTTGACGGTAAATGATTGAACCAGCTGTAACGATTGAACCATCAACAGCCTTGGTACCAAGACGACGACCAGCTGAGTTCCGACCGTTGGCAGTGGAACCGCCCCCCTTGTGGTGAGAGAAGAATTGCAAATTCATAATCATAATTGTTCACCTCCAGCAAATATTTTTAATTTTTAAACATTTTTATTTCAATGTTTTGAGGATAGCTTTCTGCAATATCATTCATTCCATTAAAGAATGTCTGCATAATAACTTGCGCATCATGAACCAAACTAATATCAGTAACATCGAAAAAGCCACCATTATCATCATCACTATCAATATTCGGCTTAGTTTTAGCAACTTGCTCCAAACCATTAATAGTAGATATTGATAAAGCAGATACAGCTGCACAAACAATGTCTTGACCATAAGGACCAGCATCGGCATGCCCTGTCATCTGAAAAGCGGTAATTAGGTGATCCGAATTCAAATTAAAAGTTACCCGAATCATTATCTACCTCCGCATTAAGCATTGATCTTGTTAACAGTAACCTTAGTGTATGGTTGACGGTGACCTTGCTTAGTGTGGGTGTGCTTCTTAGGCTTGTACTTGAAGGTAACAACCTTCTTTTCCTTACCTTGCTTATCAACAGTAGCTTCAACTGATGCACCATCAACTAATGGAGTACCAATCTTAGTGCTGTCGCCACCAACAAAGACTACTTGATCAAAAGTAACCTTGTCGCCTTCCTTAGCATCAAGCTTTTCAACGTAGATGGATGAACCTTCTTCTACCTTGTATTGCTTACCGCCAGTTACGATAATTGCGTACATAAATTTGTGCACCTCCTTAATTCTAAGACTCGCCGAACCAAGCAGCAAATGCTTTAAACTTGGCAGCGTGCGGTTGTAGTTGTTGGGTCACAAATACAACAGTTGCATAATATCAAAAATCAACTAATTAGTCAACTACAACTTTGATAGAGTTCAAAAAGGGAGAGGCCGGGAAATAACCCGACCTCTTCACTGTTTTAAAGGTAATACTGCAACAGCGCAGTAACTGGCTGGCAGTTCAAATGCTGATTTATCAGCATTTGACCAACCTAGCCATCCTTACGCGGGGGGTGGGAAGACGAACTAGACAAGCTAGTTCTGTCTCACTCCCTCCCTAAACTAAGATTCATTGAATATCCTGTAATGCTGGCTCAGCTTCATGACTAAAGAAGTCAAGCAAAAGGATATTGTTAGAATCTAACTGATCGAGCATCTTCCCCACGCTTTGAGTCATGTATCGTGATGTATAAATCATACCGTCTTTTAGCCAATGACTTATTATCCCAAGAAGTGCTGAATCAATGAAGGAGATCTGCAAATTCAAGGGAACTTTTGGTTGCTCATCTGCTTCAGCCATCACTGTGTAAAACCTTGATAGCTGTTCAGATAACCGATCATAAAGTTGTTCATAGAAGAAGTCATTTCGTTCGTTGTTCAGTAATACATCAAAAATATCAGCTTCACTTTCAATGTACTGAAACGCCTTCTGGAGTGAGAACACCTGCACCGTTTGCCCTTTAGAAAAACTAAGGTCCTCACTCTCTACCATCACTTGATCAAAGAATTCATCAAGGATCTCGTTAATCGCGGATCTGATGAAGTCCTTCTTATCTTTATAGTGAAGATAGAAAGTTCCCCGGGTGATGTTGGCGGTTTCAGTAATTTTTTGAACGCTGATGTCTTCTAATTTTTCTCTTTGCATTAGATAAACTAGTGCTTTACGAAGACTATTACGTGTCTTCACTACACGTGGATCTGTCTTATTACCTGCCATAAATCATCATCCCTTCGATTTCAGCTTAAGTTCCCCTCGCTTTCGTACTTCTACTAATTTAAAGTATAGGTTTCGAAAGCGGTTCAGTCAAACAATCAAAGTAATCATTCTATAAAAAATGCAATATATTTTCAAGCTGCATTGACAATTACGGACGTAAAATTATATACTATAATTTGTCTGAAACGGTAGCTCAACTGGATAGAGCATCGGTCTTCTAAACCGAGGGTTGAGGGTTCAAGTCCCTCTCGTTTCATTTCAAATGCTGATATATCAGTATTTATGAGCCAGTTGAACTTTAGGAATACTTCTAAGTAAATAGAAAAATAGCATTTCCTTCAAAATAGGAAGTGCTATTTTTTTATACTAAATATCATCTATGTGAGTAAATTGGCTGGCTTAAAATAATAACACCGGATTGCCTGAAATATTTTTCAATATATGATTAATTTATCAATCTATTAGCTATCTTCCCAATTAATTACGGATTAAACAAATAATATTCTCAAAAATAAGTAATCTTCAATAATTTAATAATAATCTCTCGATAACTAAAGAAATACAGCGTCAATGAGAGTTAGACCTTTCATATTAAATCTTCTAAAATTGATAATATTTTAAACATTTAATAAAGATTATGTCAGTTTATTAGTTATTAATTGCAAAATAATGAAAAAGTCTAATAATAAAAAATAGAGAATGCTTTTTGAGGTGATTTATCATGTTACCATTCTTTGTTATTATAATAATTTTAATTGGTTCAGTTGTTGGTCAAATTATGTTTGGTAACAAAACCAATAATGATGATCAAGCAGCTGGTAAACATGTTGCTTCTCGTAACAGTTATAATAGTCGGAAAGCATGATCGTTTTCGATTCAACAAAAAAGAGGACTGGCAAATGTCAGTCCTCTTTTTTTGCTTTAATTTTTTATCCAATGGGTTCGTTGCTGCTCAATCAATTCTTTATACTTAGTAGTAATTTCTTCGCCACTAAATCTTAAATCAACCAGCCCCCCCCACTTTATTAGGAGATGCCAAGCATGACGAAAACTTTCCTGACGGTGATTGTAGTAAGCATCGTTAAGAAAGTGCTTAATTGCTAAGTATTGCTTATTAAGATCGGCAAGTTTCGTTGTTGGTTTAGTTCGTTGAATTAAATCCCATTGTTTTTGATCCATAACAACCAAATGTGTCCACTGCTGCTTTGCACTGAATAGTAACAATAATTCAAGTGATTGCAAGTAGTGCTCAAGTGACTCCTGGGGATCTTCCTTAGATTGATCAAGAACTTTAAACCAGCCATTACTATTCGCAAGCTTTGCTAGTTCTACATCTAATGCAACAAAGATTGTTTGCTTGCGCGTTTCTGGACCAATCGTCAGCTCCCTTGCTTCGTCCACATCGAGTTCTAAATCAATTACTTGATGTAGTAATGTTGTCCAATTAATCATTTTTCTCATCATCCTCAAGAACTGACTCATCAGTTGTCGGCTCATCCTGTTCAACTTGCTCATCATCGGCAAAAATTAACGGATCTGACTTGACCGCTAATTCATCACGATTATTCAAGTACCAATCACGAATTAATTGGTAATGAAGTAGCAAGTCAAAAAGTGAAACTTGGGCGTCAGGATCTTGAACAGAGAAAAACCATTGTTGACTGTAATCATCAGGGTCAAACGAAAGATCAAGATTAACCTGACGTTCAAGCCGTAATTCAGCACCATTATTCTTTGGTAAATTAAATAGCATGTAATCAGTTTCTGCCGTAGCAACGAACAATCGATCAATTACGGTTAATGATAGTTCAAGCTGAGCTAAGTCATAATGCTGCTGGTTACTTGTATCAAGGATTCCCCGATCAATTACAAAATTCAAATCGTCGTGAAGCGCCTGGGCAAAAAGTAATAACGGTTTGATTGCCGAACGTAAGTCAAGATCCGAATACTTTTTTAACCCATTAATGATAAAGTAGTTCACTAGTGCTTTATTATTAAACCGTAACATTTGATGCTTGAGGTTTAGAGAAAAAATTGGTTCATTATCATTGACATCCGTAAAAACGGCATTTTCTTCCGCATCCTTAATAAAATGAAAGAGGACCTTTTCACCTAACGCAGAAATCGTTGCATAAAAACGGTGGCTTGTTGGATCTTCAGTAATTTTGAGTTCTGTATTGGAGTGCATTTCCAACAATCGTCCCATTAATAGCAAATAATAATCTGCAGCCTGATAGTGTTGAGGAAACTTAACAAACGCGTCTTCTAAATCTAAATTTACTAAATCGTTTGTTGCAGCAAAAAGATCATGAGCGTCTTCAGTTTGAGCTAGTTTAGTTAATAATTTGACGTAATGTTGACCAATTTCCAGGCCATGCTCAAAAGAATGGGCCAAGGCATTTAACTGTTCAGATGGTTGATTCAACATTTGATTATTGTTCATCATCTGTCACCTGCTTTTCTTGGTCATCAGATAAGCTCTTAATGTAATTAGCGTATAAATTGCGGTTAGCTAATTCAAAGTCTTCAAAAGAACCGAACGTATCTAAAATACTTTTTTGTTCATAGCTCAAAATTGTATTTTCTTTTGAAAGTGACAGAACTACCTGCTCGTTATCCTTGATTGTTTGCGTAGCTGTTCGTGATTCTTCTTCTTCGTCTTCTAACTTTTGAAGAGCATCAACAAGGCTTTGTCGACTTTCCTTATTCTTAGTACTTTCCCAAATTCCTGAACGCGAGCTAACATCCTTTAGTTGTTCTTGTAACTTAGTCCGCTGTTCTTCACGTTCACGCTGGTGATCAATTAAATCTTGCAGTCGATCATTTTCAGCAGAGATTTTATCAATCTTGTCGCTATTGTACCGCTTATTATCACGGGACAATTCAAATGTCTTCTTCAACTTATCGTATTCATCATTATTAAACAGGAAGCGAACATTGAGAACGTCCAATTCACCAAATTCACGGCGATCCCACCAATTACCAAAATAGATCCGGTAATGACCGGTCTCATATTCCTCATAATAAAAGAATGGATACTGCTTCCCCAAATAATCAATCAATTTAATACTTAAGAAGTTACTTAAGTAATTAGTAATATCATCAACTAAGCTCATTACGCTTTGATTGTTAGGTTGTTGCTCCCGATGTTCGATCTCCTTAGCATAACGTTGATTATCCAATAACTGATAGATTTTTTTATCATGGTGATCTTTTACTGCTTCATCCACTTGGCGCAGGAAGGAAACCTTTTCAGCAATCCGCTGATTAATAATTCCACTTACGTCATGAGCAGCCTGTTCGTGTCCTGAAATTGCCATTATGCACCGCTCCTCACTTTAATAACTAGTTTTTATCTTAATCGACTTGTTGCAAGATTTAAAGAACTTCATAAATTATTGAAGAGTTTCTTTACATTTAACCAGCGATCGTTGATTTTAAAATAAAATTGGTTATAATTACAATATAGATATATTACATTTGTGTAATATATCTATATTGTTGAAGCGTTTCGGAAAGAGGCGAAGTTAGATGGCACTTAGTAAGCAAGAACGTAAGGAAATGGCACGTAAAGCCATGGAAAAGCGTAGCAACAAGAAGCCAGATGGTTCTGGTTTTGCAAAGATTGATGCTGACGCCAAGAAGCTGAGCGATTAACTTTTTTTGAAGCAATTCACTCTTTATTCAAGGGGCTTACTCTAAAGCCTCTTGAATTCTTTTAACTATAAAAAAGATCCTAAAACGACTCATGGTATTTGAGAAACATCAGATACCATGAGTCGTTTTTTATTAAATATTACTGGCGTACTTTATTAATGTATTTCTCTAAACGATCCATTCCCTCTTTAATCTGATCCATACTAGTTGCATAGCTAAACCGTAAGTAGCCATCGCCGCCTTTACCAAAGTACGAACCCGCTGTAATTGCAACCCGCGCGTTCTTAACAAGATCATAAATCAGCTTAGTGTCATCTTGTTCTAAGAAGTCAGGAATTTTGGCGAAAATATAGAACGCTCCCATTGGTCGACTGCAGTCAAACCCCATCGCTGTCAACCGTTTCTTCATATAATCACGCCGTTGAATGTATTTTTCGTCCATTTCTTTAGTTGCTGTTGTTCCACCCTTTAAGGCCGCTTCAGCAGCGTCTTGAGTAAAGGTCGCAACGTCCGTCATTACAAACGAATGAACCTTAAAAATTTCATTAGTAATTGCTTCTGGTGCACAAAGATAGCCAATCCGCCAACCAGTCATTGCGTACGATTTAGAAAGGCCATTTGTTAAAATTGTCTGTTCGGGGAGTGCCCGTGCCATCGAAGCATATCCACCATCATAGATTAGTTCACTATAAATTTCATCACTAATCGCAAAGATCGGTTTCCCCTTAATCAATTTAGCAAGGGCATTAAGTTCCTCTTGGGTATAAGCTATTCCAGTGGGGTTTGATGGATTAACAAAAACAACTCCTTTAACCCGTTCACCATATTTGTCTAAATAGGACTTCAGTAATTCGGGAGTTAATTTAAAATCTGTTTTTGAAGTATCAACCTCAACAGCCGTCCCGCCAGCAATTACTGCATCAGGACTATAGATTGAAAAGGTTGGTGTGGGAACTAAAATAACATCACCGGGATTAGTGATTGCAGTAATTGCCGAATAGACTCCCTCAGTTACCCCATTAGTAATTAAAATCTCGGTTTGGGGATTATAATGCAAATCGTAATTTTGAGCTAAGAAATCCGAAACAGCCTTTAGCAGACCTGCAGTCCCCCGTTGCGGTGCGTAGTGAGTCCGGTTATTCTTAATACTTTTAATTGCTGCATCTTTAATATATTCTGGCGTATTAAAATCTGGCTCGCCAATTGTAAATTTAATCACATTGTCAAATTGTGAGGCATAATTACTAAATTCAAAAATCTTTAGTTTAGGAACATCATTTAGTGATTTCCGCATGTATTGCTTCATCTCAACCATTTTTAACAACCTCGTTTTTGGTTTTATCGTTAATTACTAGATTACGTCTTTTGTTCAGTAATGGTCAAGCTTCTTGGCTAAATTTTAAAAATAAAATAGAAGAAGCTATGGTACAGCCAATCTTAGGCTTACTCATAACTTCTTCCATAATTCATATCTTAAAATTAAGCTTGAAGTGCCTTGATCATCCGGTCAAGCAATTCAATATCTGTATCACGAGAATAGATATCCATAATCTCGTAAATTTGTGGAGCAGAAGTTGACCCAGTAAATGCTAAATTAAGTGGGAAGTATAAGCCACGTCCCTTAATGCCAGTAGCTTTACCAACTTCCTTAATAGCTTGACTGTAGTCATCCGCACCGTTTTCAAGTTTTTCTTTTAAGCCGATTAAGACAGCTAAAACATCATCATTAGCGAAGTCTTCATTGTCCTTAATTAGATCGTAATTGAAGTTTTCATCAAGAACGTTGTAATAGGACCAAACATATTCAATCACTTCAAGTAACTTATTAACATCACGTTGGTGAACATGGATTGTCTTCATAATCAAGTTCTTTAACTGATCTTCTGGAATTGATTGAAGGCGCTTAGCTTCTTCAGTTTCGCCTTCTTTTACCAATTCCATGGTCCGATCGGTCAATTCGTCAACGGACATGCTCTTAATGTATTGAGCATTCATCCAATCAAGCTTCTTTTGATCGAAGTAAGCTGGAGCTTTTGACATCCGGTTTGGATCGTAAACCTTAATTAATTCATCCTTCGAGTAAATTTCCCGTTCGCCAACTGGTGACCAACCTAAGAATGCAATAAAGTTAAAGATTGCTTCGTGAAGGTAACCATGCTTTTTGTATTCACTAATGAATTGCAAAGTATCCTTATCACGCTTACTTAACTTCTTCCGGGTCTTTGGGTTAAAGATCAATGGAATGTGGCAGAAAGTTGGGTGATCCCAACCTAGTGCTTCATAAATTGCAATTTGCTTTGGTGTATTTGAAATATGATCAGCACCACGTAATACGTGAGTAATGTCCATCGTATGGTCATCAACAACAACCGCAAAATTGTAAGTAGGCATCCCATCACTCTTTTCAATGATGAAGTCACCACCAAGATTATCAGAGTTAAAGGAAACATGACCCCGAGCAATATCATCCCATTCATAGTCATGGTTCTTTGGGAAGTGGAAACGAATAGTTGGCTTTAACCCCTTAGCTTCGGCAGCCTTTTGCTCTTCTTCGCTCTTGCCATACCAACGACCATCGTAATGTGGTGCTTCGTTATTAGCCCGTTGACGTTCCCGCATTTCGGCTAGTTCTTCTTCAGTTGAGTAATCCTTGTAGGCTAACCCTTTGTCAAGCAATTCTTGAATATACTTGTGGTAAATTCCTTGCTTATTCCGTTCACTTTGACGGTATGGAGCATACTTTGGATTAGGCTTGTTAGGACCCTCATCCCAATCAATTCCTAACCAATGCAAGTTCTCCCGTTGACTTTCTTCCCCGTCCTTAACATTTCGCTTGGTATCAGTATCTTCAATCCGTAATACCATTGTTCCATTAAAGTGACGAGCAAATAAATAATTAAAAAGGGCTGACTGCGCATTACCAATATGTAAGAAACCTGTTGGACTAGGTGCGTAGCGAACTCTGACCTTCTTGTCATCCATGTTTGCGATTCTCCTTTATATCTGTTTCACGAACAAATTCGTGACTGCAACATGTTTAATTGTATCGGAATGTTGCTATTTGTCAATTTCATTCAAGCACAGATAATGAGGGACCGCAAGCACTAGTACTCAGTCCCCCATTATTTGCTATTTTATTATGGCGTTAAAATTATTAATATTGTTCCATGTATGTGAAGCCAATTTTGGTTCCTATTATATAAGTTTCTACGGCTACTATAATAGGAGAAGAAAGTTTTTTAAAAACCATAGAAGTTCATAAATGTTGCAAAATTTGTTGCAAAATTGTTGCATTTAAAGACACCCGACACCTCATAAGAAGTGCCGGGTTATTTTGTCCCACTCAAACTTAACTTGTAATCAGTATAGCATAAACTGCTGTTCGCTTTACGGAAACAAAAAAAGACTATATACTTAAATTAACGTACAAGTATATAATCTTTCTGCTCCATCACCTTTTAGTTGATGGATTTTTTATTTTAAACTAATGATAACTTTTGCAAGGTTTTTACTAATTTAGGGTTTTCTAATAATTCATTCATGGTTGATTTAGGATTAATATCGACAGTTTTATTTACAATCTTGTTTATTTTTTTACTAGGAACCTTAACGAATTGTCCTTTTAGATTTTGATTCATTATATCAGCTCCTTTCAAATTAATAAGTGTATACTACTATATTTATTACTAACTATCAAGAATTTTTACCTGAAAGTATCTTTCTTGAAAAGCCAAAATCAATATAAGAATGTCTTAATATATATTGGTAGAGTTGGTTAAATGATATTTTTTTATTTGCAACATCAATAGATATATTATACAACGCAACTTCATTAAGAATATCAAATGAATAGCCATTTAATTTCAAATATAATAATGCAGTTAATAAAGCTGTTCTCTTGTTTCCATTATTAAACATCTGCTTTGTTGATATTGTATACCAAAAATAAGCTGCCTTGTACAGAATCGTAGGGTATGGAGTTACACCAAAGAAACTATTATCAACTTGACCAAGTAATGAAGATAATCCGTCATTATCCTTAACGCCATAAAACCACTCTTCTTTTAATAACTTCTCTGATTCTTCGTTTATATAAGAGAGTATATCAATATTTAGTTTAGGATGTTCTTTTGGAATGATATACCAGTATCCCTCAAGAACATTATCAAAATAAAAAGAAAGCTTATACAATTGTTGATTATATTTTCTAAAAGATAGTTTTCATCTTCTTTTATCAACTTGGTTTAAATTTATTGACTTAGCAAAAAGTTTCTTATATTCGTAAATCTGTTTTCTACAAATATTTGTAACAACCAAATATCCATAAAGTTTTTTATCATTCATAATACATACCTCAAACAATAATTATACGACAAAAATTCCTAGTGGTCATTGCAGATTGTGCAACTACCACTAGGACTAGTTTTTTAATACATTTTATCAAGCTTATTAATTATTTCGTCAAAAAGTAAAGTACATTGCGACTTTTTGCCATAACTATCAATAAAGTCATCTCTAACTGCTAAAAGTGTTTCTTTACTATAAGGATATTGTTTAAATGTTCCTTGAATAGTATCTTCAAATGAGTTTGCTTTTCTATCATACATTAAGACCAACTGAGCCATTAAGTGACTTTCAATAGCGTTAAGATATATGTTTAGCATCTTTTTATAATTTACTGATTTTTCAATTTCAACATTGTGTCCTTTTGCTAATGCTATTTGTTCACAAAAGTCGTTAAATGTACTACCGTCTGCTTCCATATCGTTATAGTCAGTATTACCTGTACCTATTCCACTAACGAAAAGAATAGTACCTAACATTTCATCAAAATTCATCTTAGGTACAGGCGGATGTGATTTAGTAATGCGCTTATTCACTTCTTCAATTTTATCGTTGATTTTTTTATTAGCTTCTTTAAGATTATTTATTTCAATTTTCAAATCATTTAATGAATTAGATTTATTATTAGAAGGTGATACAACAGTTTCTTTAGCTCCAATTTCAAATCCAAGAAATTTAAAAGTTCGATTTTCAAAAAATGTTGCTATGTTTGCAAATACTATCAAAGCCCAAACTACAAACATGGCAAATAAAATAAGCAATGATTTCCAATCTAGGACTCTAACATATTCAAGCCCCAATACCATTCCAAGATAAGCAGTAGCCAAAATGATTCCCACCGGTCTACCAAACTTTTTCATATAAATCACTCCATCATATAAATCAATAATTATTATAATAAAAAAAGAGTTAGACTTTTCCGTGACCAACTCTAGTGATTTATATGATAACTAAATTATACGACAAAAAAGCCAACCAGTCCATAAGAACCGATTGGCTTAATTTTTCTATAATTGAATTGTTTGACCAACAAAAATCATGTTCGGGTTAGCGATGTGATTCTTACTTGCTAATGCTTGCCAAGTTGTCCCGTGAGCTGAAGCAATTCCAGATAAGGTATCGCCGCTTTGAACGGTATAGGCGTTAGATTGACCAGTACCACCAAGAATAATCTTTTGACCAACATAAATCACGTTAGGATTAGCAATGTGGTTGAGACTTACTAAACCAGAGACGGTTGTACCAAACTTGCTAGCAATTCCACTTAACGTATCGCCCGCTTGAACGTAATAAGTATTCTGTGGTGATGCATTACCCGTCACTTTCAATACTTGACCCACTTGAAGTAGATTAGGATTACCCAAACTGTTAATTGCTGCTAAATTTTGCCAAGTTGTATTGTACTTTTCGGCGATTCCACTTAGGGTATCGCCTGTTTGCACAATATATGTCCCAGTAGCTGGTTTACCAACATGTTCTGCCGGTTGCGGTGCTGGTACTGGGGTACTTGGTACGCTACCGCTTGCTTCTCCATTGGTAAAGGCACCATCAAAATCAAGGCTGGTGTCAATCCCCATAATACCGTGATCGGTATATTGCCAAGCATTCGCATTATCAATTCCGAGTGAAGTAACTCCATAGCCAGCAACCCACTTCTTCCGGTTACCAAAGCCATGACTATTTAAGATTCCACCAGTAAAGAAGCTCCGCATTGAGTAGACACCGGTGCTCTTATAACCAAGTGCTTCTACTTCTTGAAGAAAGGCTAAGGTAGCCCCTTGATAGTCACTGGCTGAATTAACTTCTGCATCATCAATCATCAGCGTATCGTCATACATGCCAAACTGACGAGCAACCTTAACAAAGAATCGAGCTTCATTTTGTGCATCTGGAATTGAAGTATAGCGAGCAAAGTGATAACAAGCTACCCGTAAGCCCACTGCTAAAGCATTGCGAATTTGTGCTGCTGCTCGTGGGTTAATGTAATTAGAGCCATCTTCACTGCCTTCAGTTAGCTTTACAACGACTCCTTGTGCTCCTTGGTTCTTAGCTGCCTGAAAAAATGCTACCGTATCTGGTTGGTAACTTGATACATCAATAAACGGATTACGAACTGCCATTTTATGCGACCTCCTTTGGATCGATTGCCTTTTTCTTACCATCTGGGACAGAATTAGGTTCTTTTTGTCCCAACTTGTCCGGCTCTTTTGCTGGATCTGTGGTAGGCGTTAATGGTGATTTTTCATAAGCTGATTGAACGGCTGATTCAATTGCCTTAACATCAACATTAGTAAAGCCCTGCTTGTTCAATGTATCTTGAACAATTGCCGTTGCTTGTGCAAACTTAGCGTCACCGGTTAGATTCTTACTTATTAAAGAATTGACTGCCGTGTTAGCAACCTGTTCAATGAATCCCCACAATTCTTTTGATTGTGCTGTTTTGGCATGTTGAACCTTGCTGTGTAGTAAGTTCTTCCCTGCATTCATGAGATAAAAAATAGCGGTCGAAACAACCGCTGTAATTACATATTCCGGAATTGCATTAATAATCTCATTCATTATTTATCTTTCCCTCTTTCAAAGACTTCATGCTCCAGTGCTTTGATTCTTTGATTCCGCACCTTTGCTTCACCGATGTGTTCCTCAAACCGCTCTTCTAGCAAATCAACCCGATCGGCTGTCCGATTTGCTGTTGATTTAATTGAATCCATTGTGTGACTTAGATTATCAATTTTAACGATTAAATCTTGAACTACGTTTGACAGCTTTTCAGTTCCGTTTTTAATTGCTAGGTTAAGCAACCAAATTAAGAATCCACCAACGATTGAAAAAATAGTTACGATTGCCAACAGCTCGTCCCACGAATACCCCGCAATACTATGCATTTACTCACCCCCCAAATCCTTAAAATTAATTTATGATATAATGATCTGCAGATAAAGATTACACAATATGCGAGTGCCATGTGACACTCGCCTTTTTCTTTTTATAGCCGCCCATAACAAAAGCCCCGTTGTATTAACAGCGAGGCTTATTTATGTATTGTGTATTTCTTCGGCGACTATATGTTAGCTATATATCAGCTATATCTAGCTATCTAATTTACTATCTAAGCAACCGTAGCTGGTGCCACGTAATCCTTACCAGTAATTTGCTTGTACTGTTCGGGCGTGATTACCACATTAACATACCCTGTTACTACATTACCTAGGCTAAACATCGTTTTAACAAATTCCATCCAATCCATAATTAGTTACCTCCATTTTCTTTCTTATCTTTCATGGTTAACTGTGCCAACTGCAAGCCCAACTGATTAATGGACTGCTTTAATTACTTATTTTCAGCTGTTAACGATGCAACCTGTAGACCAAGTTTATTCATTGCTTGATTGACTCCACTTGGTTGCTGAGTAGCATTATCGGTTTTGACCTGATCTTTAATATATTGCTGATGCTCTTCAGCGGTTGCATCTACCCATGAACCGTTTACCAGCTTAGCTGGTTCTTTCTTACCTGACGGATCTTCAAAGGTCTCGTTAGCTTTTAATGTATAATCATCCGCAACAACGTTGCTTCCCTTGAAAAAGATAGTTGTTGTATCTGCATAATAAATTGCCTTCATTATTTATCCCTCCTTTAATTGCTAAAGTACATTGTGTGAAGTGTGTAATCCCAGCTACCATGATCAAAAGGAGTTGTAGCGGTAGAATTTACGTTTATCGTATTAGCCGCCGCTCCTTGCATAACGTAATAAGTGTTTACTAGTGATTCGTGCAGCTGGCTAGACTCTGGTTGAATAAAGTCTGGTAACGTGAACCACTCTCCACCATGAAAATTATCGCTAGTCAAAGTTGAGTGAATAATAATTTCAACCAACTTTTGCCCTGTGGGAAGCTTCCAATAACGATACCCGCTATCATGCGATAGAGTAAAGCCGTTGTGCATCACGATCCCATCTTTACTCCAATTGTGAAACTCACCTTTACTTCCACCCTCCGCAATTGCTTGTTTAGCCATTGTTTCAAGGTATGAAAAATTGTTATTAAGATCTTCAATCCCGTTCATATCACGATTAGGAATTGTGATTAAGCCTGCCATTTAAATTCCTCCATTCATTTCATTTGCTAGTATCTTGCCAATTTTAAGTGAAGTTGCTGCTGTAGGGTGGACCCCTGTAAAACTATCGCCCAATGCCCAAAAGGAGTTGTCTTTTGTGATTACTGGTTGTTTACGCCAGTCGTGATAGTCAATCCTGTTTTCTTGACAGATTGCAATAATAGCATCGTTTAACTGGTCTTGTGTAAGTCCGCATTGATTAGGCGTATCAAGCGTTGTGCCCCTTCCTTTTCTTAAGTCAAGTGTCGGACACATCACAAAGATCCTTATATCCGAATTTGCTTGCCGAACATTTGAAATCCCCGATCTTAACTGAGACCGCACTTCATCAACAGAGCTTCCAAACATCCAGTCATTAACTCCATAGTTTATTAAGAGCAATGAGCACTCAGACCAATCCAGTTTAGTAGTCATTAATGAAAAGTCCTGAAACGTTGTCCCGGTACTTGCTTGATTGTTGACGTACCAGCCGTTTATCTTGCCGATAACTTCCGGTATTCGACGATAGTCTGCGACTCTCTTTGTTCCGTCCCAGCCCGCAAAAATGGAATCGCCTAATGCCATCATTTTAATCACTACTATCACCTGCTTTATAGTAAAGACTTTTGTATCTTTCCGCCAAAACACATGTCCCATCGGTTTGTCGCTTCATCATTTGTTGATCGGATATGCGATTAAAGGTACTTGTTATCTCAACCGTACTTTGATTGTTTGCAGTTTCAATTACCCTTGCCGGAACAGTTACCTTATCACCGCCACCAAGTCCAATTGGCTCACTGCCTAACGGTACCGACCCTAATGAATATTCTTGATAAATCAGTGTTATCTCATTCCCCGTTTTTAGTGCTTCCGGAATAATAACTCGAATTCCCCGAGTTTTAACCGTCAGACTTGCCCTTTGACTCTCACGGAAGCCATTAAAGGACGCCACTGACAGGTTATAAGTGGTGTTAGGAGTTAATCCCGTTACTTGATACTGCTTATTACTTACCGTAGCGATAAGTTGATCGCCATTTCTGATTCGATATTGCATTCATCATCAGTCCCAACTCAAATCAAGTGAATTTGGTGTTACGTTAGTTGCCGCTAAGTTGGTCACGTTAACCAACGCTTCATAAACCGTCAAACTAATCACGTTAGAAACCTTTTCACCAATCTTTGCGGTGATCGTAGCTGTCCCCGGAGCAATTGCTTTGACGTTTCCCGCACCATCAATCGTTGCCACTTGTGGGTTTGATGAGGTCAATACTGCTGCACCGTCAGTTTCATTAGCTGGCGTAATTGTAACGGTAACCTTAGCGGTTCCACCAACTTCAAGTGCTGTCTTATCAATTGCTAAGGTAATACTTTGAACCGGAATAGCACTTGTCTTGACCGTGATCACGTTAGACTTAGCGCTTTCTCGTAAGCCGTTGTAGGAACTAACAGCGAAGCGGTAAGTTGAATTGGCTGTTAAACCAGTAACAGTGTATTCTTTCTTATCGGTCACTTCAGCAATTTTCTTCAGATCGCCGTCAGTTCCGACACCTTGATAGATATAATATTTCATTAACTAATCCCTCCATAGTAATCGTTGCGTGTGTTCATCAATGTAGACAGATCGTAAGTCCGTCGGACTGGTTAGCTTTGAGAAGTAACCCGTGTTCGGTGACAGGTAGCTACTGCCTTGTCCGTTCGTTGCCTTAGCTTTTTCATCGTCAACAAAGCCAAGATCAACTTTAATCGTGCGATTCTCGTCTCCTAGATACCAAGCCCCATGATTATAATTGGGTGAAGCTTTTAAGTAAAAGTTACGAGGAATTTTAACTTGAATGGTGTCCTGATCCTTATATTCCGCTCTTGCAGGAATGTATTTGACATTGACCTCACCTAAGCCGTGAGAAGCACTGCCTAAACCATTAGTTTCGGTTCCGATCGCATCCTCGTAGTAAAAGACCCGTGGAATTGGATAATTGCCTTGATTATGCTTAATCTCAATAGTGTAGCCGTACAGGAAGTCTTCCAGGCTGTCCGCACTCAATAAAGATGAGTTCCGTTCCGCAACTAAGCCCATGTCAGTATTAATGCTAATAACGTTCTGATCATCCGGCATTTCGTCCTTGTGTTTGACTCGGATATTCCAGTAAGCCCCGTGACCATCGTCGTAGTTATCCCAACCATGCGTAATTGCAAGGTCACCGTCCATTAATGCCGTGTACTTCTGCATTGCATTAACAGTGGCGAAGTTGAATGGCCGGTCGTGGAATTGGGCTTGTTTGAGAATTTCCTGAATCTGCTTCGCCATCGTTAGCAGCGAAGAATACTTCGTCATCAATCCCTCTTTAGGATCATCAACCGCATTAAGAGCATCTTGTAAGGATTGCTTATACTTAGCTAACCATTCCAAGAAATTGTTGCTTAGTATCATCGCCAAGCCTATCTAACTCCTTTGAAATGGTTGTTTGCTTAGTTTGCAAATCAGCCAGAATCTTTTCAAATTCTTGTTCTCGTTCAATGCCTTCTTGACGGAGCCTCTCTTTAGCGTTAGTCAACGCAATATCCAGCTCACTAATATAGAAGTCACAAGCTCGTCCCATTTGAGCAACGCCGCCCAGAACCCGGAACCAAATATTAACTCCCGTTAAATGTGTATGACCGCCATCATCAGAATCATCAAGTAAACCAATAAAGCCCTTGAAAATTCCTTCTTTAGGAAACATCTGCTCAGGAAAACGATATAGTGCTTGACCATTGGCTTGACAATCCTTTGGATCGCCTGTTGATGAAACCGTTCCAGCGTCAGGTGCCATTTGCAGGTTCTTCTGATCATCAAATGAATAGTGACCAACATTCCCTTGAATAAAAGGCTTCATACCAGAAACATCTAATAGCTGTCCTTGGTAATACCAGACAATTTGCAGACCAAAGTTATTATCACCGACCCGCCCTTTAAAGTAAGGCGTTAGGTCAAACACTTCGGCCCCCTCTTTAGCAATATCAATCGCTATTCGGTAATGATGACCATTATTGTTATGTGTTACCTTAACTGGCAAAATTAATCCCTCCTTTTCTAACTAATTTCAGATGAAGTATCCGTATCACTAATATCAATAATGCTGGTTTCCCCGTCATTATCAGTAACAGAGATTCCAGCATCATTGATTAATTCAGTTCGGATATCATCTTTGTTCAAATCATTAAATTGCCCGTTCAGCGAATTAACCTCACTATTAAGATTATTCAACGCTTGTTCAATTAACCTAAAGTTCTCAACTAAATCATCATAAAATTCTCGACTAAGCGTAATTGGCAAATCAGTCGTATGTAACTTAATCCGCTCCTGCATTCTCTTCATCTCCCAACAAATAATTCCAATCTTTCCAAGCATCATCCTGACCATTTCTTAATAAAGTAACTGGACTTTTACTATCGACGATTTCTAATTGTTGTCTAGCATAACAATGGTTATCATTAACGATTACTTTGGTAATTAATATCCCTAGTTTCCCCTGATTAATTTTAATTCGAGAATTATCTAAAAATACTTTTTCATAAAAAACACCATCTGAATAATCAGCTGGTGTCTTCAATAAAGTATTCTTATCTATACGAATTCTGGGAACAATCTTAGCTCCTATTAATTTCAATATACGTTCACCATCGTCTCGGTTAAACATAAATGATCCATCAGGCCCTAATTTAGGAATTTTATTAATACCGTCTGGAGATGCTACCAAAAATTTACCACCCTGAACGGAAGTAGTTGAATAGTCAAAGCCCACAAACGCACCAGAACTAACTTGATAATCTTTATTGGGATTAGTCTCTACTGACTCATTTGCGTCAATTATCTGAATTAATTTACCGCTAACGTCAACATCTTTCCCTAGCCCATTTAGGGAATTAATACTTAACAAATCCATCTTTTGATTTAATTGATCATTATCAGCCTTTACAGTCCATTTATAAATAGTATTTCTCTCAAATTCAGCAGAATTAATATTCTTAAATTCAGTAGCCGGAGCATATAGTCCAACATTCCATCGATTCATCTTCCAGTTTCGATAAAATGGGCGAAAAATCTCTTCTATATTTTTGTTGTTCTTTACTTTCAGAAAATAATAAGCATTATTTGATAATCCAAGTTTATGAGCATTCTGGATAGACCACTGAATCTGATTTTCAACATCATCTTGGTATTCGTGGTAGCCATGAACAATTAATCCAGCATTTTTAGCACCTATAATAAATTTAGCTGCCCGCTCATCCTGAACATTCCCCACACCAAGACGAATAATTACTGATTTAATCCCTTCAGACTTTAATTTACTGAAATCTGTGGTTAAACATTGTTCAGAAATATCAATCACGTTGGGTGTCAGCATATTGTTTAGCCTCACTTTCAGTCCAAGTTTCTTGACCACTTTGTGTTTCCATATTAGAAGTTATTATCTTACGAACACTATCTTGAATAGCTGAAACATTATTGAGTTGGGCATTATCGTAATCAAGAATATTTTTACCATTAGAATTCAGCGTTTCAGTTGACTGACTGATTTCACTATATGGATACCATTGATAACCAACAACGGCCACAGTAGTTACAAAATGCTTGGGTTTAACTTCAACTCTGATTAATTCGCCAGGAATTGGCTTCTGATTACCTTGTAAAGTTGCGTCAATCTCTAAATCGGGGTTGAGATTAAGCTGAGTATCTGCATACCTCTTCATATCATCCTTGTTTTGAATAGTATCAGAAGTAATATCATCCGCACCAAATTGTCCCCATCGGTTAACACTTTCCTGATTTTGATACCAGAATGGTGCAAAATAATACATTTCTTTGCTATCAGTTGTTGTATTGTCAACGTCATTATCATCCCCAGCTGACCCAACTACTGCCGCCATTTGATCATTACGTTCCCACCACGATGGCGGATAGTAACTAATTGGGGTAACCTTGCACGATTCTCCAGGCTGTGGTTCATATTCCATCGTGGTTGAATTTAAAGCAAGAGTTACATGGTAGCTTGCTCCATGAGAACCATAGAATCCCATATCACCAGTTTGTGGCGAAGCAACATCGCTTCCACAACTCTCAAGTGACACCGTATACGCTGGTACATTAATACCAAAATCCTTATATACTTGTGAAACGAAACTAGAACAATCCATTCCACTAAATGGATTTCCACCTCGTGAACCACCTGCACCACCCCATACATATGGAACACCAACATATTTCTTGGCATCATCAATTACTGCTTGAGCACCTTTACCAGCATTTCCATTGGGTAAACCGGTATCGACTGTAGTATCCTGCTCATACGTAGCGCCAACTAGGCGGGCACAATTACTCATATTTGTAGAATCATAAGATAACGTTATCTCTGCTGTATCGTGCAAATAATCAATCCGATTACCATAATTTTTATAAAACTCATCATGCGAATAAACACGGATATTTAAGTTGTCTGGGTAAATTACGCAATCTGGCCATGCTTCTCTGATTCGGTCTAAGAGATCTTTTCCACTACCGCTAGCATATGGATCGTCTACATTAACTGAGTTAAATTCTCCAATTACTTGATACGTCACGCCCCAGCTGTTGTTTTTAAAAATACAATCTAGGATATTCTGTGGTGTCACCTGCTCAGTCTGATCATCACTACTATCTGAAGTAACCTGTAAATCAGTTTGATTGGAATTGCTATTATCTTCTGAATAATGTGAATTGTCTCCCCAATCAACTGAATCCTTATTACTGTAATGCCTTATACGCGAAATTTCATTTGAAACATGTGATAAGCTCACATCCACTGTCGCAATCCCACCTGAATAGTCTGGTTGAATCTGTTTAATTACAAACCATTGATCAGCAATTTTTACCATATTTTGAACTTCTAGCAGATTAAAGGCTTCTGAGCCATCATCATAAGCAGTAAATTGCGCTTGATACGTATTATTTACTTCCCATTGGATATAAATTGAATCTGATAATGCAGACTGGAGAACTGCTATATTATCATTTCCAGGGTTTACTGGAGGATAAAAGTACCCATCCTTAATCTCCAAAATAACCAAGGGAGTTGTAAGTGAACTCATATCAAATAGATAAATGGAAAACTAAATGTAATATCTATTGAGTTAGCTCCAGTACACTCAATATCATTCCACTCAGGATCTAAACTAATATAACCGAAATCGGTCTTACCGTTAACTTGTTCACCATCAAGATAAGTGGTTAATAGTTGACCATCCCAAATAATCACATGCTTACCATCACTGCTTTCGTTATAGGTCCAAGTAGTATTAGTAGTTTTATTGTGAATCTTCAATGAATTTCCATTAAACTTAATGATTATCTTTAAATCATGATTTTGAAAATAAGGATCAACTTTAATATCACTGGCGTTATAAACCTTAAAATTATTAGTTGTAAATTTATAACTCACTGAATCAGAGTGACTAGGCAAATTCATCCCAAATTGCCACCCCGATTGTTGAAACGTATAAGGGGAATCTGAACGATATAGTGAATAACGATACGGCTTAGGCAGATCAAAAGGAATTGTTAAATTAGCATAATTAGCTCCTGATTGAATTGGCGTAATATCAAATGGGTTAACATAGCCAAAATAAACTTTGGCATTATTCACGTCAGTTCGTACTCTAATCAATTCTCTTCGTCCAAACAATTTATATATTTCATGTTTAGCTAATTGGTAATCTTCCCAATTCCTGGAAGCCAATATGAATCGTTCGTTAAACGTGCGCTTAGCGAATGTTTGACCCACAAAAAAAGACCCATCCTTTCCAGATAGATCTTGATAATTATTAGTGAATTGCGGTGATGAACTAGCATCATCAACTCCCAAGTATGTTATACCTGGAACCTTATCAGTAATGTCGAATTCATCACTATCACCAATTTTCATTTTAAAAAATGGTTCCATGACTAGCTCATCCCCTAACTAAATGATCTCATTGCAGCGTCACGCGCTTGCTTTTTATAAAATTGCTTAGTATCAAAACTTCCTTGAGATTTTATTGCTAAGACTTGGTCATTACTTAATCCTAACAATTGTTCAAACTTCCCTAATAACTGATCAAACTTAGCATTAAGTTCTTGTAATTCCCTGTGATCTTCAGAATTATCAACTTGATTACTACGAGTTGGCTCTTCAGCATGGAAACGAGCGACAATCTCGCCCAGTAGTTGATAAGCTCTGGATCGTTTCGACATATCCAATGGGACAATCATTTCAGGACGATTATACTCACCAGCTTCGTATAATCCATGCTTATTAATAAGACCACCATTTTCAAAAGAATTAAGTCGTCTTGACCCTTGTGGACCTGAGTGTAACCATTCCATTTTGCGGTGACCCCAGATAGTTGTCCAACCAATCGAATTTTGCCAGTCCGAGTTATTAAAGAATGCCAATAACTCATCTAGCGGGTTCATTCGATTGTGGTGTCCCGGCATTGCATAAGCATTGAAAGTACCAGGAGTGTATTGCAATATACCTCCAGCTTCATTACCACCAGAGTTCATATCATGGATCTGCTGCATAACTGATCTGTTCCCAGATTCGTTAATAATAACCTGCATCAAGTCATGAATAAAGGCATCGCTAGGATGCACATGCATCATTGCAGCTGCACGCCGAATTAATCCTTCGGACGCTGCCCCACCATTGGGTCCTTGAAATTCATCTAGCATCTTTTTAATCCAGTTTTTAGCTTGCTGAGCAATGAACACTGGAACATGCTGAACTAAATCATTAGCAAATTTAATTGGTGTTGAAACTTTGACAAATTTTTTGAAAACTGATTCTAAAAATTCTACTGGGTGATCCATGAATTTATCAATATTATCCATGAAACTTTCCACATCATCTTTCAGATCGCCAAAGAAATTACCGACAGCATCTAAAGTACCCGTTGCATAGTGTGGGATTTTGCCCATCATCCGCATCAAAGTGTAGCTCCGTTCGCCATCAAGTACCGACGTACCTTTTGGCAACGGAACAACCATGTTACGCACCGCTGGGAACATGCCTACCGCACCGTTTGGCAAACGGTAAAGTTCACGATAATGGCCCGTCTTGCCATCGTTCACCTTAGCAAATCCACCAGGATGAGCACCTTGCGTACCAGTGGCATAACTAGGCATTGGCACTTGCCAGGAACCGCCAATCTTGGAAGCCCCTAACTTATCAAGCACCCAGTTAATCCCTTTTTGCAGGTCAGCCAGCATATCGTTAAATGGTTTAATTACACCACGGACTAAATCAACAAAATGGGTATGAATGGCTTGCTTAGCATTGGCGACCGTATCACCAATACTACTCATCTTGTCCTGCCAAGTTTTAACCATATCGCCCAGCCGTCCGCCGGTCATATCGTTTAACTTCTTATACATATCACGGAACAGACGTTGATGAAATTTATTCATATCATTAGCTGTTCGTTGGGTGTCGTCGAATAAACGATCCCAGTGACCACTAGTCAGATCTTTCCAAGTCTTAGTTTGATCTTCAATAACTTTATAACCAGCTTTGAATGTCCGCTTATGCTTTTGAAACATTCTCTGCGCCGCCTTGGTTGTCTGCCGATTCATCCAGTCCCAAGTCTTAGCGACATCTTTAGAACTGCGGTTTCCCCAACGGGCAACGTAGTTCCAGCCATTACGAGCATCCCGACTGGCCCGATTCCACATATTCTTGGAAGTTCGTTGAACATTTCTGCTCATCGTGTTCCAAGTTTTCCGGGCGTCTTTAAGGCCCCGTTGATTTTCACGGATTTGGTTCCGCCAAGCCGTCTTGGTCGTTTTGGTAATTCTCTTCCACATTCGAGAAGACGTTTTTTGGATGTTTTTCGATGAACTGCTAAAGAAGTGGCCGACCTTTTTCAGGCCGGTTTTAGCAACTTTACCAAGTCCATTAACAAAGCTCCGGAATTTCTTATTGTGCTTATACAGCAAGGCAATTCCACCCGCAATTGGGTTTACCAAGAATAATGCAATTTGTTTCCAATCACTCTTGAACCAGTTAACAACCGCCTTAAATCCTTTGACGATGGTTTTACCAGCCTTAACCGCCAGCTTCCCCATTTCACTACACATCTTCCTGAAGGTCTTACTATGGGTATACAACAGGGTAATTGCTACCACAACCGCCTCAATTGCAATAACCCACGGGTTGAAGCCAGCAGTTGCAAACTTCACGGCCAAGCCCAGAGCTTTAAAACTTTTAATAATCAATGGCAGCTTAGCAAATCCCTTAACAATATCTACCGCCATTAAGGTATCTTGCATTGTTTTAAAAGCAACACCAACACCTATAATTGTAGCACCAAATGTTTTTACCACTGACTGGTGCTTAGCGATAAAACCAATGAACTTAGCAGCTTGCACAGCTGCATTTGCCATTAACTTAGCCAGCATTTGCAGGCCATGCTGAGTATCTTTATTCTGCAAAGCATTGCTAAGTTCATTCAATCCAGTAGCTGAAACTTTTAATAGTGGCTTAGCAAGTTTGGCCTGTGTAGTGGTCCATTCCTGGCGTAACCGGTGCATAGATCCACCGGCAGACTGGTCAAATGCTTTAGCGTTCTTGCTGTAGTCCTTAGAAGCCTTGGCTAGGATGTCATTAAATTGGTCAGTAGTCATTTTGCCGGACGATATTAAGTCCTTAAAGGCTTGTTGTGACATTCCTGACGCCTTTGACATGGCAGCAGTTAATCCTGGTGCCTGTTTTTCTAGCCGACCCAAGGAAGCACTAGTAACTTTACCTGAACTCTCGATTCGCGACAAGCCACCAGCGAAGGCATTTGCCTGTTGATCAGATAGCTTCAATTGATCTGCCAAACTGGCGACCCCTTTGGTTAACGTTGTTGTTTGGCTAACTGAATGAGTCATCCCATAGAATCGGGTTTGCAAACCGTTAACAGCCTGCGCAGACAGATTAGTGTTCGTCTTCAATTCAGTTACTTGAGCAGAGAGTTCTTTAATGCCATTATCAGATACCCCAATATTCTTCCAGCGAGCTTCCAATGCGGCACCAGCTTTGGCAGCTTCCATCCCATTAGTAATAATGCTGTGAAACTGACTGGTAATAAAAGAAAAGCCTTGTTGAATCCAGCCGCCCATCAGATTAGCTTTCAGGGCACTGCCAAAATTAAGGGTCGTTTGACGGGCCTTTTCTTCGGCCTTATCAACATTTAGGATCTGATTGCGGAAAAACTTCCATTTAACTCCCTTAGGTGGTTCAAGGGCGATTTTAAGTTCTTCTGCACGATTTCTAGTATTAGCAATTGTTTCGCCAGTCCGATTCAACTGTGTTTCTTGCTTCTTGTAAGCCTCACTTGTTTTACCGGATTGACGCTCAATTTCATTAAGGAGCTTCTTTTGCGTAGCCTGCTGCTTTTCTAAGGATTTAAGTGAATCTGTTAATCCCGATAATTCATGTTGATTGGCTTCCCTGCTTTTTCCTTCTGCTCGTAACCTATCAACGTATGCTCGTGAGGCTTCCGAGGTAAGGCGGTACTGCCGTTGCATTTCAGCTAGCCCAGAAGTGTAATAGCTAGAATTACCCTTGGCCTTATTTAATTGTGATTCATAACCAGCCAGCTGTTTATTAGCCTGACTGATTTGCTTTTCCAAGTTTAGCCACTGGCTTCTCTGCTTACTATTCTCCTGGTTTAAGCCTTCTTGTTGCGAACGCAATTCAGCAATCTTGGCCCGCTGAATATCCATCACTTGGCTAAGACCACTAATTCGAGCCTTAACTGCTTCTGAATACTGCCCCGAGCTTTTTAAGACCTGTTCTTGGGCCCGCCAGCCGCTCGCTACTGCACTAACAGCATTGCGAAAGTCCCGCATGGAGGTAATGGCCGAAATCGTATCGACGGAAATCCGGGTAGCCATTTCATTTTGAACTTTCAAACTGTTACACCTCCTTTCCAGCAAAATAAAAAGCCAGCTATTACAGCTGACTCAAACGGTCGTTAATCATTTTTTGTAATTGTAGAAGTTGTTCCCGATTGGCAACGTCCCGAGTAAACTTCCGGGCGTAACTACCATACTGATAGTTACGCTGCTTATTAGGGTGCTCTTGTTGCCACTTCTTAGAAGCTCTCAACTGTGCCAGAGAAGTCTTCACAATTAGGCATCCCCTTCTAATTCTTCAGCCGGTGTTTTCCGTCCTTCAAGATGGTAAAGTCGTTCATCAATGGAATCAATCATTTTTTGGTAACTTTTATCAAGCAGGCCACCTTGTTTTATGGAACCCGGATATAGATAGTGCTCAATTAAATCTACCGTGTTACCTCGATCAACAAACAAAGTTAAGTGGGAATTAAAAGTGTAAGTGACTTCTTTCCCCTGGGCTTTTTGACCAGCTAAAGCGCCAAGAAATCCTGTACCGAAGCCACCAATCATATTACCAATAATGGCTCCCAAAATTGGGTGCCCCTTATTAATCGTACTCTCTTCCTTAGACCACATATGGTCCATAATTTCTGAATAACTTATCAATTGCGAATCAGCAATCGGACTCTCTTTAATAAACAGCCGCTTTTTTTCATCATCAAAATACATATCAAAAAAAGGAATGTTATCGCTTTGCTTATACTCTTTGTAGAGTGCTTTGGCTTCACGCTTATCCATAGTCACCCCCCCCAACAGCTTAATTATATAACTTATTAAGCTATTAAGGAAGCCCTTACGTAATTACTAGCCACCAAACATTTGATTCATCTTCTTGAACCCTTCCGCAGCATTGATTGGCCGTTCTTCTCGAGCTTTGGCACTTTGAATTTTCAGTAACTCAAAATAATCCTGCTTATCTAACTCTGATGGTAAAATTCCTGATTCAAGCATTAATCGTTGGCGAAAGTAGTTTCGATCTTCTAACTCTTGTTGATAATCATTTATTGCTCTTCTGAGCTGGCCGACTGTTCTTTTGGGGCTGCTTTCTTAGTCTCCTTTTCATAAGCAGATTCTGGCACGCCTTTGATTCGATTACATACATAGCTTAGATATTCACCAAGAATAGTAAAGTCCGCATGATCCTTAACAATTGTAATTTGCTTATCAGATAAATTCAAAACATCTTGCAAGAATTCTAATGACTTCTTAGTAAATTGACGTTCTTTTGTTAACATCGTTAATGATTGCTTAACAGAATCTTCTTCATCACTATTCTTTTCTGATTCGTCCATATCGACATTTAATGAGAGCATCGCAATCATCATTTCATCAGCCTTATCAACGTTGGTTAAATTAGTGTGAACGTTGACGGGCTTTTTTAAACCAATTTTCGTTGTATTCAATTTAACAACCATAAAGTTTCCCCCCCTCATAGCCGCCCTTACGTATTGTGTATTTCAATTGGCGACTGGTATTTTATTTATGCGGTTGGCTTATTAACATTCGACTGATTAGTATTAGTAAAACTATCTGTACCAGTGGCTTGAATATAGGAAGCCATCGGGTTATCACCCTTGTACCCACCGAACACTTCTGCCAGCATAACGTCATAACCCTTCCAGGACTTAGAGTCCCCAGTGTTATACATCTTGTAGGACTGCTGTGACCCATCTACATTCAGAAAGACGTTATTGGGAATTGGCGCCATTGCTTGGTACGTAAAGGCTGCATTACTATCCGTTTCATTCTTATTGGAAGTTCCATGGTTACGAGTTGGAATAATCATTTCACCGTTAGCAAAGCCCTCAAAGAACCAATTACCGTCAAAATCATGAGTGGCTAGTAAAATCGCAACATGGGGTTTCTTGCTACCTAGTACACGGCCACCATTAACAACACCATAACCAACCATCTTACTAGCATCTTCATATGGAATATCTAACATTGTTAAGGCTAACTGAGGTGTTGGAACCCCATGATTAATCCGCTTAACTTTGTTATTCGCATATTGTTGCTGACCAGCTTCTTCAAGTGCTGTGACATTGGCGGTGGTAGCACCATCACCGTCACCATCCCAAAGAGCAATCCCAGCTGGTCCTAATCCACCCTTATCAGGGTCAGTAATTAAAATACCTTTATCATCAGTAATTCCACCCATGACAAAGTCAATCCCTTTAACAGACATACCTGCCATTATTTTTCACGCTCCTTTATTACTAAATCCTTGGCAAAATAAAAGACCTTATCCACTTGCTGAGTGTCGGGGTCCGTTGAATGGTTTCTTGAATTTTCAATTGTCCAGCCGTCTTTAACAAACAACCGTGCAATTTTCATCTCTTCATCTAATGTTGAAAGGCCAGAATTTAATTTATAGAAGATATGAACTTCTACACCAATCGTCCAGCCTTTAAAAGTTTGGTTCGCATAATAGGTTGGCTCATTTAACCATTCACTGATAATACATATTGTTTCACTGGCTTTGACTCCAGCCCCTTTAGGAACCTTTTCTTTAAAATAACGATTAATCCAGGGAAAATCATTTCCCATCAATTCTCTTGCTTGGGTAACTGGTAGTTTCATCATTTACCACCACCCATTGCATCATAAACTTTCTTTTCGGCTGCAAATACCGCATCTGCGGATTTACGTCGTGCGTTATCTACAAAGTGAGTTGCTGGCATTTTAATTGTGCCATCATTAAGGAAACGAGCAACATAAGCTTTTTTTCCAAAACCAACCGTTGCGTTTCCGTTCTCCTCACCATTAATATCCGTATCTTGGCTCATGACATTATCCTGCAAGTGACCGTACTTAACGTCTTTATGGTTTGTTCTTGGCGTTGCTTCCCGTAGATGATCTTCTAAAACCTTGGCACCTGCTTTTGTCATCGCCTTTTGGGTTTCTTGATCTGGTACTACCAGTTTCTCAGCACGGTTAACAAATTGATCTAGTTGTAAACCAAAGTCATCCATTCTAATCATCACCTTTCGTAACATCTTTCAATGTAATCAGATCATAACGCTGTAACGAATGGCTATCATCGCGACTAATAGTAATAATACGGTAAGTCGCATCATCATTACCGTCAATCTGCGCCAACATTGACTTATCGACCTTATATTGTGAACGGACTGCAACCACAATCGTGTCTTCCAGTTTTGTTCCTAATAACGAATACTGTTGGCTTTGTGAACGCTGATAAAAGGCACAGTGCAGGCACCTTTTGGATACAAACTTGGTCGTAGAGCCATCAATGGTATCCGTATCGATCTGCTCTGTCACTCCAAAATCAATTAGATGATTGAGCCGGCTGATCGCTAGTTTCATCATTATCACCTACTTCTAAATCGTACCGCCCACGTAACTGACCGATAATACTGTTCACAGTCAAATTGATAGGAAATGTTTGTATATCGGATAATGCTAACCGATATTGATAATAAGTCGCTGCTAATGCCTTAACAGCACTTTCAAATAGTGGTCTTATATTTGCCTTCTCATAGAAATCTTGGTTATCGCCAACAGCATTCTTAATGAACTGATCAGCGGCTGCAATATACCCTTTTAAGAGGCCATCATCCGCTGACCCGTCCAGGTACAGTAATCCTTTGATTTCGTTCAGCATCTTGTCATCTGAATCAGCCAAGCAGTTCACCCACTTTCAATTAAGCAGTTTTACCACTATTTTCTGGAGTAGTTGCTGGTTGATTAGCAACAGTCTTAAATGAGCCAGCAGCCCAAGCACCATCATCAATCACTTCTACATCAAAACGATCAATACAACGAATCTTTGTCGTATTATGTTCAAATGCTCCTGCACCGACGTTAGTAGTAAATAATGACATATGTTCACGGTCGTATAAAGTAATACCTTGTTTTAAATCACCGTAGTAGAGCGGATGAGCACCAGAAATATCAGGTAACCACTTGTCAGCAACTACCGTGATTTGCTTTCCATCAAGCAAATAAACATCCTTTTGAGTTACATCACGTTGTAACATATAGCGACCTTCAGCATCCTTAACTTTTGAAAGAACATTGTACCCAGATTGGTTAGTAACAAAGGATGAAGTCTGCATAATAGCTGGATCTAATGTATTGTTTTCTAAGTCCTTAATATCATCAAATTTAGAAATTGTTGGCTTCTTAGCAGGCTTGCCCATTGCGGCGATAATTGCCACGTTACGAGTAACAGCTACTTTTTTAGCAATCCAGTTAGAAAGCCAAGCTAAAATATTTTCAGCGGAATCTTTTAATAAGTTGTTAGTAACCGTATTAATACCACCATATTCGTCAATAGCATATTTAATTAAACGAAGCTTCGGATCATCACCTGCACCGATTTCAGCTCCTTCACTATCGATCTTAGCCATTGGTGTCATGTCACTAAGTACTTCATATACCCGAGATCCAGACGTTGTAGAAACTGATTCAACGTTAACCAGGTTTTGCAAAGTAGCAAATTGACGAACCAAGGTGTGAATAGCGGTCTGAACATCAGTCGGAATTGTCAGGCCACCATTACCAGCAATATCGGTTTCTGTTGATGAAGTAACTGCGTTAAAACGTCCACGAATCATATTCTTAAAGTTATTGACAAAGTCCTTCTTCATATCCTTTTCCTTATCGGTCAAAGGCTTTTTATCCTTATCTTTCATCTTTGCCACTTCTACAGCTCGTGCTTCGTTTAGTTGCTCCTTAATTGCATCACGCTGTGACTTCAATTGGTCACGCTTTTCTTTTAATTCATTGAACTTTTCTGTAGAGAAGTCGTCATTTAAAACGGCCGCATTCAGCTTGCTATCTAGATCTGACACTTCTTGACCCTTGGCAATCCAAGCATCATTTAATTCATTAATTCCCATTTTGGTCATCATCCTTTCCAAATAAAATCGCCAACTTCTGGTCTCTCAAACTAGGAGTTGGCTTTTGCTTATTATTTTTAGTTTCCGGCTTAAGTGCGTTCTTAGTAACATCTTTCCGGTTTAATAAAGTCAACAATTTGTTAACAGCTGCTTTAGGAACAATCGTTGAAGTAGTATTAACTACTTGAGGAGTTTTTTCATCAACGAACAAGATCTTATCCGCAAATCCCTTATCCACTGCATCCTGTGCAGTCATCCAGGTTGACTTAGCCATCATCTGTAGAATGTCATCTCGCTTCATACCCGTCTTCAGTTCATAAGCATTAACAATCGATTGATCAGTGGCATCCATCATGTCGGCTGCTTTAGATAAATCATCAGTGTTTCCTTGAGTAATGGTCCACGCCTTATGAATCATTATTTGGGCTGTCGGCGATATATTAACTTCATCTCCAGCCATTGCAACAATACTTGCGGAACTAGCAGCTAATCCCTCAATATTGACAGTTACTTTTCCTTGATAACCTTTTATAAGTTGGTGTAAATTTCCGAAGCTGCTGAAACATCACCACCATTGGAAGCAATATCAACTTCCAATGCGTCACCATCTGCCGAATCAATTAAGTTATTAACTTTAGCTGGCGAAGTTGATGGAATATCAAAGAAATCATAAAAAGCTGCAGAAGCATCATCGACAATATCACCTTTAATTGGAATCTTCATCATTATTAACACCCCCCTTCGTTGCATCATTACTAGGTACTACTTGCACCGCTTGAACCTGTGCTTGCGATTGTTCTTTTTCTGGTAAGTCCTCTGGTAAATAACCAGCTTGTTGTAATAACCAGGTTGCTTGATTAGAGGCGATTGTACCATTCTTCTGCAAGTTAGAAATATTAGTGACATAGGCATCACCAGTCGGATCAATCACGGGCCGTAAGTCCATTTTGATTTGACCAGCTAACTTATTATTCAGTTCAGCAATCACCGAGTTAGTAAACCGTGATAATGACTGCAAATAATTAGCGTTCATCATGTCAATTGATGATTGCTGATCTCCTTGACCATTAATCACACTGTCGCTAACCCCGTAAACCTTAGCAATCTGAGCACCAGTCCAACTAGCCTGATTCAATAATTGAGCCACATTTCCTTGAATTTCTAGCGGTTCATACTTTTCCAAATCATCTAAAACAATTGGTCCGTTGTCCGAATTGTTCATTTGCTTCATGAACTCTTTCGAACGTTGAGCTTTCATTTTTCCGTTTAATAAGCCACCCTTGGTAACTGATAAAATACCAGGCGCCATAATGGAGCGCCCCAGTGCAGCTAGTGTAAGTCGATTAGAACTATCCCGAATTGCTAATTCATCAGCTAGTGATGCTAACGGGCTAATTCCTGTTTTACCGCCGTTCTGAGAAAGCAATCGAATGTGAATCATATTGCTTTGCGGAATGGCTTGAACAACACCGACTTCTGGTTCATCAAAAGTTACGTTATAAACCAATCCGGAACCGTCTTCTAACAAAAAAGGCGTAACTTGTGACGGTCGCAAATACTCCCATTGAGTATCAGTCCCATTATCATTACGCCATCGATATGCATAGGTCTCACCGCCTAATAATAATTGTGCAAACATGGATTGCCAGAATGCATGAACATTAGAAGTCAATGTTGGATTGTCCAGGATACCTTGCGTTCGTGATGATTCGGCCACAAATTTGGCATCTGCCATATCAGCAGATAGTTGATAGATTAATGAATAAATATCCGAATTTTGTAACGCTGTCCTGGCATCGACATATTTACTATTATTATCCGGATCTAAAAAATGCAGAATATAGCTATCATCTGCAATTGCAAGTCCTGGACTTGATTTTGGCATCTTAAATACAGGCATTACTTTTACCTCCTTTCATTACTTTGGTGGAGACGAAAGATACTCTGTTGCTAATCCAACCAGGATAAAGGCGACGCCAATACTCATTAACCCGGCAACTTGGTTAATTAAAAAACAGCCCCAGATAATAAATCCAAAGGCTGCTAAAAAACAGATAACGTCAATAAAGTGCCAAATTGTTTGAAATAATTTAATTATCATCGTCATCACCTCCCAGTAACCCTGATTCTTCACTTTCAAACCATTCTTTAACCTGCTCACTTGTCATCAGGTCCACTTGTTTACTCTTATCATTGGCTACACCAAAATCTTCAAAATGATACATACCTTGATATAAAGCATCGATAATTGCATCGACCACGTCAATTTTTAACGTAGCTTTAGCTTTATCGACTTGAATTCCAATTTTATCTTCCATGATTTGCGCGTTAATCAAGGCTTTCTCCATGATTTTGTCATCATCACGAGTGATGGTGCCTTCAATCATACCTTTTTGTAGGAATTTAGTGGAGTCTTTCAATTCACTGGTTCGTTGACGTATTGGTTCTAGCGGCCACTCCGTATTAATATCCATCTGTTTAATGGCCGTAGTAGCACCCCATGCATCGTAACCAAAAAACATGACCTTAAAATCATGATCATGAACATAATCTAACAACCAGTGATAGACCTGATCGTCATTAATTAATCCTTGAGGGTGAGAAGTAATTGTACAGTAACCTTGCTTAGCTAACTCTCGGTACTCTATTCCATCCTGCTTTTCCTTCGCCTCAATGGAACCGGCCTTATTCCAAGGAATAAAGCTATGTTGTTTAATGTGCCAGCGAGGATTGCCTTGATTATCCGTATATGGAAAGATAAATGCAATCGCTGTATTATCACTAAACATTGAGTAGTCAAAACCAATATAGACTTGACGCCCATCAATTTGATCAAAATTTATTTTGGCTCTTTCAATATCAGATAGCTTCAAGTAACTATTAGTAGCTTCTTGTAACCATAAGTTCAGACTTTTATTTTGAAAGTCATCAATGGATCCTGTCAGCATGTCTGAATCACGTTTGTCACGCAAGCCATCTAAAAGGATCTCTTTTTGATCTGGCAAGTATAGTAGCGGATTAGACTTATACCAAGTTTCTTCTTTAAAAGTCTCATCTAAGCTATCCTGTGACCAAATCATCCCCAGCATCCGATCACCGTCACGGGAATAATCCTGCTCCATAATTTGTTGAACTACCTTCTGATCATCGTGGAATGGCACCGATGGGTCTTGGTAAGAGGTTGAAATTTCAATGTACTGGTGGTTGGGGATTTTCGACTGTCCGGACATAATATCTTCACTACCCTTACGAGTAGCAACATTCCCAATTTCATCAAAAATAGCAGTTGTAAAGTGCTTGGAGTCATATTTATCAGCATTCATCGACATTGGCCACAAATTATTATTCGTCTTCCGCATCGTAATTCCTGTGTGATCGCGAATAACGATGTCTTGTTCTTTTGCTAGTTGTGCAAATACCGATTGACGTTCAATAATAATCTTTAGCATGTGGTTAATGTAACCGTATAGTTTCCCCGTTTGATCGTAATTTGATGCGGTAACCAAAAAATCCTGGTTAGCTAGTCCCATTGACTCAATCAAGAAACAGTAAACCATATAGATAGCCATGAGGTAAGTTTTACCTTGACCACGAGCAACAGAAAGAATAACTCGCGTGAAACGTTTCTTATTCTTATCATCCCGCCAACCAAAAATCATGCCAAAAATAAATTTTTGCCAATTCATTAAAGCTGTTGGTTCATCCGTATCAACGTTTGGCGCAATCTTGGCGAACTTCATAATTTTATTGACTTCTTTAAGGTCATAGTGATAGCTAAATTTGCCACGCTCTGCACGTTGTAAATCTCGTAGATGACGAAAGGAAGCTAGTTTAATCAAGTAACCACTAACTACCTTTTTATCTAAAACATCAAAGGCGTATTGCGTAGTTGGATCAGCATATTGGCGACGGATATTCTCAAAATTGCATTGATGATAAGCTCCTATCACGTCATGTGTTTGTGTCAGGTCGATTTGTTGCATTACTAAATACACCTCCTAAACTAATCCAATATCTTTAAACTGTTCCGCAACTGATTTTTCTTTTTTGTGACTAGCAATCTGCATTAATTCCTGACGAGCTTGTGGTGAAAGACCTAATTGTGAGCCAATTGACTTCAACTGTTTTAGTGCATCATTCATTGTTGCAACAGCAGGATTTTTTCGGTAACCGGCAAAATCTTTACCAATGATTTGACCGGTTGAATCTTGTAATGAATTAAATAATTTAGTTTGAATCCCATTTTCTTGAATATCTTGATATGCTTGGCGATAAATTTCATATTCCGAGCAATATTGTTCAACTAATGCATCATCTATTCTTTGAACCCGTTGCGTACTCTCTAAAAAAGGCACAACTTTACGCCAACACCCCTTTGCTAAGCGTCCTAAATAATGAGGTGGATCCTTAGATAAACGTCCGTTATTCTGCTTAAAATAGGCTTTTCTGGGCATTTTTAGATCTCCTTTCATTATTTTTGAAACAGTTTGACCCCCCTGGGGTAAAATTTTTAAAATTAGGGGTTGCGTGCAAGCTGGCTGCAATGTGTGCGCTCTTTCTGAGCGTGGTAACGGGGGCGGGGTGCTAAACTTCTGCCCCGTTTGGAAATAATCTTCATCAAAATTAAAATTGCTCTGCGGACATTTCTGAGGCTCTCAGGGCGATGTCGTTTTAACTATTAAATTCATTGCGTTAGAGTCTATTGGTGCCCTTTAGTCATTAGATACTTGATACTAAGTACATCATGCAACTTGGCGACTTGCTTGCGCTGGTTGTCGATGCCTGTACCATACCACTCATGTTCCCAATCGGTCTTTAATCGGTGACACTTGCGACAGATGGTTGCCAAGTTATCAAGATGATCTTTGAGTTCCTCATCATATTCAATCGGTACAATGTGATCAACGGTATTGCTGTTAGGTTGACCACAATATTGACAGATGTAATGATCACGTTCTAACACCTGTGCTCTTAACCGTTGCCATTGTCGGCTTCGGTAGAACTGGTACTGATTATGCTTAACACTATTCCGATTACGCGTTTGAGTATTGTACTTGTGTTGGTACTGTTGACTATGTGACCGTGCCCATCGTTGACGATTAGCAAGGTACTTCGCTTCGTGTTCATAATGCTGTTGGCAATAATGATCTGGTAGTTGTACCATCGAATGGCAACCAGAATAACGACATCTTCTATATCTAGACATATTTAATGACCTTTGCAATTATGTAGATAGTTTCATATAGCTTATTATGTGAAAATACTGAATCAGCAGGCACGTCAATAGTTTGGTCATGACTGCATCCAACGATTTCAATATCATCATACTTTTTGGCTAGCTCATTTAGCCATTTCTCCATGCCAAAGCTCAATGGGTCTTTGTGCTGACATTCAGACCAGTCATCCTCGTAAACCTTGAAACGGATTTCTCTTTTTAAATTCATCAGAATTACACCTCCATAATGTTATATCGATCGACATATGGCTTGATTGCATTGTATGGCCGTGTTGAATAACCAACTGGTGCATCAAGCAAATATGTAGGATCTCCATGAAAATCATTATCATCTTGATTAAACATTGCGATGCTAAAAGGATGTTTTCCTTTCTTGCGCAGTTCCGCAATCTTTTTTATCAAATCATCTGCACTATGAATTTTATACACTGTAATTTTCTGCATATTACCACACCTTTCTAAATTAAGGTAAACAAAAAGACGGTAGCCTATGCTATCGTCTTAATTATTCAGTCGCTCTTGTATCATTTCTTGCAGTTCTTTCAAATCATCATCAGTTGCTAAATCACGGATAAACTTACGAGCATATGACCGATAACGGTATATTCGTTGCTTATCCTTATTCTTATCGTTCCACTTCTTGTTAGCCTTTAGTTGAGCTTCACTAACCATAATGTCGACCTTCTCACGTTAATATGGTATACTGAATATGCAAAAAGCCAAGAGGCTCCATCTCTTGACTTCTTGCGTTCCGGAAATTAGACTAACCAGCTAACCGCTATTTGCGATTAGCTTTTTTTATTATCGCATAAGCCTTAGCGAAGTTAATCGCGGCTACCGACAATAGCCAAATTGTCAGTGCGATAACATGGCAGCCTCTCTTTCCGGAGTACTGTTATTTCCATCAGTATCATCCCCTTTCCGGATTCAGGGAATCACTTCCGGAACGCTGTAGTCTTTCGGGCGTCCCTTACTTGACTACATTTATATTATACATTATTAACGTATGGATAACAACAGAAAATTGAAAGAATCTTATTTATTTTTATGTACTTTAAAAGCTGGCAAGCGTTGACCTGTCAGCTTTTTCTATACGTTCATTTGCAATTTTGAAATACTTATCGTCTAGCTCCATACCGATAAAATTGCGCTTCAGATTAACCGCTGCTACTCCAGTTGAACCGGATCCCATTGTATTATCTAGTACGGTCATACCTTCATCAGTATACGTTTTAATTAAGTATTCAAGCAGATCTACCGGTTTCTCTGTTGGGTGGTTACTATGATAATTTCTATTGCTGAACTCAATTACATCAATTGGATAACGTTCACCGTGAGAAATGTGAGAAGGATATACGCCACTTGTTATGTGATAATTAGTTGACGGCTTATTTTTACCCTTGTCAACGTACAATTTGAACCCCATCCGCATTTGTGGATTGTAAGTTGGTAAATGTTTGTAAAACACATACACATTTTCGTGTGCTCGTAATGGCATATGATGAGACCATAAGAAACCAACAGCCATCGTCTTCTGCCATACCCAGTCATAGCGGAACGGCATCTTTTTAGGGGCATTCATGATTAAACTTGCACCAAATTTGCCCATGCCAAATAAAAGAACAGCACCATGATCTTTAATAATCCGCTGGTACTGTTCAAATAGTGGTTTTAAAGGAATTACTGAATCCCATTTATTAGCTGTCATTCCATAGGGCAGATCAGCCAAAACTAAATCAACTGATTTATTTTCTATTTGTTTTAGTAGTTTTAGACAATCGCCTTTGAATAGTCTTACGCTCACGTTCAAGCTCCTTTCTATGCCGTTCAGTGTGGTTTAGCATGTACAGCTCTGCACCACTACTAACCGTGCCCCATTTTTTATAATGTTTCATTGCTAAACTTCCCAGAAAATCCGTTCATTCAAGATATGCTTGTAAGTTTTCATGGCACTCTTTTGCGCCTTAAGCAATTCTTGATCATCTTTATCTAAGTTATAGAAATCATCGCTTTTCATGAACTTCTTTAGCTTACTGATTTTCAATCCTAAATCATCACGTTCTTTAACTAGTTTCAAATTATGTTCACTCATATTTTTCACTCCCAAATAAAGACGTCCTAAAAACTCCCAATCAAAGTGAGGCAAGTTGTATGGCAAATACCACTTTTGCTCCGAAATAACGTATAGTGACTTTTTACACCATCTCCCTTGAGGATTGCTTACTGGCTTACCTTCAATATCGAAGAACTGCATACCCGGAATATCGGCACCGCTATATGTAAATGTGTGATATGTTTTACCATTTTCAAGTTCGACGAAAAGAATTTCGTTGCCTACCATATGTATTCCTCCAAACAAAAAAGCCAGCGCTAGGCTGACTTAATAATTTACTTCATTATGAACCGTGATCATATTGATCAAAAGATGCGTCAATACTCATCACATAAAAAATATTTGAATTCTTTTTACCAATAATTCTGCCGAGATTCCCAAGTCGAAATACCCAGTAATCATCTTCACATTCTTTATAGCGATTACTAGATTTGAAATCAGAATGAATTCTTAATCTAACTTTTTCTTCAGGTATCTTTTCAAGCCCCTGTTTTTTATTAAGCCCAAGAATTCTAACAATATCTTCTTGAGAAAGCTGATATATTCTTTCTAAAAGTTTTAACCTTACCCTATTATCAATAGTATTTCCTCGACTATCAAGATTATACTTTGATTCCTTAGTCAAAAAGGAAAAATTAAAGGCAAACCTAGACGTATGATGAGGTTTAATTTTGGTTTCTTTTGGGAATGAGGGTGAATTAAAGTTATTACTTTTTATCTTCATCAGAAACAAAGACCCCGCTATAGAAATCTTTAATTGCCTTATCACTTATAACTTCACTTTGAGGAGTTTCTTGCCATGGCTTCTCACTATGAGTCTGCCTCATTAAATCATAAGCTGAACTATAACCATAAACATCATAGATACTATTTAAAATACTTGAAGCCTCATAATCATTCTGAAGCTCACTATAATTATTAAGATCTCTTTCTGTTATTTCACCGACTATTCCACGATGACCTCTATATTTTTCATGAACTTCTTCAACCACAGGTCCATATCTCCACGCAACAATATCATTGTTAAACATACGATGACCCGTAATAGATAAACTCGCAGCCTGAATATAATATAGTAACTTCATAGTCTTCATTTGAGTTAATTCTTCAACATTGGGGTTCGTACGCATATCTGCATTGTTTTTTACACGTAGCCAGTTAACTACTTTAAAAACATCGTACATAATGCTCCCTCCTTTACCACCTACATAGTACAATATATGCTATTACGATTGGAATACTTTTGCCTGAATCTTAATAATTTGTTCCCATCAATACTGATATTTTGGTTGTATCATGTGATAAATATGTTTAATTATTTTATGTAATTTCATTAATAAAAAGCCCAGTCGTTTGACTAGGCGTGGGTGATGTATATGTGTGCCCGGCTTTCCACACCGGACACGCTCCAGCAAACGTGTTGCATTCACACCAATATATAGAATCTAAATATATTTTGTGGTGCTTGCTGAAGCTCGTAAGCAATCGAGTTGACGTGTCTAAAAAAATAGTAGTTATTCTTAATGATTGCTTACTATGCTAAGAGCCGGAATCGAACCGAACTTCATGCGCAGGCTTCCGTTGAATCGCATAAAATTTCCACCTGTGCTCTCACCAGAGAACGTTAGCACGAAGCACTGTTAAACATTAAAAAGGAGGCTTAACATCTCCTTTAATTGATTGTGCTTCATGGAAGGCATAAGACAATATATATTGCCTTCCAAAGTGAACACCGGGAACTGCCCCCGCAAGCGTTGTCGTTTGGTGTCTGTCTTCACGTATCCACATAATCAGAACTAATTAACTCCCGCACCCGGTCGTAGTTTTCCGCCTACTCCTGTAACGGACGTTAGTGTTCTGAATAATTGTAATCTTATAGCCGTTGAGTAAGATTACAGCACTCTTCTGCTGATAACAGCACGGCTACCGTGAGACTAGCAGAGCCGGTATACATAAAACAAAGGAAGTGTTTCTTTACATCATCAAAATGCGTATGGCATTAGTACATGCTAGTCTCAACGTGGATTATGGAGCTTGCATCCATCTCCGGCTTGGTTACCGTTCCACACACTTAACAGAGAGAATCCTGAGTTGCTGGTAGTAACTCGTCTACTCCTCTGCCAGAGTCAATAAAGTCGTATTATTAAGCAGTTTAAGGACGTGCTCGGGTCACAGGTATTTGGTATTTGTAAGTTCAATTAATTTTTTGAACAATACCATAATACGGCTGTTTTTAAGGTAAAACCGGTCAAATACCGGCAGATCCCGGACAAAAACCGGCAAAAACCGGACATCTTCATTTGAAGATACGAACTGAGTCGTCAGGGCACATCAACGCACCTTCCCATAACGCTTGGTCTTGCAGTCTTCTGTACTGCCTATCGTCCATATAGGTGTTATATTGTTCGTTAATGTAATTCATCGTTCTAATTGCTGACCAGTTCTTGATGAAGCGATGAAGCAGAATATCACCTAAGATTTCCTCTTCCTCACCAACGCTCATTAGTACCTCGCAGCATTTAATTCTGGTCTTGTACTGATAAACGGCTTCAGCGTGATTAACGAACTTTTGGTCCGGGTCATGTGGTGTCCCATCATTCGGCTGTCCGTCCATACTAGGCGACTGCAAACCCGGGAACCGTTGCATTGCCTTAAGCTTGTACTTTTTCCATTCTCTTAGATACTCCTTGAACGCTTCCTTAGTGGCTTCTTTATCCAAATTACCAAATACGCTGTCAACCACGCTCTACACCCCTCGCACCTTGTGATATAATTAGTTTGCTTTATTTTTATACCAAACCGGGCGTTCCTATTCGGGGCGTCTTTTTGTTTGCTTTCTTTTTCCTGCCTCTTTAATTTATGCTCTATCCGTTTCTTGTGTTTCCGACGTAGGCTCGATTTTTGCTTCTTTTTCTTTGATTTCATGCTTTTCCTCCTAAAATCCAATTAAATCATGCACATCATAATCGATGTTCTTGTATACGTTGTAATAGTCGTAGTAAGGCTCTCCATTCTTTCTTCGTCGAACATTACCGTGAATATCGTGCCGAGCATGAGCCTCTTGAATCCTCGGATTAGTAAACCCAAATAATTTCATCTTGAAATCATGCTGACGAGGAACAACTACTTCAACTGGCAATCCAGTTCTTAGTGAAAATAACTTAAAACGTAGCTTAGCGCTCATATCAACTGCTCGTTGATTAATTCCTGTCTTCACATCGTAAACGTGCTCAATGGCTCCGTCGTGGGAATATACAACAAAATCCGGTGTATATGTATTACCCCGTTGGTTATACCCACCAAGCGGAAATTTATCAATTATCTTGTAGCTTGGATGAACCTTGAATTCCTTTCCACTGTTCTCGATGAACTGAATGAAGATCACGTTCCTTAATCGAATCGAAGTCCCAATCCTTGTAATGAACTTTCTTCCCAAAATGATTCACTAGTCATCTTCTCCTAGTAGCTCTGTCTGACCATCTGCTTCACGGTTATCTTTAACCAACTCGGTCTGATTAGATTCAATGGTTACTTTTACCCCCCATTGGCGTCCATGATTTCACCAAGTAAGTTCATATCGACATCTTTACCCTTGGCACTAAGCTGGATAACCGTATCACCGGCTGTCCGCTTAGCGTTTTTCAAATCTGCCTTAAAGTTAATTGCTTTATAATCTACACTCATCATTTATCTTCTCCTTTAATCCTTTCCTGCGTATCGTCAGCTTTAATTGTGGTTACTACTCCCAGTATGAAGCCGACTGCTCCAGCCCCTATTGCCGTGATTGCTAGTAAGTCATATATGCTCATTAGTTATCCTCCTCGTTCAGTGGTCTCCTACACATCGGACAAGCAATTGCTGGCTCTTCAGATTCTATTTCGTTCTCATAAGTTCTCTCATATAGATACCATTCGCCAAGCTCATAAACGAGTTTCACTTCCGTTCTGAAACCGTCATCAATAATTGCTTTGCTGGCAAAACCCGCTCCATCGTGAAAGTGACAGTACGGACAATTCTTCTGCTTTTCAGTTAGTTTCATTAGTCGTCCTCCACACAAACAACGCAATCATAATTGAGTAATATTTTCTTGCCGGGCGCTTCTATGCTCACAAATTTTGGTCTTAGAACCCAATTAGTTTTAAAAACTTCCATAACTTCATCAAAGTCGGCAGTAATCGTAATTGTTTGCCCATCCGTCAAGTGAATCTTAGTCATTGTTATTCCTCCACCGGTTCTTTCATGGCATCAATTGCTGGTGCTAATCGTGGGTTTTCTTTCTTCAATTTTTCTAATTCACGTTGTGAGTATTGATTAGCATAGTGTATATCGCTACAAGCCCACTCACCATCAATGTAGTTCAAACAATTAATAGCTCCATTGAGATCCTTGAACCACCGCAGACGATACCTCTTTTCCAGGGAGCGCTCTCTAACTGGTGTATCAATCAGCCGCTGAACAACCTCCATAGTACGAGCTAAATCTTGAGGAATTACATCATCAAGATTGTCAGGATCAAATTCAATGGTATCCCATACCCTCGCATCAACAGGCACGTTCAAAAAATAATCCATAGCGTATGAGTGTTTTCCAGGACCATAAAATGCTATTTCTGATCCGCTGTGTTTTGCACTTACTGTCGTTGTTGTTTTATTGATACACTTAATCAATTCATCAATTTTCATTCCTACCATCCTTCCCGCATGCGCCCTGCAATGAACGCTAAGATAATCACTAGCACCACTGGTAGCAGTACCCAGCCACCGGCAAACTTCATCGTCACTACTGCAATCAGCGCAATCGCAAACCACAGCACCGCATACAACACACTATCCATTACTTTTACTCTCCCTAACATCGATGTTACAAAGTATTAATAATACGTTTGATTCTATTTACTAGAGTTAGATTTTCAGCTGCTTGTTCTTCAAGTTGCTGTGCAATCTTCTCTAGCTCTTTTTTGTTCAAATCCATTAATCCAACTCACTCGCTTTCACTTCGTAAATATCCGGAAATATCTGGTCCACCTCTGCTACCTGTGCGGTCTGTTTTAAGGCATTAATGCTGATGACCTCGCACAGCTTGCCTTTATAATGCACGTAACCTTTACCACGTTTCAGGGCTTTCAGCCGTTCAAATTTCATACGCATTTCTCCTTGCCATCTTGGCGCACTCATGCTTAATTCTGATTGCTTCATCGAGTTTCTTTTGTCCGACCGGCTCGCTTAATAGCCACTCAAATTTTTCTCGATCAAATGGCACCTGGTAGTCCTCGCTTCGATCATCAAGACAGCCAAGATAATACACAGCCACTCGCAAGTTGGATTTAACTAGTCCAATAGCCTTCAGATAGCTAATACCATCAGATTTTGTATAACAATCCTTTTTCAGGACTTGCAGTCGTTTAATTGTGGAAGTCCATTTATTTTTTACTGCTGTTGCCATTTATCACACCTCACTTTGGCATTGGATCCATACTGTCATCTGGCATTACATAGTCGTCCTGTATTGGTAAATCAGGATTTTGTTTAGGCTTATCCTCAAGTTCTTTTTGCATCCACTTTGGAATTGGCTCACGCCTAATCGCCTCTCGCTTTTTATAGCTACTAGTCGCTTGTGGCTTCATGGTGTCATACTGTTTACGCAATTTAGCTGTACTTAAAATATTTGTTTTCCAGAAATCATCATTCTGGCACCAGTCAATCATGTTATGAATCTGCTTGGGTGTCCGTTTATCTCGTTCAATCATCAAACGGATATGGTCCGCCCACTTTTGTTTTTGAGATTCGGTTAGATCCAGATGGTCAGGATTGTTTTGTTTGATTTTGTCGAACAGATACATAGCCAGTTGATACTCAACAGAATCAGAGGTGAATTTTTTCTTTGACTCGTGGGAAGGCGATTTCGACTTGCCACTATTCTCTGTTGTAGTCTTATGTGTAGTCTCTGGTAGTCTATGGTATTGTTCAGGACTATCAGTCCCTTTCTGAGAGGGACTAGGAGTACCATTCTCAGCAGGACTGTCAGTCCCCTTCCTTTGGTCTTGCGAGTCCCCTTCCATTTGGTCAGATTGTCCTAATGCATTGGTCAATTTGTCCAACTCGTTATAGTCAATTGCGTACCACTTGGTACGGTCAAACTTCAGCTTGTTCAAATTGTTAGTTAGCAATATTTTTTTGTCTTCTAAATCTTTCAGATAGCGTTGAACAGTTTTAGAAGCAATCCAAGGAAATTGTTTATGCCATTCCTCAACAGTGTTCCGGATCCATTTCCGACCGCCTGCTTCTTTACCAACTTTTGGATTATTCAACCAGTATTGAATCTGTTGAAGAATCAACGCTTTATCCGAATTTCCCAATGCTTTAGCTAACGTTGGCAAGAATTGTAACGGTTGCTCGTTAATTAACAGCTTGCTCATCGTCTATCCTCCCTAGATGAAGTTCTTTGGCTAACTCAGGTGTCACCTTAATTGGCTTCAAATGGTATCGCTGCATAAAGCTCTTGATTCCCATTGCGTGCCTGATTGTGTGGTGTACCCGACATAGCGGTTCAATATACATTCCGGTGTGATTGATTGTGTTTCGGTTACGTCCCATTCCAACAGTGGTTACATGGTCAATATCCGCATGTTCTTTTAAGCAGATAGCGCATCGCTTGTGCTTAATACACATGGCAACTCGTGGGAAGTCACTTGGTAGTGAATCCCAAATTTTAGTTCTAAACGGAATATCTTCGTGAAACATGAAATCTAAGATAGTCGTAATCATGTAACTAGCGGTGGTAACAGAGCAATCCGACAAGCTAAACGGTTCAATGTTGAAAATTCCTTCAACCATGCTCTTGAAGTACGCCTTAGCTTCCTCCGGAACATATCCGGTATAAGCACAGAAGTCATTCAGCAAGGCATAGATTTTCTTTCGTTGGTCTGGTGTAATGTGTCGCCCGTCTTCGACTGATAGCTCAACTGTGGGCTGTTTGCCGTTAGCTAAGGTAGTTAGACGATTAATACTTAACTCGTCATCTAGCGCAATCTGAACGGTATTACCAGACGTACTAATTAACTTGCCGTACAATCACATCACCCCGTTTGTTCCTCCTGTTTCATTTGCTTAGCTGATGTAAGCATTCTCTCTACTAATTCAATTGATTTCTTCAGATAATCGTTTTTTGACATTTGCCCGTTGTCAGAACTACTTTGCATAATTCCTTTTACATCGTTATTCACTGCATCAAAATTAGATCCAGTTATCTTAGCGTATTCATTAACTAACGCCTTATAACGGTTAGCGTTAGCAGTAAGGCTATTGTTCTGCTGTTTACTTGCTGACCTCTTAGGCTGACGTTGCTGGTTCTGTTGATGATATTCGTTAGTGTCAGCGTCCTTAGTATCATCAATCAGAAATAAACCATTAAGGGCGTATTTGCGTGCATAACTAGAAGCCGTACCAGTGATTTGGCTTTCATCCATTCCTTTCTTATTCAATGGTTCTCGAGCATATCCGGTTGAAGATGTTTGTTTGCCATCTTTATCAGTAAATGTTGCCGTTGCTTTTATATAGTGCCAATCACCAACCAATATTGGTTCATCTGATAGCTCCAAGTTATCTCCATACTTCTTTAATAGTGGTTTAGCCGCCTTGAGAATATCTTCGTTTGAGCGATAAGCATAATGGCCGAATTTATTAAACTGACCCTTAGGAGCCTTAAGCTCAAACTGTACTTCTGATAGAGTCATCGCTAATCCTCCTTCGTTACCCACGATCCTTTTTCATTGATGTGTTTAATTTCAATTCTTGATGGTTTAGCAACAATTTTTACGTCATCAACTAATTCACCATCGCTGTTAACAACATGTTCACCGTCTGGAGATGATAATGTTTTCTTTAAATCTCCCCAGCAGAGTTTATCTTCCTCAACATGTTTAACGAATTCGGTGCCCTTATATTGGTTAATCAATGCTTGTTTATCCGCAACTTGTAGGCTAGTTGATGGCTTACTTTGAACAATTCGTCCAAACGGTGAATCCTTGAACTCCCAATTAGGATCCTCATCAATCTGTTCTTGTGCGTACTGCATAGCGATTGACTTAAAATTATCTAGTTCAGCTTGAAGATCTTTAATTTGCTTTTGGTAGAATTCAATTGATTTTTCCATCATCTTTTTCTTGCCAGCAATTTCTTGTCGAACTTGTTCGGCCTTTTGAAACGTCCAAATCAAGCCCTGCTTGTCTTCAATTTGATAACGCTTTGGTTGATGTTCTTGTACTTCTTGGTCTCTTTTAACAGTATTAGTCTTCATCGTTATCCGCCTTTCTCATTGCATCGTAAGTGTCTTGGCTGTACTCGTTACCGTCCTCAACGACTACTTCGTCCAAATGAAGTGGATCGTTATCGGGGTCATGCCATTTCTTTTCTGCTTTTTCTAAGTCGTTATTCATTAAGCCCACCCCATTTCAACGCTTAAATGGTCATTTAGAATTTCTTTCATCGCAAAATATGTCATTAAATCGTTAACCTCATTCACGTGTAAACAGTGAGCATTAGTGGTATCAAGAGTCATTAAATCTAATCCTTCAATGCAGCCTTTGTAGTATGCAGCCATTGCAGGTGTTTCTTTTTCCATAATTTTCATTTATAATTGACCTCGAATCTATATTTGATATGTGATTTACTTTTGAGCATTCGTTTTTGCGGAACGGGTGCTCTTTTTTTGATCCATGTGGTTGAGTAGTAGCAATAGTCCATAAATGAACGGGATAAATAATGCCCCGTCATATGCACCGATTGAACCGCAGTAAACCATCCACGCTCCAAGTGCAAATGCTATCAACCGTGAGTGCAGAACTTCGTTAATCATGACTTCTCACCACCTTTCGTTGTGATATGCTTAACTCATCTCCTAGTGAAAGGAAGTGAATTAAAATGGAATCAAAGAAGCATATCTATGCAAACCTAGCTCCAATGGGTTGGACAGATTTAACATCTGATCCAAACTGTGAAGTGGGAATTGATCATAAGCCGCCTTTAATCTGGTGGGAAGAAAACGCTAAAATCTACGCACCAGAAAAGCGTGATATGTTTAACTCCGCTTACCAGTTACCTTATTTAGAGCTAATTTACGATGGTAAAGAATATAGAATTAGTCCATATCTTCTCCAAGTTGTATATGACTAATGAATATTCTCAATTACTGAACTGATTTCTTTGGAAGTCAGTTCTTTTTTTGTGACGTGATAACTTGCTTCAATCCTGCTAGCTACTTCTTCAAATTCCCGATAACTTAATCCACTCATTGCGTTAGCAATTTGTTCTAATTTTTCTTTTTTCATTGGTTATTGCCTCCTACATTTCATCTGGAAGTTAATGCTTTAGTTCCCTTAATTCCATATACAGTTGGCCTACCGTGTCGGGATCAGGTTGACTGTTTTTATTTTTTAGTAGTTTCAAAATATACTTCGCTAGTTCGCTGTACAGTTCCTTTTGCATTACTTCACTTCCTTTCTATGTTTCTCTTGATACTTCATCTGAAACGAATTACCCAACATAATCAGCATTGCGATTGCTACGGCTGTGAAAAATACTATCTGTGCCACTTAATCAGCTCCTTAAATGAATATCCTTGTGTTTCTCTTCGTACTGCTCGCATTGCCAATCTATAAAGCGATTAGCTTCGGCAATGTTAATCATCGGTGTTCTTTCACTGAATTTATGGAACACATCGAATCCCGCTTCTTCAGCTTGTCTTCTCCATCTTTGAAACTGCGAATCGGATAACCCAAGCTGATGTTGAAACGGTCTTTTTCCAATCCAATTAAGCATCTAATCAGCTCCTTTCTTTTGCTATACTTAAAGCATCTCCTAATGAAAGGAGGTGAATAAATTGCAACAACAACTAATTAATGCACTCAAGCAGGTTGCAAACGGTCAGTACCCTACTACTATCCGTCACTTGCAACCATTGCTTGAGCAGTTAGGCTGGTCATTAGAACAACTAACCGAAGTCGCTAACGAACTAGATAATCAAGGAATTATCACAACTAGATTTGCTAGTAACAAACTTAAAAGCATTGCATTGTCGGCTGATTTTCTTGATTTGATCTAATCTTTAAGGGTTCCTTGATAAGGGCCCTTTTTAATTAAGTACCAATCGTTAGCAGTTAAATCTTCTTTTTTAGGATCCCAACGAATACCAGCAAAGCGATTTAACACAAACAATTCACAGCACCCCGGCCCCTCTGTGGGAACAATACATGTATCATCCCAAGACCAATGTTTTCTAGAAATTGCCTGTTTAGGTTTTATTTTTTTGCAGGCTTCATAGATATTCATACCCGCTACCTCCTGTTTGACTATTTCTTTACAGCATGTTTGCACGTACCGTTTTGGTACTTACGAGGCAAAAAAATATCATCAATTTTCATATTAAACATTTTTGCAATTGCAAACATTTCATCTAATGTAAACTCTGAATTTCCTAATTCCTTGCTTCGGTATGTTTTTGGCGTAATCCCTAAGTAGGTTGCCATTTGCTCCTGCGTCATTTTCTTTTTATTTTTTCTTAAATCATAAAGAATTAATTGCAATTAGTTCGTCCCCCCCTTTCTATTACCATATCGGTACAACAATATTGTAGTACCAAATTGGTACTTAATCAATAGTTTTTTTCCCTTTCTTTTATCTATGTACCTTTTTGGTGCAAATCTGTTATACTTTACATAAATTAACATCGAGGTGGGACAATTGGAAAATTTAGCTTCATATGTGGGCAAAAGGATAAGAAAACTAAGGGAATCCAGAAATATGACGCCTAAACAACTGGCTGAGAAGCTTAATGTCTCACGTGTTGCTGTGAATAGATACGAGACCGGGGCTAGAAAAGCTAATCAAGATGTTCTATTCGATTTAGCAAATATTTTTCATGTGAGCATTAATGATTTCTTCCCCGATTCAACAACCGCAAAGGATACCCAAAGTTTAATTGATATTTACGATCAATTACTCCCAGAGCGCCAAAATAATGTTTACAATTACGCATCGGATCAATTAAATAAACAAAAGAATGCCTATTCCTCATTAATTGGTGAGAATAAGCATATTGTATATATTTATGGCGCTGTGTCAGCCGGAACAGGCGAATATATTCCTCAAGACGAAGATAAACCAGAAAAGGCTATCGTTGAGGGAGTTATTCCTGATCACGACTTCGCAGTTCGTGTAAATGGTGATTCAATGGAACCAGTTTTTAACAATGGGCAAATTATTTATGTTAATAAATTAGACAATACAGAAGTTAGGAACAACCAATTTGTAATTGCAGAAGTTGATGGTGAATTTTTTGTAAAGAAGTTAAGGCTTGAAAACGGTGATGTTCAACTTATTTCTTTAAACAAAAAATATCCAAACATAACAATTCATGAGTACAATGATTTTGCAATTCGTGGAGTCGTTATTATTTAGTAAGCTTAACACCTTAACTACTGAGAAAAGGAGAAATTTAAAAATGTTTTTTTATATTGTAAGCTTTATTGTTTTAGTTGCTTTAGGGGTAATTATATTTCGGAGCAAAAGAAGCCCAAAATTAGGACGCATTGTGGGAACCATTCTAATACTATTTGGAATTATGGTTTTATATTTTGGCCACATAGACACAGACTGGAGTGCAGGTGCTAGCAATTGGGATGATATTTCTTCAGTAAATGAACATGTTACCGATGAAGATACTCAAATTAAAAATGTCAAAAAGTACAATGGATATATGCTGATTACTTTAAAGAAAAATGCCGTTAACTTTGGAGACACAAAAACTGCAAACGCCGCTAACCTTTTTGATCAATGTTTTAAGTTTGCCAAAGACGCTAAAAACGGTGTTGCAGATAAAGGAGTAATTATTTATCAGCCTACTCCAAACGATGGGCCACTTAATGGATTTGCTGTATTATACACAAGCTCAGGCTTTAGCAAGATGCCGTCTCTAAATAAAATGCTAGATGATCGTTCTTCCATTCTTAAACAATCTACTGCATATAGTCTTGGTGGTGCTAACTATAATTCAACTGGCCTAGATAAAATGGGCGTGAAAATTCAAAGTAGTAATCAACCTAACTGGTTTATGAAGTTCTGTGGAAATCGCTATATAGGTGAATAATTAAAAAGGCCTGCTAGTGCGGCAACACTAACAGGACCAGGGTTGAATTTGATGGTATGTCTATTGCAAACTGCTCTTATATCAGTGACAAGATAAAGCTAGACGAATAAATTTAAACCAGTCGAAATCGACCGGTTTAAAAAGTATCAAGAAATAAAAATAACCGCCCCACCATAATTAGTGGAGCGGTTTAAAAAGAAAACAAAAAGAACGTATGTACGATGAAAGGAGGTGAGACTATGTTTCCAAGGAAATACAAAAATAAGTGGCGCTTTGGTCAACGCTATAAGGATCCACTTACAGATAAATGGCGAACCGCAACTGTAATCGCTGATCGCAATACAAGAGTTACCCGTCACGAAGCTCAGATTGCCCTCGATAAGAAGATTAATGCTAAGCTAGCAAGTATTACCGGGGAACACAATAAGCACCGTCAGATGACGTTAGGCGAGCTATATAACACATACTGGAATGAGAAGAAAGATAGTTGGCGACTGAACTCAAGAAGGACTTACCGCAATTCTTACAAGATATTCTTTCAGCACTTTGACCAGGAAGCAAAATTATCTAACTTAACTTCTCTAATGCTAACTAACCATTTTGACAACATGATTAGCGAAGTTCAGAAGAAACAAAAGAATAAATCATACAAGGGAAGTTGCAACATTCGATCAATTAGCGGCTTAAAGATATATTATGCTCGAGTAAGCATGATGTTCAATTATGCTGTAAGAAAGCAATTCATTAAAGAAAATCCTTTCAAGAATGTGCATATTGCTTGGCCTAAAGAGAACCATCGTTCACTAATTGAACAGAAATATCTTGATGAAGACGAACTTAGCATTCTTCTCAACTACTTCAGAAAGGTACAACCTGATTTCGCTGATATGTTTGAATGGCAATATCTAACGGGTATGCGTTTTGGAGAAGCGGCATCCCTTTATCTAAAAGATATTGATCTCAAAGAGAAGCTGGTACATGTGAATGGAACCTTACTATACGATAATGGCCCTAAGCAAAATTATATTAAACAAGATGTACCAAAGACAGATTCTAGTTTTCGAGAGATTGCCCTATCTGATCGAGCCATTGAGATTTATCAGCAACACGCTAAAGGCAAGAAGAGAAATGACTTCTTATTTACAGACAAGGATGGTTACCCCTACTCCGTGCAACATGCTAATAATTGTTTAAATTCATTTAGGAAAAAGCATGACCTCGGTAAGATAATCACAACGCACACTTTTAGACACACCCACGTTTCAAAACTTGCTGAATTAGGAGTACCCCTTTATGTAATTCAACATAATGTGGGACATTCTAATAGCAAAATTACCAGAGATGTTTATTTGCATGTAACAAAAAAAGCCCAGCAAGAACTGCGCAATAAACTCAATAAGATGTAAGTTTGTTGCACAATTGTTGCAAAGGCTTATCTTTAACTCTTCATAATCGTTGATATATCAATCATACCAAGGAGTTAGAAGATTTATTATTAATATTGTTCCATGTACCGTTGCCGTTCCCAATCAGAAACATGAGCACGGTAAGCATCATATTCACGGGTCTTAGCCTCTTCAAAGCTTTGGTATAAGTGTTCACCCATTGAGCTCTTAATCACTTCATCATCAGCTAGGTCCTTTAATGCACTGTGTAAAGTGTCAGGTAAGTTAACAATCCCCTTGTTCTTCCGTTCCTTAACAGTCATATCATAGATGTTTTCATCAACGTTGTGAACTGGTGGCAAGTTATTCCGTAGACCATCAAGTCCCGCTTTAAGAACTGCAGCAATTGCTAAGTATGGGTTGGCTGCAGGATCAGCTGACCGCAATTCAAGACGAGTTCCCATTCCTCGGTCATTTGGAATTCGAACCAATGGTGAACGATTAGAAGTTGACCAAGCAACATAAACCGGTGCTTCATAACCTGGAACTAACCGCTTATAAGAGTTAACAATTGGGTTAACAATCGCAGTATAACTCCGTGCGTGCTTCATCAAACCACCTAAGAAATGGTAAGCAGTTTCTGATAATTGGTTCTTATCGTTTTCATCATAGAAAGCATTTTTGCCATCTTGAGTAAAGAGTGACATATTAAGGTGCATTCCTGAACCATTAATTCCAGACAATGGCTTCGGCATAAACGTTGCGTGTAATCCGTACTTCTTAGCGATTGTCTTAACAACCAGCTTAAATGTTTGAATATTATCAGCCGCTTCAAGTGCATTAGAGTACTTAAAATCAACTTCATGCTGACCAGGAGCAACTTCGTGGTGAGCTGCTTCAACATCAAAGCCCATCTTTTCTAATGCAAGGACAATATCGCGCCGACAATCTTCACCAATATCAGCTGGTTCCATATCAAAGTAATTTTCGGAATCATTAACCTTGGTGGTTGGATTACCGTTATCATCCGTCTTAAAAAGGAAGAATTCTGGTTCAGGGCCAATATTAAATGAATTAAAGCCCATCTTTTGCATTTCTTTTATAACTCGTTTGAGATTGTTCCGTGGGTCACCTGAGAATGGGGTACCATCTGTCATGTGAACACTGCAAATCACCCGAGCAACCTTTCCGTGATCAGCTCCCCAAGGGAAGACTAACCAAGTTGACATATCAGGGTAAAGGTACATGTCACTTTCCTCAATCCGCACGAAACCATCGATTGAAGAACCATCAAACATGATTTTATTATCCATTAATTTATCAAGTTGGCTAACCGGTAAGTCAACACTCTTAATTGTTCCTAACAAATCGGTGAACATCACCCGCAAAAAGCGAATATCCTCATCTTTAACCATTTGACGTACTTCATCTTTGGTATATAAATGTCTAGCCATAAATTCATTTCCCTTCTTAAAGACACCTTAGTCAGGTTCCTTAATAAAAGAAAGTAAATAATAATTTTACTGGCCAGTTTCAATTTAAAATTTAGACTAGACCAATCCAAATTAAATAACTTGTATTCATTAAGTAACCCTGTTTCCTTAGTACTGCTTAAGGATACCAATTGAAAATCATTAAGTCAATTTACTGAAAACGTTTTAACCTGATTATAACTAAATCAACACAAAAACTTTAATTTTTTAACCAGGAAGATATAAATTGTTTAATTTCGTTAGTATTATTTTGACCGCCTACAAGGTCAAACCAGTGAACATCCATCTTATTTCTAAACCAAGTTAACTGTCGTTTTGCATAATGGCGTGAATCTTGTTTAATTTTATTTACAGCATCATCAAGAGAACATTTACCAGCAAAGTAGGGAAATAACTCATGATAACCAATTCCCTTTCCGGCTGGTAATTCAATTCCGCCCTGATCATATAACCATTTAGCCTCATCGATTAATCCAGCTTTTATCATCAAATCAACTCGATGATTGATGCGGTCATATAATACTGGTCGCGCTGTAGTAAGTCCAATCAGTAGAAAGTCATCCATTGATTGCGCCTGATGTTGTTGGGAGAATAGTTGACCACTAGTTTCAATTACTTCCAATGCGCGAATCACCCTCCGTGAATTATTTTCAGGGATTGTCATTGCTGCTTGATGGTCCTTCTTTTCTAGTTGTTGCCAGAGGTAATGGGCACCATTTGCTTCTAAATTTTTTTGCCAATGTTGGCGAATCTTTACCGAGCGAGCATTATCTTGATGACCACCTAATGCAAGGTTATTTGTTAATGACTGCAAATAAAATCCAGTTCCACCAACGATTAACGGTAACCGTTTAGCATTACTGATCTTTTCAATCCAAGAATTAGCTTCCCGTTTAAATTTAGCAACTGAATATTGTTGATCAACGTCACAAATATCAATTAAGTGATGAGGAATTCCTGCCATTTCTTCAGCTGTTACCTTAGCTGTTCCAATATCCAGGTGTCTATATACTTGCATTGAGTCACCAGATATTACTTCACCATTAAAGGCAGTTGCAATTTCGATTGATAGAGCAGTTTTACCTACCGCTGTAGGGCCAACAATTGCCACAACTTTAGACATTTTTTATCTCCTTAATATAAATTTTGATCCTTCTGACTGGTAAAAAGGCATTAAGTCTTGCATAATAGAAGTAACATAGTAACAAGAGGAGGTTATATATTATGAAAAACTTTGCTAAGGGTGTCTTAATCGGAACTTTCGGTACTCTCGCCGCAATTGCTAGCGGAGCATTCACCTTCCACAAGACAGTCGTTAAACCAATTGAAGATCAAGAAGAAAAATTTGATGAGAACCGGAAAGCTGCCACTCGAAAGAGTCGTTCAGCTCACCAGGCTTAATCAATTCTCTTATAAAGAAAAGGGAGTGGGACAGAACTAATTTGCTAGTTTGAACTCCCGTAAGCACAAATAGGGTTTCAGAGTTCGGCTTTGCCGAGCACTGAAACCCTATTTTCATACTGCGCTATTCGTTTTTAATTAGGTAACAAAACCTATACAAAGCCCTAATACTTAGACTTCTTAGTCTTTCCTTTCCAATCATTATAGCCACCCTTAAGGATGTACAGTTGGTGATAACCATGTTTAGCAAGAAAGGCAGCAGCTTGAGTACTAATTGCAATTCCTTGGTCATACATATATACAGGAAGATCAGGACGTAATTCACCATATTGTTGTTTCAAGTAAATATATGGTAAATTCCGTGCCCCTAAGATATGCCCCTTCTTAAAGTCATTGGGCTGCCGAAGATCGATCACTTGTGCTTTACGCATCCCCTGATGAAAAGCATCTTGATCCAGAACCGTTGCATACTTCTTCCGACGGTAGTATTGGAAAAGCCAAGTAAGTCCCCAAGCAAGCAAAAGGACGATAATAACAATATTAAAGGTTAATAAACCATTACTAACTCCAAGAACCACGTTAACGCTCCTCACTTTTTACATGAATTGCCGAGCCAAAGAAGCAGCCCCGATAACCCCAGCATCATTACCAAGTTCAGCTAACTTCAATTGAGTTGATGTCCGGACAGTTGGGAAAGCAAACTTCTTGAAGTTTTCGTTAACCCGCTTCAAAAGGAAGTCACCAGCAGCGGAAACACCACCACCAATAACAAGGTATTCAGGGTTAAGCGCATTACTTAAGTTAGCAGCAGCTAATCCTAGGTAAAATGCAACTTCATCAACAACGGTGTTTGCTAAGTAGTCGTTTTGCTTAGCTAAATCAAAGACAATCTTAGCAGTAATTTCGTCACCATTACCAATCATTGCCTTTAGGCGGCTGTCACCTTCATATTCTTCAGCCTTGTCCTGAGCAATGTGAACAATCCCAGTAGCGGAAGCATATTGTTCAAGGCAGCCACGATTACCACAAGTACAAAGGTACCCATTAGGCTTTACGATCATGTGACCAACTTCACCACCAGCACCGACCATACCGTGAACTAACTTGCCGTTGGAGATTAATCCACCCCCAACACCAGTACCAAGTGTCATGAAGGCAACGTCATCACCTTCATTACCAGCACCCTTCCAGCGTTCACCGAGGGCAGCCACGTTAGCATCATTGTCAAGAGAGAACTTCATGCCAGTTCCTTCTTCAATTTGTTCCTTAACTTTTTGAGTAGTCTTCCAGTTAAGGTTATAAGCACCAACAACAGTTCCCTTATCACGGTCAATTGTACCTGGAGTTCCCATTCCAATACCAACAAATTGATCACGATCCATCTTGTACAAGTCAAGGTGGTGGTTAATTGAATCAATAATATCAGGAACAATGTGTGAACCTTCATCTAAAATATTAGTCCGTAAAGACCACTTTTGTTGAATTTCACCATTTTCAGTTAAGATCGCAAACTTAATAGTAGTTCCACCAAGATCAACACCAATTAATTTTTTAGCCATTTTTTCATTTCCTTTCTTATTAACAACTTAAATTGCTGTTCCGTTTTTTTCACGCAGTTCTTCTTCACGATGTTCTTTCCGAAGAACGATTTTTGCTTTCATGTAGGTCGCGTTATCAACAACCCCAGCTTGATATAAGTGATCCAGCTCGATCGCAATTAACTCAATATCATATAACCGTTTACCAACATAGACATAAACATTAAATTCCTTTAGCAACTGTTGAACATCATATAGAGTTCGATATTCTCGCGGTCGTGTCACCTTAAATCACCTGCCAATTGCAATTATCATAGTAATAATGCCAAAGAATAATACAACACTGCCAATCATCCGTTTATAAAGGCGAACGTGCCCGACAAACGGCGCACCAACAACATATGATATTAAAAATCCACCGAGAAGGCCACCAATATGTCCGGCAAGATCCACTCCAGGAAGGAAGAAGTCCATCACGATGTTAATTCCGACTAAAACCAAGAATTGTCGGCTTAAGTCCTGAATTAATTCGTTATCGTGAAATGATTCCCCTAACATTAAGAATGCTCCAAACAAGCCGAAAAGTGCCGTACTCGCACCGGCTGAAATTGTATTAGGCAAGAAATAAGCACTTGCCAAGTTCCCGGTAAAAGCACTCACCAAATAAATCACCAGCATTCGCCAATGACTGAACAGTTCCTCAATATACATTCCCAAGAAATAAAGGGTAATACTATTAATAATTAAGTGAGCAATGCCGATATGGAGAAATACCGGTGTTATCAACCGCCACCATTGACCCTCATGGATCAAGGACGTAACTCGCGCACCACACTCTATTAGAACACTAGAATTCGTTGAACCGCCTAATAGTGTCATTATAATAAATGCAACTATCTGAATAATCAAGAGGACAACGGTTACTGGTGCTCTTCGCCAAATTTGATCCCTCATTAATCAGTCTCCGGTAAAGAAAGCACTTTATTGACATGTCTGTCGTATTGATCACTTTGCCACTCATTTTCGTTTGCTAATTGGGTAGTAAAAGATAGTGAGACCGTATCACCATCATATTGGTCTAAGTAACGATCATAGTATCCCCCGCCAAAACCAATCCGACGACCAGACAGAGTAAATGCAACCCCTGGAACAATCATTAGATCAATTTCATCGGGTTGGTACACTCGACCATTTTTTGGTTCTAAAATACCAAAAGTTGTTTCCACAAATTCGGTATCTTCATTCAACGCCACAAACTCCATTTGACGATCTGGCAAGGTTCGTGGGACAACAATTTGACGGTTCTCATGACGAGCATGAAGTATGATTAGAGAAGTATCCAATTCTAAGGACTGACTTAACGTTGTTGCGATAACCTTAGCATTCATCCACTCGGGTTGGTCAAATAGCATTGAAGTTAATCTTTTTTCTTCATGTAAACGCGTATTAAGATCAAGTTGTTGCAGTCGTGCGATATACGCCTGACGCAACTCCTTCTTTGAATACGTCATTATCCTACAATCTCTCCTTTTAAACGTTTTCAATCTATAATTATCACAGCTCATGACTATTTATGCAAGCGTTTTTTCACTAAGTAATAAAAAAGGCACCTAAAAAGGTGCTTTTTTATTACTTAGTTTCACGGTGTAAAGTAACCTTACGTTCCCGAGGGCAGTACTTGTTTAATTCAAGACGGTCGGGATTGTGACGACGGTTCTTACTAGTTAAGTAAGTCCGTTCGTGGCATGATGTGCATTCAAGGATAATGTTGACACGCATTGTCATGACCTCCTATTTTTTATTATTTAACGTGGTTATTAACCCTAACTCGTACAACTATATCATTAATTAACTAGTTTGACCAGTCTTTTGTGATAATTGTTAAGGAAAAATACTTGACAGATAACCTAGCGACTAGTCATTACTGGTACTCTTAGAATCCTGAACCATCTTCCAATAAGCACTGAATATTTGCTTAGCCATGTTCAAGTTAGCACCACCATTTTCATTAGTTACTCCCGGAATTGCAAGAGCAACAACAACTTGAGGGTTCTTAGACGGCGAGTAACCGGCAAAACTAATTGTTGAGGTCTGATGACCATTAGTAACAGTTTCAGCAGTCCCCGTCTTCCCTGAAATAGATGGTTTAGCACTTCCCAAGGACTTAGCAGTTACGTAAGAACTCGTTCCGTGAGTAACCTGATACAGTCCCTGACGTACTAGATCAAAATCTTCCTTTGAAGCAGGAATTGTAAATTGAACCTGTGGTTGGGTTGTGGATTCAACTCTTCCTAGCTTACCATTAGACTTGCTACCACGAATTTCCTTAACCACATACGGCCGCATCCGGTTCCCACCATTAGCGATCGTTGACATATATTGAGCCAGCTGAATAACAGTATAACCATCATAGTTCCCGTATGATAAGTCAAGTGCTGAACCAATATGCGCCTGAGTCGACGGCCCATTATAACCAGCTGTTTCTCCCGGCAGATCAATTCCTGTCTTTTGCCCCAAACCAAACATGTTAAAGTATTGGCGTTCCTTAGCAAAAATACTTGGTTTCAATGTTAACTGGGCACCTGGTTTATAATTCATTCCGCCCTCCTTCATGATTAATTGCATCATGTAGGAGTTTGATGAAACTTCTAGTGCCATTGGAGCACTTAAAGCCATGTTAGCAGAACCAGTTTTATTGAACCACGAACTCTTCGTTGAGGTCCCCGCAACCTTAATTGGTTGATCGGTCAAGGTATTATTGGTTGGTGTAATAACACCACTCATTAAACCACCCATAATAGTAGCACCCTTAACAACAGATCCCATTGTAATCGGGTGGTTAATTGCTCCAATCTCATCAACGGTTTGTTTACCAGTCTTAATATCCCGGTCAATTCCAGCCATAGCATAAATTGCCCCAGTATGCGGATTCATTACTACTGCGTAAACACCTGACGAGTATTGAATCCCTGCCGAAGAGTAATTCTGTTTCAAAATTTCTTGAACACGTTTTTGGAACTTAGAATTAATCGTTAAGACAAGGTTATCCCCCTTCTTACCAGGATACTTAACTACCTCATCAGTTACCTTATTTCCACTAGTAGTCACCTGTGTCTGTGATTTTGAACCAGCTAGAGTTCCCTGAAACATCTTTTCCAAGTAACTTTGACCCACACTATCACTTCTGGAATAGCCTTGCGAAAGCAAACTATTAACCTGGTCACTTGGTAGTCCGGTTGTCGAAACAGTCCCGGTTAGTGATTGGAAATCCTTCCCTTGGGGATAGTTTCTTGTCCAAGCCGTTCCGATTTTTACACCAGGCATCTGGTTTAAGTGTTCACCAACTTCTGCAAGCTCTTTACTAGTAACTCCAGACTTTTTGATGTAAGTTGTTGATAGCGAATATGCTCCGGTCATCGCAGCATATATCCGGGCATTACTCTTCTCGTGATTTGACAATCGCCATTCACTCGGATGACTCTTTAAATACTTTAATGCAGCATTATATTGATCATCATCACTAGCATCCTTAGAGAGGTTTAGCTTTTTAGTAATTCGCTTGAGGTTATCCTTATTTGCTAGGTAGTAATCTTCTTCATTCCGGTCCGTTAACCGCGTATCACTGTTACTTACGGTAATGTACTTTCCTAAGCGATTAGCAATCTTATAAAGCTGATCAGTGGTTACGTCAGAGCTCTTAGTATAAGTAATTGCTTGGTGCGTTTGATTACCAACGATTACCTTACCGCGACTATCGTAAATCATCCCCCGCTGGACATTATTTGTTTGAATCGTAGTATCTGATCGTTTAACCTCCGCCTTATAGGATGACCCGTTAAGGACTTGCAAGTAAAATAAACGACCAGCAAGCATTAGTAGCAAGATTCCGACAATCCAAAGCAATAAGTTCAACCGTGAGGGAATTATGGATTGAGCGTTTTTATGTTTACCTTTATTTGAACTAAAATAGTTCGTAATTCGATCAAAAAGCTTCACAGTATTAAACTTCTCCTTTTACCGTGATGAATTCTATTGTAGCAAATTTTACTTCATTTGACAGTTAAAGCTGACTTACCAAAATGACATCATACACTTTATTGTTGTAAAAATGAATATGTAAATCGGTAAATCAAAGAAACTTAACAGAACCTTCATATTCATCGGGGATTAATTCGGTATATAATGACAAAGATATTTTATTTAGGAGGACATTTTGTGCAATTTCGTTCTCAACTTAAAAAACAACATATTTTATTAATCAGTTTCCTTCTTCCCGTGATTATAATGGGAGGCTATTTTGCCTATCGCTCAATGGCGCCATTTGGGCAAAATAGTTTGCTAACCGTTGACCTTGGACAGCAATACATTGATTTCTTCTCTTACTTCCGGCGAACCCTGCTGTATCATTCAAGTGAATTTATCTATTCATTTAGTAAGGGCCTTGGCGGAGAGATGTGGGGGACAAATGCTTATTATCTTTGGAGCCCATTAAACCTAATTCTTATCTTCTTCCCCGCTGCCCATCTTTCCAGTGGTGTTTTGGTGTTAACCCTATTAAAATACGGGCTTTCTGGCCTTTCATTTGCCTGGTTATTAACAAAAACTAAGCTACAAACCGGAATTCGTATTCTTGCATTTAGTACCGCCTATGCCCTTAATGGTTGGATTGTTGCTAATCAGCTAAACTTACTCTGGCTTGATGCAATGATTATTTTACCGTTAGTTATCTGGGGACTTCATCAAGTTATTTTTGCTCGTAAATTTTCTTGCTATATTTGTTGGCTTGCCGTGATGATGATCGATAACTACTACATGGCATGGATGATCTGCATATTTACAATTCTTTTCTTCATCTGGCAACTTCCAATAATTAATAATTGGCAAGAGCGAATGCGAGCTTTTAGTCGCTACGTAGTTTCTTCATTAATTGCTACGGGTATCAGCTGTATCGTCTTACTACCAACCATCTATACCCTCCTTCAAAGTAAGGGAACTTATACTAACAACCATATTCAAAGTCGCTTCGAATATAATCCGCTAAAACTGCTTGCTAAGCTTGTTCCCGGATCGTTTAATTTTAACCAAATGCCTAGTGGCCAAGCAAATATTTATGTGGGAATGCTAATGATGTTTGGCTTCGGATTATACTTTTTAAACCGTAATATCAACCTTCGTCAGCGAATCCTCGCTCTCCTCATTACGATCTTTTTCATCCTCTCATTCTGTTATGAACCATTTGACCTTTTTTGGCATATCGGCCAATTCCCGGTATGGTACCCTTCACGGTTTTCATTTATCTTCTGTTTTTGGACAATTCTTCTTGCTGCTACCTGTCTTCAAAAAGGTTTTCAGCCTGGAAAATGGCAACTCGCAGCCTTACTGATAGTTACCTTAGCAATTTTTGCATATGTTGAAATCCTAACTGTTTCCTATATTAATAACAGTCAGAAATTAATCGGACTAGGGATCGCAGTTATCAGTATTATCTTTTTAGCGATCCCTCATGCAGCTTCCCCAAGCTTAAATAATCTTTTACTGGTACTGATCACAATTTGTGATGTTTCAACTAGCGCCTATACTGCCCTCAACCAAATCTCATATGTCAGTCAAACCGAGTTTAGTGAGTATACCACAGCACTTAATAACGCCACTACAAAGATTAAGAATAGTGATCAGAACTTCTACCGAATTGCTAAAACATTCATGCGAACTAAAGACGATCCTATGCAAAGCGGCTTTAACGGTGGTGATCACTTTGGCTCAACGATTGTTCCTAGTCTCCCCACATTCATGGGAGCAATTGGACAACCAGCCGGCGATGGCTTCGTGTCATATGATAATGGTACTCAAGTAACGGATTCGTTATTAGGTTTCCGCTATACAATGGCAGTTATTGATCCAAATCGTTCAACGCCATTTCTTCCCTTATCAGGTTATCGTCCTGATTGGAATACTCAGGAACCTGTAGCAGTAACTAATAATATTGGAATAAGAAAAAACAAAGCTGCATTACCGATTGCGTTTGGTGCTAATTCACGAATTCTCAACTTAAGCCATGATACTTATGATCCCGTAGCTTACCAGTCTGAAATCTATCAAGACTTAGCTAACTCTCCACAACCATTATTTGAAATACAAAACTTTAATCAGGTCGATTTCCAAAATGTTCAAAGTGCAAAACAAATTACCGGAACCGTTTTTGAAAAAGAACAAAAGTCTGCCGGAGCAACCGTCAAATTAGAATTCATCCCTAATAGCAATGATTCATACTATTTAACCGTTGGACCAAATGTTAAGGATGATGCATCAATTACGGTTAATAATCGGCATTTTAGTCAATATCAAACATACAGGGATACAGTCGTTATGAATGTTGCCCATCATCCAAAAGGGCAAAAGATCATAATTACCTTCCATCTGAAACACGCGGAATTATGGATGCAAAATGTGAGCTTGTACCGGCTTAACCAACAAGCATTTAATCACGATCTCAAAGTTTTGCAACGGTCTCCATTGAAGCTCACTCATACTAGTGCAACAACTCTTAACGGAAAAGTAAATATTAAACAGGATCAGGGAGTTTTGATGACAACGATTCCCTACGATCGTGGTTGGCATGCTAAAATTGATGGTCATCCGGTAAAATGTCAAAAAGTTATTAATACATTCTTAGCACTGAAGATTAAACCAGGAACCCATCAGGTAACTCTTCATTACCGGCCACCATACTTAATCACCGGAATGATTATTAGCGTGCTAAGCTCATTAGCAGCATTCTTCTTAATTAAATTTAGCTTGCGTCGCCACTAAAGGGAAAAGCAGGAACGTAAACTAGAGGGCTATATTAGCCCCTATATACGTCCCCGCTTTTTTCTTTTGATTATCTATTTCCATTGTGCAGAAGCACCGGTCGAAGCATCGGCCTTACTATCTGCATGATCATCAGAGTCTTTATCTAATCCAGCAACATCAGGTGTTGAGTCACCATCTTCATGCTTGAAATGGAAAATTGGACCATCGGATTTTTCATCATAATCAACCGTCATTATTAATCCCTTGAAAAACCATTCATCAAGGTTATCAATATGATAATTAACGTTACCCTTCTTTACTTCAAGAATTGGTGAAACAGGAACATCCTCACGTGTAAAGCCCTGTGAAAAGCCATGGTGAACTTCAGTTGAACCATAAGTTTTCCCGTAGAACTTTACTCCACCGCCATTTTCCAAGCTTAAGTTAGTTCTAAACCAATTATCTGCAGCATCGGTTATAATCATTTTCATTAACTTCACATCCCTTCGATTACCATACTTTATGATAGCACTTTCATTAGGAAGAAAGATATCATTTTCGGTTAATAAAGCTAAAACTTAATAGATTAGACAACTGATCATAAAAGGTCCAAACTCCCCTTGCGGAATTTGGACCTCAAATATATTAAGGTTAATTTGACTATTCTACACTCAAAATTTTAACCTTCATCGTGCCGTTAGGAATTTCAATTTCAACCTCTTCGCCGACCTTGTGGCCAAGAAGTCCCTTAGCCATTGGTGACTCATTAGAAATCTTACCGTTAAATGGGTCAGATTCTGATTCCCCAACAATTTGGTAACTTTCTGGTTCTTCGTCGGGAAGTTCCTTGATTGTTACTTTCCGTCCCATTGATACTTCATCTTTATCAACGTCTTCATTATCAATGATTTCAGCATATTGAAGCATATTTTCAATCTGTGAAATTCGTCCTTCAACAAAGGCTTGTTCATCCTTTGCAGATTCATATTCAGAGTTTTCAGAAAGGTCACCATAACTTCGCGCAATCTTAATTCGCTTGATAACTTCTGGACGACGCTTCATTTTAAGGTCTTCAAGTTCTTGTTCAAGTTTTTGTTTTCCTTCCAGCGTCATTGGAAAAGTTTTTTCTTCAGCCATTTAATTACACACTCCTATCTTATATCCATTGGTAAATTACCATTTGTTTAGGTAAATGTAAATAATTATCCTAAAAATATTTTTAATGACTTTCACGAGATTCCTGCAAAAGACTAACAATCTGCGGTGTTGAGTACGAAGCCTTCAACTTAAATGTTCCAGCCTTTACTCCTGATTCCTTATGAGTTTGCAAATAGTAGTCACAGACAAAACTACTCCGCACTAATCGTTTCTTTTTTAAAATCACACCTACTTGATGATCAGTCGCACCCTGCGGTATTTTAACGCTTAACACCTGATTTGCCGAAGGATCGACCGGTCTTAAAGCGTAGTTAAAATATTGATGGATCCCTAAGCCACAACAAGTTAAAAGAACTAGAATAATTAGAACAACCCGATTTTGGCGATGTAATTTTTCGTTAGTCATTATTAACGAATCTCAGCATTTAATTGTTCCTGAAGGTGTTTTGTTACCTTAGCGAATGCCTGATTTACCTGGTCCTCTTTCAAGGTTGCATTGGTATCCTGGTAAGTTAACGTGTATGCCAATGACTTCTTTCCAGAAGAAAGGTGGGCACCACTATAAACGTCAAACAAGTGAACATCTTTCAAGAAGGCACTACCGTATTGCTTAATTAAATCAACAATCTCTTCGTTTGTAACTTTGGTATCAACTAATAAGGCAATATCACGCGTGATTGTTGGGAACTTGCTAATTGGCGTATATTCATTTTCAATCTTCTTGGACTTCATTAACTGTTCAAGGTTTAATTCAAAGACGTAGGTTTCAGGAACCTTATATTCTTTTGCCGTTTGCGGATGAACCTGACCAACAAAACCAACTAGTTCACCATCAATTAAGATATTAGCTGTTCGTCCAGGGTGCATCTCTTCTCGAGAATGATCAGCAACGTATTCAATCTTTCCTGCGATCCCCATGTTATGAAGATACCGTTCCAACATTCCCTTTACTTGGAAGAAATCAACAGGCTGATCAGCAACATGCCAGCTATTATTCAATAATTGACCAGTAATTGCTCCTGCAACATGTTCTTGTTCTTCTGGACGTTCTCCACCACGCGGAATAAATACTCGACCTTCTTCATAAAGGGCAACATTGTTAACGTTACGGGCAACATTATAAGCAATATCAATTAATAAACCACTAATAATGCTCATCCGGGTTGCTACGTGATCAGAACTCATTGGGAAGTCAATTTTCATTGGTTCAGCTACCGGATCAATTTGGAATTGCTTGGCTTTGTCAACAGTAGTCAATGAATAACTGATAGCTTGGTTCAGCCCCATTCCTTCAAAATCATGGCGGGTAGCGCGAATAAATCGTTGCCGCGGAGATAATCCACCATGATTACGAGTCATTACCGGTAAGCTTTCAGGTAAATTATCATAGCCATAGATCCGGGCAACTTCTTCATAAAGGTCGGCTGGCAAGCTGATGTCCCAACGACGGGCAGGAACCGTAACCAGAACCGTGTCATTACTAGTTAACTTATTAGCAAAAGCTAACCGATCAAAAACACCGGTAACATCCTCCATCTTTAGGTCAGTTCCCAAAACGTGATTAATCTTTGCTAATGATAGCTCAATATTCTTATCCTCTGCTGGCTTTTCACTGCCAGTAACAATTCCCTTAGTAACAGTTCCGCCAGCTAATTCAGCAATTAATTGGGCTGCTTCATTAAGAGCAGTTTCAACAGTTGCTGTATTAATTCCCCGCTCAAAACGCATTGAGGATTCACTGTGAAGATCAAGACGACGAGCCTGTTTCCGGACCATTACTGAATCAAAGATTGCTGCTTCAAGTGCCACGGTAGTAGTATTTCCTGATACAGCAGTAGCTTGACCACCCATTGTTCCAGCAAGCGCAATCGGTTGATCACCACTGACGACAACAATATCATTTTCGTTTAATGTCTGTTCTTCATCGTCAAGAGTAACGAATTTTTCATCTGCTCGAGCATGACGGACACTAATATCATGATTTGGCAACTTATCATAATCATAACTGTGTAGGGGTTGACCATATTTGAGCAGAACATAGTTAGTAACATCCACAACATTATTAATTGGCCGAATACCAGAATTCCATAGGCGAATTTGGAGCCATAGTGGACTATCTTGAATCTTAATACCCTTAATTACTCGTAGCTTATATGTTGGTGCAATCTTGTTATCACTAATTTCAGCATTAATGAGGTCAGCAGTTGCTTGGTCATCATTTTCTTCAACTGCAACTTCCTTGAAATGCGGCTTTAAATTATAAAATGCAGCAATGTCATTAACATTACCATAGATACTCAACATATCTCCACGGTTAGGAGTAACATCGGTATCAATAATCGTATCATCCATCCCCAGGTAGCTGAATACCGATTCTCCTGGTTTAGCATCATCAGGTAAAATGTAAATCCCGGCTTCATAAGCTTTGGGAGCAATTCGATCACTAAAACCAATCTCTTGTAAGGCACAAAGCATCCCATTTGATTCAATTCCCCGAATCTTACCACGCTTTATTTTTTGGTTATTCGCAATGCGGGCACCGTTTAAGGCAACAATTACTTTTTGTCCGGCCGCAACATTAGGTGCTCCACAAACAATTTGGAGCGGCTCTTCTTCGCCAACATTTACGGAACATACATGCAAATGATCCGAATTGGGGTGAGGTTCACAGGTCTCAACTTCCCCCACCACTAAATTTTTCAAGCCATCACTTAATGAATAAACATCATTAATATCAACAGACGTCCGCGCAATCTTTTCGGCAAGATCGCGTGGCTCAACGTCAAGGTCTAAATATTCATTTAACCAATCGTATGAAACTTTCATTGCCGTTATCCTTTCCGATCAAATTGAGTTAAGAAACGAACATCATTTTGGTAGAAGTTCCGAATGTCGGTAACCCCATACTTTAACATTGTAAATCGGTCAGGGCCCAATCCAAAGGCAAAGCCACCAAACTTCTCTGGATCAACACCAGACATCCGTAAAACGTTTGGATGAACCATCCCGGCACCAAGAACTTCAATCCAGCCAGTATGCTTACAAATAGAGCATCCCTTTCCCTTACAATTAAAGCATGTAATGTCAGCTTCTACTGATGGTTCAGTAAATGGAAAGTAGCTTGGTCGCAGGCGAACATCTAATTTATCACCAAAAAGTGATTGGGCAACAACCTTCAATGTTCCTTTTAAATCAGCCATTGTAATGTGTTCACCAACAACCATTCCTTCAATTTGGTTAAATTGGTGACTATGGGTAGCGTCATCCGTGTCCCGCCGATAAACTTTTCCTGGTGAAATCATTTTTAATGGTCCCTGGCTAAAGTCATGTTTCTCCAACATCCGCGCCTGCATTGGGGAGGTTTGGGTCCGCATTAAGACAGACGGTGTAACATAGAAAGTATCCTGCATATCTCGTGCTGGGTGATCCTTTGGCAAGTTTAATTTTTCAAAATTATAAACTTCTTGTTCGACCTCGTCACCAACAGCAACCTCGTATCCCATCGAAACAAATAGGTCAACCACTTGATCAATAATTTGTTGGATAACGTGTGGTTCACCCTGAGCTACTGGTGTTCCGGGTAAAGTAACGTCAACAGTTTCTGCCTCTAATTCCGCATTCATTGCAGCTTGTTCTAGTTCTGCCTTTTTACTTTCAATTGCAGCGGTAAGTTCATCACGAACCTTATTTGCAAATTGCCCAACCTTTGGCCGTTCTTCAGCGCTTAAATCACGCATTCCACGAAGAACATTGGTAATTGGCCCCTTCTTTCCGAGCATTTTTACCCGAACTTGGTTAATTTTTTTCAGGTCTTCAGATTCCCTGATTTCTTGCAATCCCTCTTCACGAAGTTCAGCAAGTCGTTCTTTTAATCCCATAATTTCACTCCTTTTAGTAAACAAAAAAAGCCCCGTCCGATTAGGGACGAGGCTTCGCGGTACCACCCTAGTTTGCAAAAAAATGCACACTCAAAATCGATAACGGCGATCAACCGGAATATCATTACATATCGGCTCCGGAAATGAAATTCCCTAGGTATTACTGACCGTTAATTGCAGAATTATAACAGCTCTCTAACAATAATAATCAAGGTACTAGTTTCCATCGACACTTTTAATATCACAGACTATTGTAGCTAAGCGCCCTTAGCAGGTCAAGGAAAAATTAATTCCACTTGTCACTCCACCGATGAACCGTACTCATAACTTCCCGAAGTTCTTGTCCCCGTTCCGTTAATGAGTAATCAATCCGATTCTCACCCTTATAGGTATTCCGGACAACAATGTGTTCGTCCTCCAATTCCTTAAGGCGTTCACATAAAACCCGATCACTACATCCATTAATACTTGCTGAAAGATCCTTAAAACGCATTGTATCCTTAACCAGAAGGGCTTCGATAATTAAGCCATTCCATTTTTTGCCAAGGATCGAAAAGGTATGGGTGAATTTCGGGCAAAGTTTACAGCCACCAGCATTAGCCGACTTCTCAGCTAATTGTTGCATAGTAACAACTCCCTTCCACAAACTACCATACAGACTTCATACGACGCTTACGGATCTTTCGTGCTAACTTAGCCCGAAGCGGACTAAAGAATTCATGCTCAGCCTCAAAGTCATCTACAAGTGAAACAATCCAACTTTCACGATACTTTGGTAACGCCAATGTTGCGCCAAACATATGCTTAAGGATAATATCTTTCTCCTTAGCATTCAACTTTGTTAATTTTTCAGCATTCCGCAATGCTACCCGTGGATGAATAAACGCATGTGTCCCCAAGTCAAATTTGGTAGTTCGCCAATCATAATAAAAGAGATCATGTAGTAAGCCAGCGCGAGCAACACTCCGATAATCAAGATGCATTCGTTTGGCAATCCTATAACTATCGAATGAAACCGCAATCGAATGTTGGAGACGGTTCGAGTGATGGTGTTGTGTGTACTGAGCTAACTTCTGAACAGCTGGCTGAGCTAATAAATCACTAACAATAGAAACATACTCCGAATCGGTTCGCCATTCATTAATTGACTTCATATAATCCCCCTTTTCAATTCTTAAAGATATTTTACAAGATCTATCTTAACAAATAAATCATTAAGCATTATAAATTTTTATTTAACTGAAACATTAGAATTCCAGCAGAAACAGCAACATTCAGCGACTCTGCCTGTCCCCGCATTGGGATGTAAAGGTTAGCTGTCGTTTGACTAAGAAGCTGTTCGCTCATCCCTTGACCTTCATTTCCCATAATTAAAGCAAAGGTTTTTCCTGGTTCAACATCACGAAAACTTTTTGCTTGCGGATTAAGCTGAGTCCCGTAAACTGGCGCATTAACCATCTTAAAATCTTCAATCCATTTTGCTAGATCTCCTTCGTACAAATTCAAATGAAATTGAGATCCTTGCATTGACCGAATCACTTTCGGGCTAAAAATATCTGCCGAGCGATGGCTAACCACTACGCCCGCAAATCCAGCAGCATCGGCAGTCCGTACCATTGTGCCAACATTACCTGGATCTTGGACCCGATCAAGAAATAGCCAGCCACCACGAAGGTTTTCCATGTCTGGAATTTTGTGTGCGTCTGGCAACGGAGCTACTGCCGCAATTCCTTGTGGGGTAACCGTATCAGTAATATGTTGCATTACTTCTTCAGTAACTTCATATACTTCATCAGTAAGTGAAGTTAACTCTGGATGAGCGGCAAGCTGTTCACTCGTTCCGATTAATTGTAAGACTTGAGCGCCAGACTGAACCGCCTCATTCACCAAGTGCCAACCGTCAAGCAAATATGTCCCTGTTTGTCGACGGTATTTCTTTGTTTGAAGTTTTTTCCAATTTTTTACGTGTTGATTATGAATCGACGTAAGTTTTTCCATTTAATTATCGACTCCTCTTTTGATTAATTATACCATGGTTATAGCGTACAATGATGTTAATAATTTCTATGATTTTATGATTTTATTAAGAGAAGGTGTAACCTAAATGGAACTTCACTGTTTAAAAATAATTGTTCACGGTCAGGTTCAAGGGGTTGGTTTTCGTTACGGAACATTACAAATCGCTAACCGCCTCACCATTACGGGAACTGTTCAGAACTTATCGAATGGGACTGTCAAAATTATCGCTGAAGGTAATCACCCAAACTTGGAAAAATTTATTCACTTAATTAAAGCTGGACCAACCCCATTTGCCCGTGTTACCAACCTGCAAATTGATGAACTGCCACTCCATCATTATCGGCTTTTTATGATTAAATAGCGTTAAATCAGTAGAATTGCTAGTGGATTTAATGTTAATATATGTACTGTTTTATACTATTTAACACTATACTTAAATACACTAAGGGAGAATATTGATGAAACGAAAACGACTTTCGGTTGCGGGACTATTAACCGTTACCCTGTTATTTCTGACTGGTTGTGTACGAACAACAAAGTCGGGAAAGCCATATGGACTGACATATACGTATCTTGCAAAGCCAATGCAACATTTAATGGAATGGCTCGCTAGTCACTTAGGTAATAATTATGGTTGGGCAATTATTGTAATTGTTGTTGTGGTTCGGACAATCCTGCTACCAGTAATGTTCTCACAGATGAAGAAATCAACCATCATGCAAGAAAAAATGGCTAAGATTCAGCCACTACTTAAAGATCTTCAAAAGAAGCAACGGGAAGCCAAAACTCCAGAAGAGCAAGCTGCTATTGGTGCACAAATGATGGCTGTCTATCGGGAAAATAATGTTAGTCTGACTGGAGGAATTGGCTGTTTACCACTACTAATCCAGTTTCCAGTCTTTGCTGCCCTCTATGCTGCAATCCGTTATTCCCCCGACCTTTATCATGCGACCTTTATGGGGATCGCGCTCGGAAAGCCAAGCATTCTTTTTGCAATCCTTTCCTTTATTGCATATGCAGCACAAAGCTACCTTGGATTAGTTGGCGTCCCTGAAGAACAAAAGAAGCAAATGAAGATGGCAATCTGGATGAGCCCATTTATGACCTTCTTCATCTCGTTAACTTCATCGGCTGGACTAGGTCTTTACTTCTTTATTGGTGGATTATTTGCAATCCTTCAAACCTTAATGATCAATGCATACCGTCCACGAATTCGTAGACAAATTGCAGAGGAAAACAAGAAAAACCCAATTAAAGTTCCTGATACTTTAACAACAAGTGATTCAGCAGCGAACGCAACTAACAACGTTTCTGCAACAATTGATCAATTAAAGAAATCCGCTGCACCGGCTTCTTCAGCTACACCGAAGCTAAGCAATCGTCAACGAAATGCTGGTAAGCAACATCATCATAAAAATAATAATTAAAAAAATAAGGACTATGGCAATCACTATAGCCCTTTTATTTTAGGAGACAAGATAATGATTAAACCAATTAACCACGATCAAATACTTTTACAACAACGTGCCACTCCCGCAACAAGGCAAGACCTTAATGTCGGTATCGATCTCAAAGACACCTTAAATGCACACCAAGCAGAATGCATTGGGATGGCAGCAAATATGATTGGCATCAATAAGGCAATTATTATTGCAAGCCTTGGGCCAGTTAATATGATAATGTACAATCCTCAAATAACCCAAAAACAAGAGCCATATCAAACCACTGAAGGCTGCCTCTCACTTCCCGGAAAAAGAGCCGTTACGCGCTATCGTCAAATTAAGGTTACCTTCCGTGATCAAGATTGGCGTTTACAAACCTTACAACTCTCAGATATAGCTGCAGAGGTCGTCCAACACGAGATTGATCACCTTAATGGGATCCTGATCTAAGGCCCACCTCTTTTACCGCTACACTCGATTTGCTAAGATAAAGTTAATGAAATAAGAGCCACAAAATCGCCGGGTTTTGTTTATAAATTATTTTACTTTCCAAACAGGCGTCCAATTTCTGGAGGATGGGAAGCTAATCTGGAGGTTTTATTTTGCCAATCACTAAAGAAGTTTTTCATTATGTTAGTCGAAACATTATTGCCATGCTTGGAACATCAATTTATGTTTTGATTGATACCCTCTTCATTTCAATTGCTGCGGGCGCATTAGGATTAACTGCTCTTAACCTTGCTCTGCCCATCTTTAATCTCTTTAACGCCCTTGGGTTATTACTCGGTGTTGGTGGTGCAACAATTTTTTCGCTCAATAAAATTCTTCATCCTGAGCGAATTGAATCTTTGTATAGCTCACTAATGATCTCCGCAGCAATTCTGGGAATAACACTTGCAATTCTAATTGACGTTTTTTCAGTCGGCATTGTTGACTTTCTCGGCGCCAATAATGCCACAAGGGAGCTCGCCATTACCTATGTACGAATAGTGGCATGGTGTGGCCCATTTGTAATGTGCAATTATGTCAGCATCAACTTTATTCGTAATGACGGCAACCCAACCTTAACCATGTTGGCGACTGTTAGCGAAACATCATCAGTAATTATCATTGACTGGTTCTTCATCTTTGGTCTCGGTTTAAAAATGGAAGGAGCCGCTTTAGCAGTAATCTTTTCACCCGCAATTAGTCTAGTAGTTTTATCATTTCACCGGAAATTTAAAAATCGCCGGCTGCACTTTCACCTTGTTCGTCCCTCTTTTAAGCCACTTATTGAATCAGCACGACTAGGTTCAGCAGCCGCATTAAATGAATTAAGCACCGGCGTTAGCGTTTTCTTCTTTAACCATGTTCTTTTAATGCTAGCAAATAATTATGCCGTTGCCGCCTATGGTGTAATTTCAAACATCGCAATCGTGGTTCTAGCAATTGCTAATGGGGTCGCCCTTGGTGTTCAACCAGTTGCTAGTCGCGAATATGGTGAACATCATTTTAACAATGTCTCGCACGCATTAAGAGTCGGAATTGTCATTACACTTGTGTTAGCCTTTACTGAATTTATTATCTTAACTACATTTAAGTACCCAATCATCGGGCTTTTTAATACTCAAAACTCACTTCAGCTCGTTCATTATGCCGCTGTAGGACTACCGATTTACTTCACGAGTGCCTTCTTCAGCGCCTTAAATTACCTCTTCATTTTGTTCTTAACAGCAACCAATTCGGCTCGTGCTTCATTCGCTCTATCACTTCTCCGCGGTTACCTGATTCTCCTGCCATTAATATTTATCCTGCCGTTTTTCTTTGGCCTTAAGGGAGTCTGGGCAGCGGTTCCGTTAACTGAACTAATTGTCACGGGAATTGGAATCGTCTTAATTCATCAACGGATTATTCAATACAAAGATATTTAAAATTAAATGAGGTTTAAAGCTCCACAATAATAAAGCTTTAAACCTCATTTTAGTTATGCTCGTGCATGTTTAGATGCATAATCATAGAGTATCCACGCAACGATTCCGAAGAAGACCGGTCCGATGGCTGTCCAAAAGGCCGTTTGATAATCATGATCCAAAATTGGTTGGATACAAGTAAAGATGATCCCCAAACAAACGATAATTTCGACAAACCATACCAAAACCTTAGTCCAAAAGCGGTTCTTAAATGCCACAAATTCACGTGGAATATCTTTCCGCTGAAATGCTGGAAATGCGCCAACCAAGAAAATATATGGCGCACAAGTGGAAACATTCCCCATATCAGTTAGGATCTGGTAAAAACTAGCTGCTGCAGAGCCACCAAAAGCTACTAGAAAGATAATTACCGAAACAATAATTGCTTGAATCCACATTGCAAAAGCGGGCATTCCATGTTGATTCAACTTGGTAACTCGTGCTGGCCATAAATCAGGGTTTGATCCCATAATAAAAGACTTAATTGGCGTATACACAAGGATAAACATCGCACCAAGCATCCCCATTAAACCGGCAAGGGCAATCAAGCGAGTAAATAAATCACCCAGGAAAAGATTTACTCCATGACTTAACCCTAGAGAAACACCCATCATGTAACCTAAACGGTGGAAAACAACATATGTTACATTTCCCAGATTAACACTTGATTTAGCAATTACTTGGTTATAATTTACACTAAATCCAGTCATTACAATCATTAATACGTAACTACCAATGGTCAAGATAGCCCCAATTGTTAATCCTTTAGGAAAAGTTCTTGAAGGATTTTTCATACTATCGGTAACCCCACCAAGATTTTCCATTCCTGCATATGCAAAGATCGCATAAACAACAAACGAAATAATTGCAATTGGCGTTTGAAATGATGGATTAGGCGATACAAAGAATGTCTTAATTCCGTCAATTGGCTGTGCCGGAACCCCATGATTTGCAATAATCGTAATTAAGCTGGCAAAAATAAAGATAAAGTTCATTATGATCATGAAAGCACCACCAAAGGAACTAATCTTTGTAATACCATTAATTCCCCGCGAACTTAACCAGGTAACAACGATCACAAAAATAATTGCCAAAAGCCCAATCAACTGTGTCGAATCTAAAGAACCAATATGCCAACTTTGAGTAGTGTCTCGCCCAAAAAGTAACGCTGATAATGTAATCCAAAGTCGTGAAGCACTTGAAACAATCCATAGGACCCAACTTGCAAGCCAGATGAACGTTCCAATGAATGCAAGCTTTTCGCCAATTGAACCCGCTAACCAGGAGTAAATTCCCCCTTTCGCTTCGTTAAATGCTGAACCATATTCGGCCATCATTAAACAACACGGGAAGAAGAAACAGATTCCTCCGACAATATACCAAAACATTCCTGCATATGACATCTGAGCATAGGCAATAGAAACATTTCCGAACCCATAAATGGTCGAAATGATCATCAAGACCAGCGTCGGTGTCGTAATTAACTTTTTCTTTTCCGTCGCCACGGATCTTCAACTCCTTATTCCAATTCCTTAACAATATTAAGTTATCCGCTTACATTATAAGCCTAAATCAACAAAATTTGTACAAACGATCACAATTCGTTGCGGTTTTAGATGTAATTATGAAGACAAAAAAGGTGGAGTTGGGTCCTAAGTCCTATTACTTAGATAAAGTACGAACGGTGCAGTATACAAACAAGGCCTCCAGTGCTCGGCAAAGCCGAACTCTGGAAGCCTGTTTTTACTTTCTAAAGGCTAACTACACGCACCCATCCCTTATCCAAGATTCTGATTAATTTTCTCCATTGCTTGCCTTGAATTGATTATGAACATACTCAGCATAAAGCGGTGTGCTCTTAATTAATTCCTTATGAGTACCGGATCCTGAAACGGTTCCATGATCAATAAAGTAAATTTGATCAGCATCGACAATGGTACTTAAACGATGAGCAATTATTAAGGTGGTTCGTCCCTTCATCAAGGTTGCTAATACTTTTTGACCCATTGATTCTGATTCAGAATCAAGACTAGCGGTTGCTTCATCAAGCATTAAGATCTTTGGGTTACGTAAGAATGCCCGAGCAATTGCGATTCGTTGTCGTTGACCACCAGAAATTTTAACACCACGTTCACCAATTTCAGTATCAAGTTGGTTGTCTAATTCCCGAACGAACTTATCCGCATACGCCATTTCCAATACCCGCCATAGTTCATCATCATTCACTTCACGGTCCAAACCATAGATCAGGTTTTCGCGAATCGTCCCTGGCATTACCGCTGAATTTTGACCAACTAAGCCAATTTGTTTTCGCCAGTAACTAAGACTGATATTATCAATGTTTTCATTACCGATTTTAATTGTTAAAGCAGTTGACTGGTAGAAACGTTCAATCAGCGAGAAGATCGTCGTCTTTCCACCACCAGACGGGCCAGCAAAAGCAACCACTGTATTTGGTTTAGCAACCACATTAATATCATGTAAAATTTGCTTTCCTTCTTCGTACGCAAAGTCAACATGCTCTAGCTTTAATGGCTGATCAATTACCGTAATCTCTTTTTCTGCTTTAGCCTTTTCTTCATCTTCATTGAGCATTTCTTGGATCCGTTCAGTTGAACCACTAGTCTTGGCCAACTCGTTAAATAATTGACTAACCATCATAACGGGACCCATCATTTGGAAAAGATACATTAAGAAGGAAATTAGCGTCCCCATTGATAATGAATGGTTCATTACACGGACCGCATCATAGCTTAAAACACCGATGAAGAGTACCATCATCATATTTGTTAATGGGGCCGTTAACGAGTTAATTTACACCAATATTTATAGGTTATTAATTCGTTGTTTTCCGGTAACAAATTCTTTTTTCTCCGAATTTGAAGATTTTACTAAGCGAATTTCACTAAGAATATTAGTTGAGTCTCCGGCTAAATTTGCCAATTCATCTTGCCGCTTCCAGCCAATCCGTCCAGCAATCTTCATTACCAGCATTACAGCGACAAAAACAATTGGGACCGTGATAAAAATAATCGCCGTCATTTTCCAGTCCATTGCAATCATGATCACTAACGCACCGACGAACTGCAGTAAAGATGTCAACGTATTGGGAACGGTATTTGCTAAGAGGTTCTTCACTTGAGAAGTATCGTTAGATAAACGCGAAGCAATTTCACCGGTTTTAGTCCGGTCAAAGTAGCGAACAGGTAGTTTTAATAATTTTTCCCATAACTCACGCCGGAGGTTAGCCACAACATTCTCACCAAATACACCAAGAATTAAACCAGAAAAGGCACTAATAATTGTTCCGGCAATGAACAAGCCAATTGTGATTATGACTAATTCTTTATCTAAGTGACCATTGTAACTATTGATTAGCTTTTGGGCCATCTTTGGAACCCACAAATTGATCCCAGTAGCAACCAGTCCAATTATAATTCCCAAAATGAACTGCCAATATTTAGGGTGAACCTGGTTAATTAATTTAAAGAAACTTCGAAAATTAAAGCGGCCATGCCCCTTCTCTACTCGAAGTCCACCATGTCGTTCGTTCATATTCTCTCATCTCCACTTATTATTTTGACTAGCTATTTTTTATTGCCAGCAATAATCTTGTCTAGCAACCGTGCTAATTCTGCTTTTTCATTTGCTGTTAGGCTATCGAATAAATGACCAAACATTTCCTTTTGTTGATCCTCGACTTCACTTGCACGTGCCTTTCCTAGATCAGTTAAAAAGATTAGGGTAGCTCGTTTATCAGTAGGATCGGTTGTCCGCCTAATATAACCATCATCTTCTAACTTCCCAAGCGATTCCGAAACAGATGATTGATTAATACCAGCTTGAGCAGCAATTTGCTTTGCGCGAATTCCTTCAGGAGCATCAGCAATAATCGTCAGGAGATTTTCCCGAACTAATCCTTGACGCCCTGAAAATTCTGGTTGCCGACCGTTCATCATTGAAAAGGCGCCATTCATCGCCCAATCGCCTGACATTGTTCGCCTAGCTCTTGGTGAAAATTGATGATCGTTAAACATTCCGTTAGGCCCGATTCCCCTACCCGGAAATTCTTGACCATCTCTTCCTAAACCAAAACCAGGCATTGAACCTTGGAATGGCTGATGAACATTTGCAAATGAATTCTCCCTAAGGATCACTAAGCTCTTCAACATTTTTTTAATTAATTCCATATTACTAATTTCAGTCATTATTAACTCTTCCTTTCCTTCTCAAATCTCAAATTCTTGCTAGTTTAAACCACTATTTTTTCTTTACGTCAGCAGTTAATAACGAGTTACTAGATAAAATAAGGATTAAGATTCCCGTCATTACTATTAAGCCAATCAGTTGATGGATAATCATATTATTTCTCCTACTTAATATATTATATTCTTCGGTACCGATGTATATAATATATTACTAGCAATTATTTTGTCAATATATTTTGGTACCAAATTATTTTTTAATTACCTCATTAAACACAAGTCAACTAGGCCAGGATAAAATAAGCGCCCAAAGTACGGGAATTCCCGTGCTTTGGAATTCTGGTTCTCCGATATTCAGTACTAATAAATGATTTCCCATCTGTTGGTGCTTGAGGTGTTTCGATTAATAAAAAATGGTTCATTATCAACCAATAATGATTGACAATGAACCAGAATCCTTATTCGTATTTATCAAAAACTAACTCCCCATCACCAAGAGTAAAATAAAGTCACAATTAACTTATTTAGTATCTAAGTTATCTTCTTCAACGATCGGTAAAATTATCCGAAAAATTGAGCCCCCACCTAATGAGCTTTCAAGAGTAATCGAACCATGATAGCCTTCAACTAATCGTTTAGCAATGGAAAGTCCTAACCCATTACCGCCTTTTTTCCGACTACGCGCCTTGTCAACCCGGTAAAAGCGGTCAAAGACCTTCTTAACATCTTCAGGGGCAATTCCTTCACCGAAGTCCTGAACACCAATTTCAACAGTGTTCATCCCGCGAGAAAGTGAAATATGAATCTCTTTCCGCTCCTGTGAGTATTTAATTGCATTATCACATAAAATTACCAGTACCTGTTCCAGATGATCACGGTAGATGTTACTAATAACCGGTGAATGAAGATCATCATCCAGAGTAAAAGTAAATTCCGGGTAGAGCATTTTAAAATTATTAAATACTTGATGAACCACATCATTAACAACCGTTTGTTGGTTACGGAAGTTAATTTCGACTTGTTCCGCACGACTCAAATCGAGCATCTCTTGAACAAGATTTTTCATTCTTTTGGTTTCAGCAAGAGAAGCATTTAGTGACTCCGCTAATACTTGAGGATCATCCTTCCCCCAACGCTGAAGCATTTCCAGATGTCCCTGAATAATTGCCACTGGTGTCCGTAATTCATGGCTTACATCACCAGCAAATTGTGACTGCTGGTCAATGTACCGTTGCATCCGGTCCAACATTTCATTAAACATTGCAGTTAATTCAGCTAACTCATCGTTTCTCCCCGTTACAGGAACTCGAATATTCTTTGTCGGGTCTTTACTAATTTCTTTTACCGTATCGTGAATATCACCTAATGGTTGAAGAAGAAAGTATGATAAGAAGTAGCCTAATAACCCGCTTGTTAAGATTACCAGTAACATCGCAAAGAAGCAAACTAATTTGAACTGATTATAACTTTTATAGTAGGCATTTAGACTATTTTCTACTTTTAAATAACCAATTAACTGGTGATTCCTATTAGAGTAAATTGCCTGTGTTCCAGCGAGAACATTATGTTCGGGACCAGGAACCTCACTAATCCGCTTGCTTTGTGAGAATTGGGAATGACTTAGCGGTTTTCCAGTACTAAAAATATTCTGCTTGTTAGGAGTATAGATGTTAACAATCAGGTGCGAATCACTTAATTCTTGAATGATTGGCCGTCGATAACGCTGACCATTGATAAAATCATCCCGTTCATGCTCAGGAATAATGATATTATTAATCCCCGTCTTGCTCAAGATGGTATTACTGCGTCCAAGCTGCTGACTGATTACGTTCATTCCTGAATTAAGCAACTCACGCTCAGAACTTAAGAGGTTCTGTGTAAAAGCACTAAACAGCGACATCGCTACCATGCAGAAGATCAAGAAAGAACCAATAGAAGTTCCTAGCGCCCATTTTAATTTTAACGAGAAAAATTTCTTTTGCTTTTGTGATTTTTCCATCAGTCAATCCTAGGAACGAATAACGTATCCTGTACCCCGAACTGTTTGAATGTAGCTCTTTTCACCAGGTCGGTCGATCTTATTCCGTAAGTAACGAATATAAACATCAACCACGTTAGTTTCAACCTTAGAATCGTAGCCCCAAACTTTACTTAATAGTTCTTTCCGTGACATTACAACGTTAATGTTTTCCATTAAGATTAAAAGAAGTTCATATTCCCGCTTAGTAAGGTTGATTACTTCATCACCACGACGAACAATCCGATTCTCTTTTTCAATTGTTAAATTCTTATATTGAACCGTCGTCTGGTGTTCCTTGTTACTACTATCTTCAATGTTAATTCGCCGTAGTAAAGCACGAACACGGGCCAAAAGTTCTTCAATTGCAAATGGCTTTACAATATAATCATCTGCACCATGGTCAAAGCCAGATACCCGATCGATCACAGAGTCTCGGGCGGTCATGATAATGATTGGTGTATTTTTTAATTCACGAACCCGCCGAGCGACCTCAATTCCGTTTAGTTCTGGCAACATTAGATCAAGTAAAATTAGATCAAAGTCCTGGTTAAGAGCCGCTTGCAGTCCTGCACGACCGTCTAATTCAACATCGGTCTCATATCCCTCGTGCTTAAGCTCCATCTCAACAAACTTTGCTAAATTTTCTTCATCCTCAATAATTAAAATTCGACTCATTGCTTTCACCTACACAATTAATTCTTATTTCGCACATTAATAAAACACAATAATTTTATCACAATTTTCTAATAAACCCCAGCCTTAATATGGTGATGTTTGAAGTAATCTCCACATAATAAATTAAATTTAAAAATAAAAAGACCCTTTCAGGTCCGGCGCCTAGAAAAGGATCTTTTTGTATTGATGTTAGTTGTTAGTATCAACAACTTGCTTGCCATCGTAGTAGCCACAATTTGGACATACCATGTGTGACTTGCGAAGTTCACCACAGTTTGGGCAAGGTGCAAGACCAGGTACACTCAACTTGATGTGACCCCGACGCATACGCTTCTTAGTCTTTGAAGTCTTCCGTGCTGGAACAGCCATGTTTGACACCTCCTAAGAAATTAATTATCCACAAATGGTTGTTAACCGTCCGCTACTTTTTTTCATCCTGATCAGGAAATAGTTTTTTCAACTTAGCGAGACGTGGATCAACTTTTTTAGCATTCTGCTGATTAGCTTTATAGTCATCTTCAGTGATAACTTCCCAGCCTTTCCCGTTTGGTAATGACTTACCATCGCGTTCATCATCAGAAAGAACTCGCAGCGGGATTTGCTCAACAATATTTTCGGCCATGGCTTCATCAAAATCAATTTTTTCACCGTGTTTTAAGACAAAGACAATTGCATCACTATCCTCGTCATCTTCATAACGAGAGAGGTGTGCAGGATCATCAACATAAGTCTCAGTAAACGAAAAATCGAGCGGTAACGCTACGGGTGTTAATGATCGACTAGAAGGTACAGTTACCGTTGTCTGTACATGAGTACTAATGGTAACATCCCCCTGATCATAACTAACATATCCATCAACCTTAACTGGTTGAACAGCCAAGATGGTGTCCGGAAATGATGTTGTTAAGATCTGGTTTAAATCGAGGGTTGTCTGAATGTGTAGCGGTTCATCTGAATAACGATGTAACTCTGCTATTGACCATTTCATCGTATTAACCTCCTAATGCAACAAGCACAATTATACTAGTCACAAATTTGCTTGTCAATGTTTTATCCTTGACACTTTTAATTCCCTTTACGAACAATAATTGGTGCATGTTTAACGTCCTGTTCTACGTCTGTAAACATTTGATATAACTTTCCTGCTCGATAGTCTAAATTAACTAAACCATCATGTTCATCCTGACCAATCTTGGTTAACAAGGGATATTCAACCCTTTTTTTAATCTGATGTAAATAATCTTGTCCTCGTTCTGTGAACCCCAAAACATGCAAGTATGGATGATCACTGGCCAGCGCTATTTGAGAATCTGTAATTCCCATCACAGCATACAAACATACCCGAAGTAAGCGTGAATAAGTATATCGTTTTGTTTTTACGCGACGAATAAAACCTGGAAACGTTAATTCTCGTTCTGCTGCATCACGATAACGATACTCTAGTCCTTCAGCCATTTGGTAAATCTGGTGAAGACTTTTCACTGGTGTTTGAATTAGAAAATTTCTTAATAACGGGTACAGTTGCTCCCACTTTGGTAATTGCGTTAGTTTGGCTAATGCAATTACAGTTTCTGCAGGTGCTATCTGAGCAATTGTCTCATGAAGCTCAACCGCCCTGCGAATTGCGCTTGCACTAGCGATTGTGCCAGTAACCGTTTGATCATGATACTGACTTCCCAAGCGATTAATTGGGTGAAGGGCAATTGGATACTGATTGTCAATGATCGCTTTATAGTACGCGAAAGCTAAAATATCATTTGGATCTGTTAACTGATGTCCAGTTAATTCATTTAATTGTTGGTTAAATTGCGTTGCATAGGTTGCATTAAATTGCTCAAAGGATTTCTCGTTAAAGTGCTTTTCTGCCATTACAAACTTCGAAAAGTCCCAAGATGGGTGTTCTGCCCCAAAAACCACATCAGTTACCTGCAAATCGTTTAGTAATTGTAATGCTCCCGCTGCAAAACGATGAGAAGGCTGAACAGCCATAAAAACAGGTAATTCTATTACTAGATCAACCCCATTTGCCAGTGCTGCTCGTGTTCGCTGCCATTTATCAAGGATTGTCGGTTCTCCACGTTGCGTAAAATTACCACTCATTACCGCAATTACTACATCAGCATTCGTAATCTTTTTTGCCTGCTCAATATGATAAATGTGCCCATTATGAAACGGGTTATATTCGGTAACTAACCCAACTGCATGCATCCTAGTTCCTATTTCTGACATTTAAAGAACCACCGCTCATCTTTATCAGTTACCTTATTTTGCCCAAAGTTGCTGGAGACTTCAATCCGTTCAAAGCCAACCTGGTCTAACGCTGTTTGCAATTCTACCAACTGATAGGCTCGTTCAAAATGGGTTTCCCCAACCCGCTGATACTCACCATTGCTTAACCGGTTGAAAAAGGCTAACTCATGGATTACCCCATGCTTAACCTCATCATCCATAAAGCTTCGCCACATAAACGCGTGCCGGTGAGCCTCATCTTCATAATTATACATGTAACCAGGATAGACAACATCTGTCTTGTAGGGGCTTATCATATCAAATAAAAAGATCCCATCAGTAGTCAAATGCTCATAAACTTGACGAAAAGTCATCTGCACGGCCACCATGTCATCTAGGTAGTTTAGCGAATCAGCATAGCAGGTCACTAAATTATATTGAGGCAAATTAGTAAGGTTCCGCATATCGGCCTCAATAATTTTTAAATTAACTCCGGCCTCATCAGCATGTTGATTTGCAAGACTTAACATCTCAGAAGAAAAATCAGCAACCGTAACATCATAGTGACGTTGAGCTAACATTACAGCAAGACGACCAGCACCTCCTGCAAGATCTAAGACTTTATTCCCCGCAACGGTTTGTCCGCAATTCAAGGTAAAATCAAGCCAACGCCTATACAGCTTCTGGTCAAATAATTGGTCGTATAGTTGGGCAAAGCTCTGGTAAATCATTAATCATTAACCCATTCACTAATATTAACCATTGGCGCATCTGACCATAACTTCTCAAGGTTATAAAAAGCCCGCGTTTCTTCACGGAAAACGTGAACAACAACGTCGCCAAGATCAATTAGTACCCATTGGGCATGATTCTTTCCTTCGACGCTTCCAATATTAACTTTTTCTTCATGAGCTTTTTCGATAATCGCGTTGGCAATTGCTTGTACTTGCCGGTCAGAACCACCAGTCATAATCACAAAGTAATCTGCCATTGGACTAATTTGGTCGACTTTCAAAGCAACGATATCCTCAGCCCGACGACCATCACCAGCTTTAACTGCCATTTCTAATAATTGTTTACTATCCATCTAGTTTATCTTCCTTTCATATTTTGGTACCCAAGCATTATAGGTTTCAATTGTCTTTGGATAAACGGGTTTATTATTTGCAATCAAATATTGAAGAGTGTGTTTTGTCTGATAAGCGACTCCAGCACCAAGATCATCAGCAGTAATTTTTCGTGCTGTTTGGACTCCATCAAAATCCCGTGCTGGTTCAATATAGTCTGCCATATAAATAACTTGTTCTAGCTTACTCATTATTGCAGCGCCAGTTGTATGATGGCGAACCGCATTTAAGATATCTTCATCCCAAATACCGAGTTCATCTTTCAACAACTCAGCACCAACAACACCGTGCCAAATGGCATTCCCGTAGTTTAACAATTCTGGTGACATTTTTTTATCCTTAATTACTTGGATAAAAACATCATCTGGACGTTGTTTTGCATAATCATGACAAAGGCCAGCAATACTTGCCTTTTCTGGATCAATTCCATTAGTCTTCGCCAATTTAACTGCTGTTTTCTCAACTCGAAGTACATGATTAAATCGTTTAGGACGCAATGCTAAGTGCAGGCGTTCTACTAATTCGTCCCGAGTTAATGGAATATAGTGCTTTTGATACTTAATTTGCTCTTCACTCATGATAAAGTCGGTGCTCCTTTATATATTGTGCAACCTTTTCTGGAACCATATACCTAATCGACTGTCCCGTTGAGATTCGATGACGAATATCAGTTGAACTAAAAGCAACTAGCGGGACATCAACCCAGATCACCGGATAGTGAGTTTCATTCTTTGCGCCCTGACGACGAACGCCCACAAAATGAAAACGAGGCAACTTTACTAAGTCATTAATTCGGTGCCACTTTGGCAAGTAGTCCACCATATCACCACCAATGATAAAGTAATATTCCGTTAGCGGGTTTTGTTCCAACAATTGTTTCATTGTGTCATAGGTATAACTAACCCCCCCACGGTTTAACTCTGCCATTTCAATTCCAAAACGACTATTATCACTAATTGCTAACTTTAACATCTCAACCCGTTTTTGAGCGTCAATGGCGCTTTTATGGTCAATATGTGGAGGAATAAAATCCGGCATAAAATCAACTCGGTTTAAACACAATAAAGATTGAACCTGATCTGCCACCAGTAAATGAGCATTATGAACTGGATTAAATGTTCCACCATATAAGCCAATCCGTTGACGTTGCTGATTAGGAGCAAGTTGAGGTTGCGACTTAGTAATTGGTTTTGTACTTGTTAAAACTCCACACTGTTGCAAAAAGCCTCACCCCAATTAGATCTTCTTTACCCGTGATGATAGTTCCCGAGCATCCTTGTTTGCAGATACCTTAAAAAGAACTAGTACCCGACCGATTATTTGGACAACCTGAATTGTCGTTTGACTTTCAATAAAGTGTTGAACCTCTTTAGGCGTCACATCAGAATTTTGGAGAATATTAACCTTGATTAATTCTCGACGATCCAATGCCCCATCTAATTGATTAACCCAGTTTTGGGTTAATCCCTCCTTACCAACCGCAAAAATTGGTTGAAGATGGTTAGCCTGTGCCCTTAAGAAACGTTTTTGCTTTCCTCTTAATTCCATTCTGTACCTCTTTTTAAATCATTGCTCGCCGTACTAAACTTGAAACACCTTTTGGAACCCAGGCAGCAACACTGGTCCCTGCCGGAACGGTGATCCAGCCCAAGCCTTCAAAAACAATATCACTCTTCTCAGATAAGTGAAACTCCTGACGCTCTAATGGCGGAAATCCTTTTAATTCGTCCTTCGTTGGTGGTGTTAATAATTCGCCAAGGTGTTTTTCATAAAAGTGATCAGCATTAGCTAACTTTGTTCGATGAAGGAGAAGGTTATTATCAAAGTAAGCAATTATCCCCGCATGATGACCTGTTAAGTAGTCAAAGCGAGCTACTCCACCAATAAAAATTGTCTGTTCCGGATCCAATTGGTAAGTCCGTGGTTTAATTTCCTTTTGTGGTGAAACATACTTTAAATCTTTAGCTGATAAGACATGAGCCATTTGATGCTGGTGAATAATTCCTGGGGTATCAATTAACCGATGACCATCATCAAGCGGAATTTCAATTTTATCTAAGGTTGTTCCCGGGAATTTAGACGTTGTGATTAGTTCCTTAATTCCTGTTTGCTGTTTAATTATTTGATTAACCAGCGTCGATTTACCAACGTTAGTTACCCCAACAAAATAGACATCCCGTTCTTGACGGTACTTATCAATCACTTCTAACAAGTAATCAATTTGATGGTTCTTTTTGGCAGATACAAGAACTGTATCGATTGGCCGCAAGCCTGCTAAATTAGCTTGCTGACGTAACCAATCACGGAGCTTCGAACGTCTTAATGAACGGGGTAACAAGTCTTCTTTATTACCGACAAGTAAAACTGGATTTGAACCAACAAAACGATGCAATCCCGGAATTATACTACCGTTAAAATCAAAAATATCAACAACATAAACAATTAGCGCATTATCATTCCGAATTTGACTAAGAAGACGAAGAAAATCATCATCACTCAAAGAAACTGGGGCAATTTCATTATAATGCCGAAGCCTAAAGCACCGTTGGCAATATAGTTCATTGTTCTTCAATCCCTTTTCAAGCGCTGATTGAGGAGTATAGCCAGGTTCTTTGGGATCAGTTGTTTGAATCTTTGCTCCGCAACCAATACATCTTAAATCATCACGATTTTGTTTTTCCTCAGTCATTCAAATCCTCCTGCCATTTTAAATTCGGGTAATGCCGACGCAATTCACGCCAGACATACTTTTCTATCAACCGATTCATTCTGGTAGTCCACTTATCAGTTTGGACGATTGGCTTAACCAAAATACTACGAACTCCAGCTTGATGAGCAGCCAGCATATCTGTCATTAACTGATCGCCAACCATCACTACCTCATTCTTAGCTAAACCTAGCTTTTTACGAGCTCGGGTAATCCCAAAACTTAACGGTTTTAAGGAACGCGACATGAATGGTAGTTTTAAATTAGCAACAGCTTTGGCAACTCGCTTCTTATTATTATTTGAAATAACAATTAACGGGATCCCCGCTTCCCTTAGCTCTGCCATCCATTGGTGTAATTCCGGTGTCCCCTCCGGATTATTCCAAGCGATCAAAGTATTGTCTAAATCACTAAAAACAGCACGAATGCCACGAGCCTTTAATTGTTCAGGAGAAACTGAATAAATACTCTCTACCATCCATGTTGGTTTAAACTCTTCTAACAAAGTCATACCTCTCAAATAATTACTATTATTCTAATTATAACGATTGTTTCTTCCAACCGCTACTCTTAACGACCTAATTAACCTGGGAAAATAAAAAAGCAACGATCCACTGGCTACTCACCAATGACCGTTGCTTCATTTTAAGAACTCTTAGTTAAGAGCCTTCTTTGCTTCGTCAACGATAGCCTTAAATGCTTCAGCATCGTTAACAGCCAAGTCAGCTAACATCTTCCGGTTGATGTCAATGTTAGCTAACTTCAAGCCATGCATTAACTTGCTGTAGCTAATATCGTTCATGCGTGCAGCAGCGTTAATCCGGGCAATCCAAAGTTCACGGAACTTACGCTTATTAACCTTCCGGTCACGGAAAGCATAAGTGTAGCTCTTCATTACTTGGTCCTTAGCAGTCTTAAAAAGACGGTGCTTTGAACCACGGTAACCCTTTGCTAATTTCATGATGCGCTTACGACGTGCGCGCGTAACAGTTCCACCTTTAACTCGCATGTTGAATTCCTCCTACGTGTTTTTCTTATTTCGAACGAAGTTTACTTAAATGGGAGTAACTTCTTGTAACGTTTTACGTTGGACTTGTCCATCATGCTCAAGCCACGTAATTGACGACGTTGCTTCTTGGTCTTACCGTGGAAACGGTGACTGGTGAATGAATTACCACTCTTGAATCCACCATTAGCAGTACGCTTAAAACGCTTTGCAGCGGCACGGTTAGTCTTCATCTTTGGCATAAGAAAAATTCCCTACTTTCTTAAATTAGTTTTTTGCTTTATCAGCAGCTGGGGCAAGAGTTAAGAAGATACTCCGCCCTTCCATCTTTGGTCGTTGTACAACTGTTGCAATGTCCTCAGTTTCTTTGGCCATTCTTTCAATCATGTCACGACCGATATCCTTATGGGTGATAGCACGACCACGGAATCGTAAGGAAACACGAACTTTATCGCCCTTTTCAATAAATTTACGAACACGCTTTAACTTGACATTAAAGTCATTCGTATCGATTGAAGGGCTCAACCGAATTTCCTTAACCGTTACAGTCTTTTGCTTCTTTCGAGCTTCACGCTCTTTCTTTTGCATTTCGTAACGGTACTTTCCGTAATCCATGATCCGGGCAACAGCTGGTCGAGCCTTTGGGGCTACCAGAACCAAATCAAGGTTAGCATCTTCAGCTAATTGTAACGCCTCGCGTTTTGACTTAATTCCTAACTGTTCGCCATCTTGACCAATTAGCCGTACTTCACGAGCACGAATACCGTTATTGACAATCATATCTTGAGCTATGGCAACGCACCTCCAATTTTATTAGCGAAAGATCAAGCAAAAAAGCGGAGTGCATTCTACACCCCGCTAATAATAAACAATACTATCATTGTTCTTATTTAACTCGTCAGCCCGGCAATCCTTATCACCTAGGCGAGAAGCGGGTGCTCCTGCTTTTTCTTTCAACGTTATCTAGGATACTAAAGCGATCATTCAATGTCAAGGGATAGCATTAAATATTTTTATCCTTTATCACGAAGATTGGCCCCCGCCATTTCATATTGGCGAGAAAGGAACTTGATCCGCTCCATAATCCGACTCGCCTTGACCGGCTCTTCTTCTCCCTTTACATTTACCGTTAAGTGACTTTGAAGCTCATCCATTGAGAAGTTAGAGCTAAAGAATGTTGGAAGCTCTTCTTGCATTCGGTATTCCAAGATAACACCCAGAATATCGTCTCTGGCCCAAGTGGTCATCGCATCAGCACCAATATCATCAAGCACCAATACCGGGGCCTTTTTTACCGCATCAAGTTTTGAGCCTAAATTATTCGTCTTAATCGAATTACGCATCTCAACAACAAAACTTGGAAAATGCATCATCGTTGTTGCAACACCCTTTTGTTGAGCAAGCTCATTAGCAATCGCTCCCAAAAGATAAGTCTTTCCAACACCAAACCGGCCATAAAGATATAATCCGGGATGAAATTCATTTGGAGAATATTGTTCAACAAAATCAAGCGCTGCATTTAAAGCAATGTTCCGTGTTTCTGTTTGGTACGGCCCCTCAATATAAAACCGATCAAAGGAAGCCCCATGAATAAACTTAGGCATATTAATTGAAGAAACCAGTTGCTTAATATGAGCTTGCCGTTGTTGCTCAAGCAGCTTTTTAGTGGGCACATAAGTTACATCAATTTGTCCCGCATTAACAATCAATTGCGGGAAATAGCCTGGTGCTACCGTGGCCGTCCCCTTACTAATCAATTGTTTTTCGTGAAAGTATTCGTAAAGCTTAGCCTCGCCTCGCTCAACTGCCTGAGGTGAAAGTTTTTGGGCATTATTCTTCAAAAAGGCAGCAACTTCCGGATCATTCAGAACCTGACTGATCACTTGCTCATAGGCAGGACCAAAATTTTGGCTCTTCATAATTTCTTTCATTGTTTTACTCAACGATTTCATTTACTCTCATCCCCTTCAGGACCACCCGACTTTTTTCGCCTTGCTAACCGCTGACGAAGCCGCTCTAATTGTTCTGGTGTTGGCTTCTTGATTTGCTGTTCATCTTCATTAGCCCATGCTGGCATCTTCTCTCGAACAGTAGTGGTTTGTCGGCGGTAATAGTTTGTTTGACGACTAGTACGTTTCTGCGCCTTTTGATCGTTAAATTCATGGATATGGGCAAGCGCTTCTTCAGCTGTCGCCACTCCAGCACGCATCCAATTATTAGCAATTGCATTTACATAATTTGCTTGAAGTGTCGGTCGTTTAAGCGACGCAATTACATACCATGAAAGAATATTAACAACGCCCGCATCTAATTGTTGTTCCTGAATTAAGTTCCGAATAATTGCTCGTTCTCCTGAAGTCACAAATCCGCCCATCTGTTGTTTTAGCTGTTGAAGAAACGTCACTGGCGCATAGTATTTGCATGTTTCAATTAACTGCTGTTCTTCCTGTGAAAGTGTGACTGTTCCTTTTTCTTCACTAACTTTTTCTTTACCCGGCTGCTTAGCATCTACTCGGTATTTTCCAGCTATAATTTGTTTAAGTCGTTGCGGACGAATTTTGCTTGTTGTCAAATCAGTTGATTGAGTAATCAGTCGGGCCATTGTTGGCTCATCAATCCCATAAAGCTGGTGCTCAACTTCTATTAAGTCACGGTTACTACTTAGATCCTTTTCGGTTATGGGCTGACCCTTTAACAACTGCACTAGGGTCGGCCAGTCAAAATCAACGTTAACTACCTTCTTTGGTTTCTTCTCACTAACTATTTTTTTGCGAGTAGTAGTGATCTCTGTCGGTAAATGCGTAATCCGTTGATCATTAACATGAAAAGCATCGAAGAAGTTATGGGTTATTTCTTTTAATGTTACTTGGTGACTTCCTAAAGCAAAACGGTTAGCAAATTCACCCAACTCCTTAAAACGCGCTTCACCAACAGCCTCTAATAGCAGAATACTAAGAAGATTATCATTAATAAATTCAGCTGGCGTAAGTGTTGGCTGAAGCTCATAAACGAATAAATCGCCAAGCTGATCAGTTTGGGTAAAAGTCCGTAGCATCCCAGTTGCTTCCAGGCGTTGAATGCCTTCTTCAGCTGTCTGCAGTCCTGCATTAAGCTGAACTAGTAATTGAGATTGGAGATGCCGATCACTAATTGCTGGTTTTTCGTTTAATTGTGTTCGTAAGGCATGAAACATCGCAAATGCGGCTGTTCCTAATATTGGCTGATAAAAAAGTTCAAAAACATTTTCATTAAAATTCGACCATTGGTGGCTAGCAGTAACAATATATCCAGCCCCTGGATCAAATATTGATTTACTTTTAGTCATTATGGCCTCGTTCCCCTTTACTTCTTATCGCTATTTTTCATCATGGATTCCAACTCGTTCATGAATGCATCAACATCCTTAAATTGACGGTAAACACTTGCAAAACGAATGTAGGCAATTTCGTCAATGTCTTTCAATTCTTGCATAACAAATTTACCAATCACCTGACTGGAAACCTCATTTTCACCAAGGCTGCGAACTTCTTTTTCAATTTTATCGGTTACTTTTGTTAGGCGCTCCATGCTAACAGGACGTTTTTCCGCAGATCTAACAATCCCGTTTAAAATCTTTTGACGACTAAATTCTTGCCGTGTTCCATCTTTTTTTATCACTAATAATGGAGTCTCTTCATACCGTTCAAAAGTGGTAAAACGGAAACCACAGTGAATGCATTCTCGACGTCGTCTAATAAAAGTGCCATCTTCACTTGGCCGACTATCAACAACACGCGAACCGTTTTTATGACAGTGTGGACAACGCATCTGGCCTTCCTCCTTGCTTACTATTAAATAGTTTTCATTTTATCATAACTTATTATTGTGCATCTGATCAATCAATCCAGCAACTTGCCGCTTTAATTCTTCCTTACTTCCATTATTATCAATTACAATATCAGCCAATTGTTTTTTCTTTTCTAATGACATCTGAGAGTCAATCCGCTGCTCTGCCTCAGTTTGCGAATACCCATTTCGCTTCATTAGTCGTTGGACCTGGATTTGATGATTAGTAGCAACAACCACGACCAGGTCACATTCATCAGTATAGTGTTCCTCAAACAGGAGCGGAGCATCTAAAATAACATATGGAATTTGTTGTTTTTGGTAGTTTTTTACCTGTCGCCAAATCTCTTCACGAATCAATGGCTGCATTATCATATTCAACTTAGCTAATTTAGCTTGATCACTGAATACAAGGGAACCCAACGCCTGCCGATTTAACGTCTGGTCAGCATTCAAGATCCCACTTCCAAATACTGCTGTTAACCGTTCTAGCCCTTTTGAATGTGCGGCCTGGAGCTGACGAACCACCTGATCCGCGTCAATTACCGGATACCCACTCAACCTTAGCAAAGTACTAACAGTTGATTTACCAGTTGCAATTCCACCAGTTAATCCAATTAACTTAGTCATTTTTCATCTCCAATAATGGCTGGCAATGTGGACAAAATGTGGTTCCGCGCTGGTTAACTTTTATTTTTACCATTTTTGTACCACACCGCGGACAATTATCTCCACCATGACCATACGCATTTAACTGCTCCTGAAATGCACCAGCATCGCCAAACGCATTTTTAAATGTATGAACAGTTGTCCCTTTATACTCAATTGCCCTTGATAACTCTTGAATAATATTATCATGCAGGGTCTGGATCTGCTTATCAGTAAGGGTGTTAGCGGGCTGTTCAGGATTGATCCCGCTCATCCAAAGAACTTCATCAACATAGATATTTCCTAATCCAGCAACATGGCGTTGATTAAGCAAAAACGGTTTTATTTTTCCACGGCTTCGTCGCAAGATTCGTTTAAAATAGTCAACCTTAAAATCAGTGGCAGTGGGCTCTGGACCAATTGTTTTCAACCCGCCAACTGTCATCTCATCGCCGGTTTTTACTAGTGTCATTCGGCCAAATTTCCGAGTATCACGGTAGCAAAGTTCTGTTCCATCCGTAAATTTAAAGACAACGTGAGTATGCTTATCAACCGAAGCTCCTGCCGGTTGTGTATAGTAACTGCCCTCCATACGTAAGTGGGAGACCATTGTTAGGTGATTACTAAACCGAAAAAGAAGGTATTTGCCACGACGATCAACAGTTTCGATTGTCTGGCCAATCAGTGACTGCCTAAACTGTTCAACATCATTAGTAATTGTCTTACCATAATGAACATCAATTCCATTGATCTTTCGTCCTGCAGCAATCTTTAATAATCCCCGACGAACCGTTTCAACTTCTGGTAATTCCGGCATCGATCCTTCCTCCTCAAATTATTTCTTCAAATCATACCATGTATCGCCATACTTACTATCGACCTTTAACGGAACAGAAAGTTTAACTGCTGAATCCATTACGTCAGGAACTAGTTTATTCAATACTGGGATTTCTTCTTTTGGCGCTTTAAAAACCAGCTCATCATGAATTTGAAGAAGCATTTTTGCCTTTAATTGACGCTTTTCTAATTCGTCCTGCATCTTAATCATTGCAATTTTAATGATATCTGCAGCACTTCCCTGAATTGGCGTATTCATCGCGGTTCGTTCTGCAAATGAACGCCGGCTAAAGCTCTTGGCATTAATGTCTGGCAAGTAACGACGACGATGAGTAATCGTTTCAACATATCCATTTTGCCGTGCAAACTCAATCGTGTTATGAATATAATCCTTAACTTTTGGAAATTCTTTAAAGTAATTTTGAATAAATTCGTGAGCTTGGCTGCGACTAACGTGAATTCGTTGGGCTAACCCATAATCACTGATCCCATAAACAATTCCAAAGTTAACCGCCTTTGCCCGCCGACGCATATTACGATCAATCTCTTGATCTGGTTTTAAATGAAAAATCCGGCGAGCTGTGCTGGCATGGATATCCTCACCATTCTTAAAGTCTTCCTGAAGGTTATGATCACCTGTAATATGAGCAAGAACTCGTAATTCAACCTGTGAATAATCAGAAGAGAATATCTGCCATCCCTCATGACTCGGAACAAACGCTTGACGAATAAGCCGCCCTTCTGGTAATCGTACTGGGATGTTCTGTAGATTAGGATCAACCGACGATAAACGTCCAGTTTGGGTTAATGTTTGTAGGTAACGGGTATGGATCTTTTGATCGCTCGAATGAATAACTTTTAGCAGTCCCTTAATATACGTTGATTGTAGCTTTGAGATCTGGCGATATTGAAGAATATTTTCCACAATTGGTGCCTGGGGAGCTAATTTTTCGAGAACATCAACAGCTGTTGAATACCCTGTCTTAGTTTTCTTAATAACAGGTAGCTTTAACTTTTCAAAGAGAATTTTACCAAGCTGTTTAGTGGAGTTAATGTTAAACTCTTCGCCAGCTTCTTGATAAATCTGTTCCTCAATCTCCGCGAGCCGTTCAGTTAACTTGCTCCCCATATTCTTTAACGTTTGCGCGTCAACATGAACCCCAGTAATTTCCATTTTGGCTAAAACATGGGTTAGTGGTAATTCAATATCAGTATAAAGAGGTAACTGTTCATTTTTCTTTAACTGTTCAAATAATTGGGGACGCAACTGTTCAATTGCTCGTGCCTTATTGGCAAGATGCTGAAAGAACAGCTGATCATCATCAGGAATTGTCCTCTTAGCTCCCTTTCCATAAACTTCTTCATCCGTTTGCACATCATCATATCCATGCTCATGAGCCAATTTTCCCAAATCATTGCTATTGTCATTGGTATTCAGAAGATAGGAAGCCAGAAGAAGATCAAAATCAATTCCGTCAAGAGTAATTCCTAATCGATTCAGGCCAACGATCTGTGCTTTCGCATTAAAAACGTCCTTCTTGATTTTAGAATCGGTTAGCCAGCTTTTGACCTCGGCCGTCTTCAGTAATTCAGGATCACGACTTACTAGCCATTGTTTGCCGTTACCCAAAGCAAAACCGGCAAATGATGAAGTGTGATAATTAGGATCTGGCATTTCTAAATAAAAGCTTCCCCGATCACCTAATTTAGCAATAAGATCCAGGTTATCAGCAGTCAGTTCCGTGTACTCAACCGGTGCAATTTCGGTGTCCTGATCATCTGGTGAAACAGCCATTTTCTTTAAAAATGACTGAAAATCCATCTTCTGATAGAAGTCAATTAGTTTTTCTGTTTGCGGACCCTTATATTCAAGATCTGCTAGCTTAACTTCAACCGGTGCATCGCGCAAAATAGTGGCTAACGTCTTACATTGTCGAGCAATATCTTCCTCTTCGACTAGGTGTTCTTTCATCTTGCTCTTTTTCAATTTATCAATATTTTCATAAATACCTTCGACAGAACCAAACTGTTTTACAAGCTTAATCGCGGTCTTTTCCCCAATTTTGGTAACTCCGGGATAATTATCAGAGGTATCACCCATTAAAGCCTTCATATCGATAATCTGGGCCGGTGTGATCCCAAGTTTTTCTTGAACATGTTCTGGCGTATAATGTTCAGTATCGGTAACTCCCTTATGGGTAACTGCTACCGTAGTATGTTCACTGGCAAGTTGGGTTAAGTCACGGTCACCTGTAACAATTAAGGTCTCATAGCCAGCTGTATCACCTTCCTTAGCGAGGGTTCCGATAATATCATCAGCCTCATAGCCCTTTAATTCATAACTATGTAATCCAGAATCTTTTACTAGTTCACGGACATACGGAAGTTGCTCAGTTAATTCTTCGGGAGTCTTACTCCGGCCACCCTTATAGTCGCCATACATTTTGGTTCGAAAAGTAACCTTACCAGCATCAAAAGCTACTAGTGCTGCATCTGGATGAAAATTTTCTAAAACATGATCAAGCATCAACTTGAAGCCATAAATAGCTGCCGTGTGCAGGCCATCCTTGTTAGTAAATTTATCAATCTGGTTGTGCATTGCAAAAAAAGCCCGAAAAACAATGCTGTTACCATCAATTAATAATAGTTGTTTTGCCATTTAATACCGCTCCTTCTCTTATTCTTAATAATTGTACCAAAGATTGGAAGGCTCCGTTAGTTTCCTGTTCACGAATTTAATGAGAGCGTTAAGGTTTTATCATCAGTTAAAGAAGGGATCTTTTGAACAAATTACTTAATACTCATCACGTTGAAGAGGCACGTCTGTTTGCCATCATCATGACTTTTTGTGGCGGCTTTCTTGATGCGTTCACCTATGTTCAATGTGGTCATACGCTTGCTGCTGCACAAACTGGAAATATCGTTTTTCTCGCTGCAGCGTTAGTTAATCATAATGTTATTGGGATTATCGATCGATGTGGCGCAATTGCCCTCTATATTCTCGGGATTATTGTTGCTATTACCTTACAGGCCCATATCAAATACTGGCGAATCTTCTGCCTTTTCCCAATCTTAATCATTGGTGGATTCGTGGGCAGTATGCCTGAGAACTTTCCTACATATCTTTCAGTCGGTCTGGTTTCCTTTGGCCTTGCTTTACTAAATACCGCTTTCAGTAAAATCGAGGGGCTCGGTTACAGCAGTGTTTTTACTACAGGTAACATTAAAAAGTCAGTCGTTTTCGGCACCGAATATATCTACCACCATCGTCAACAAGATTTAGAAATTGCTATTAACTACTTCATCATCGTTTTAGCATTTACCCTTGGCGCCATTTCATCGGCAATCATTCAGCCCTTCTTCAGGATGAAAACAATTTGGGTTGCAGTCGCCATTATCTTCTTAACTGATATATTTTATTATTATCAAAAAGTCCATGAATCTAATTAGAATAACCATTGAAAAAAGGAAGAGAGTGAGAAAAGCTAAACGTTTTCTCACCCCCCTCCCTTTTAATTAGTTTCGATCACTCATCCCAAAAATTTGGAGGAGTGAAATGAAGAGGTTAACAAAGTCTAAGTACAATTGAAGTGCACCCAAAACTGCTAATCCGGTTACTGAAACTTGATCACCATAGTTAACATAAATCTGCTTCATTTTCTGTGCATCCCAGCCAGTCAGTACAGTAAAAATAATTACTGTGATGAAAGAGAAAATGTAAGCAATCGCTGGACTTTGCAAGAACATATTAATAATGTAAGCAATAATCAAAGCAATCAATGCTGCCATTGCATGTGATCCAAACTTAGTCAAGTCCCGTTTAGTTACGGTCCCGTAAATCGCCATTACAATAAAGATCACTGATGATGAAACAAAAGCCGAAGCAATACTTGCACCAGTATAAACACCGGCAATCAATGCGAACTCAACTCCATAAATGATTGATATCAGCATCAACATTACGAAAGCACCAACAGGATTCCTGGTAGCGCTAAAACTAATTCCCATTGACAAAGCAATTGGCAACAGTAAGACAAGCCAGATCATTGCCGGATGGGCACCAAAGTAACCGAAAACCTCACGACGAAATGTATTCATTGTTAAATAGGCGGAAAATGCAGAAACCAAAATCGCAACCACCATGTTACCGTACATCCGAGTCAAGAACCGATTCAATCCTGCGGAATCAGTAACAACCCGGCGCTCCGGTTGTCCAGAAAAGTTATTCATTTATATCATTCCTTTTAATTTGACTTTCTCTGACCTTTCAAAAATAATAACAAATTTAATTGCGGCCTTCAACCTGCCAACTACTTGTTTAACAGCTCTTTATACTTATCTTCATATTTTTCAATATCTCCAGCACCCATGAAGACAACCACAGCATCATGATAATGAAGAAGCTTTGTCATCGTATCCATATCAATTCCTTCACTATCAGGAATCTTTGCTTCAAGATCTTCACTTGAAACATGCCCAGCTTGTTCACGAATAGAACCAAAGATTGGTGTAACAAAAACCTTATCTGCTTTTCTTAATGATTCTGCAAAGCCATCAATATAAGCGGCTAATCGCGAATAAGTATGTGGTTGGAAAACAGCAATCACTTGGCGATCCGGATATTTCTGCCGAGCAGCATCAATGGTTGCCTTAATTTCACTTGGGTGGTGAGCATAATCATCAATCAGTGTTTCATCGGCAATGTCGGTTTCACTAAACCGCCGCTTAACCCCAGTAAAGTTTGCCAGCTCACGTTTAATATCTGCCATATCGACATGTTCCATGTAAGCAACGGCAATTACTGCCAAGCTATTAAGAACACTGTGTTCGCCATAAAGATGAATGGTGAATGTTCCTAACTTTTGATCCTTAAAGTAGGCATCATAGGTCGAACCAGCTGGTGTTCGTTGGATATTTTCTGCACGGAAATCGTCTCTTTCATTTGTTCCATAGTAGTAAACAGGAACATCAACATCGAGTTTCCGCAGATTATCATCATCACCCCAAGCAAAGATCGCCTTCCTAACTTGCTTTCCGTATGTCTCAAAGGAACTGCGAACATCATCAATATCCTTAAAAAAGTCAGGGTGATCAAAATCAATGTTTGTCATAATGGCATAGTCTGGATGATATGCTAGGAAGTGATCACGGTACTCATCTGCCTCAAATACAAAGAAGCGGTCCTTGGCATTTCCCTTACCAACACCATCACCAATTAAGTAGCTAGTAGGTTCAACACCATCAAGGACATGGGCTAGGAGAGCTGTTGTACTGGTCTTACCATGCGCACCCGCAATTCCAATACTGGTATGACTAGCCACCTCGTTTTCTACCGCTTCAGGATAACTCATAACTGTTAATCCAAGTTCATGGGCCTTCTTTACCTCTGGATGATCTTCACCAAAAGCATTTCCTTGAATAACAATCATTCCTGGCTTTAAGTTAGCTGGATCAAACAGCAAAATCTTAATACCATTCTTCAATAATGGTCCCTGGGTAAAGGTTTCCTTTTCGATGTCTGACCCTAAAACCTCATTCCCCTTATCATGAAGGATTCGGGCAAGTGATGCCATCCCTGTTCCTTTAATTCCAATAAAATAATAAGTTTTTTTATCCATCAGTCTGGTTCCTTTCACAAATAGTTGTTAAATTAGCAGCCTAGTTTTGGGCTGGAAAGTAAGTATCGGCCCGTTTAAAGTCAACCGCTTCACCAGTTTCCTGCCAATCATCAGGAATTATCCATAGCCCTTTCTTATCAGGAGCATTCTTTAACCGAAGCTCACGAAAGCCGCAAAGCATTCCTTCACTTTTAACCCCCATTAATTCACCAGGCCAGATAATTTTACCACTCGGCATCATCGCACCAGGACGCGCTGCAACAACCTTAATATGCTCCTTAACATTAGGAGATCCACACACAATTTGAACCGTCTTGCCATCTTCTACTCGTGTTTGAGTAATTTTAAGGTGATCTGACTTGGGATGATCCTCAATTTTCTCAACATAACCAACTACAAACTTAGGTGTATGATCAGCTGTTAATTCATCAGTAAAACCTGCTTGAGTCAGCACTTTATTTAACTTAGCAACTTGTTCATCGCTTAAAAATACTTGTCCCCGTTCATCCTTCAGCTCTGGTAATACTTCACTTGCATTAAAGAAGTTATAGCCAAGAAGGCTTCCATCCTTCGCAGCAGTAATTTGTGTAACGTTTTCTTTAGAATTTACAGTCTGGTCAGCCACATCAGGACCAGTAATAACAACTAAAACATCGCCCATCTCTTGAGGGTTATAACTAGAAATTAACATCAGATTTTCCTTTCTCCATCAAAATAACAATGAAGGGAATCGTGATTAATAATACGCCGACCCCTTCATTCTTTTTACCGTTTACCATTTTACTTCAAATCATTTAAAAAATCTTCTACTTGTTGCTTAGTTTTTCGATCTTTGTTTACAAAACGACCGATTTCTTTGCCATCACTGTAAACAACAAAGCTTGGAATACCAAAAATATTTAATTCAGCAGCAAGGTCAATGTTTTCATCACGATCTACCTCAATGAAGGTGTATTCTGGGAAATCTTGTTCAATTTGTGGCATTGCTGGCTTAATAAAGTGACAGTCAGGACACCACCCAGCATCAAAAAACAGGACGACTTTCCCTTTACCAATCTTTTCTAATAATTGCTCTTCTTGCATTTGCGGTAACTTTTCCATTTTCTTACCTCCACGATAAATTGAAGTAATTATATCATTATGCTATCACATTAGCTCTTAATTAGCTTTTTCTATCCGTTAATGTTAAAATTAACATTATTAATTTTGATACTAACTGACAAAGGAAGCAATTAATTAAATGAATGATTCTAATAATTCACTCAATCCTTGGTTATTACCAGTAACACTCGGTGCATCTGGGGTGGTTGGGTTCCTTGCTGGAAAGTTGTTTGGTCAACGACGGATTTCAGCTGACCAAATTCTCAAAATGATTCGCGATGATTTCAAACGTGAAGGAGAGGTTACCGGTAGTTGGATTAATCAACATCGAATCCCCTATCAACGTTTCGCAGTTAAAACTGAAGCTTACGAAGGTGGCGTTACCCGTTTGGAAGATGATCAGCCAGTTGATTACCAATTTATTGCTGATGCCAAAACAGGGAGTCTTCTTTCATTGAAGCGGGTTGAGCGATCATTAAATAACTAAAAATTTCTATGAATAGAAAGAAAAATATAGGGTTCCAGAATTCGGTATTACCGAACGTTGGGACCCTATATTTATATACTTTACTATTCCCAGTAATCTTCAAATTTACTTGAAGCTCCAGTAGTAGCGTCAACATTTTCGCCAATAAAATTATCTGCAGTTACTACTTGCCCATTTTCTTCCCGTTGAAAGAAGAAGACAGGATACTGCGCATTATTTTGATAGTCGATTAACGTTACTAGTCCCGAAAAGAACCAGCTATCGTTAAAATTAATATGATAATTAATTCCATCCTTTTTCTCAATTACCGTTGCATTTGATAGATCCCTTTCTGGGGCAAACCCTTGCCGGGAACCGTGATGAACATCTCGTGGTTGAATAGTTTCCCCATAAATTCTAACCCCATCCCCAGGTTTAAGGGCGTAATTATCCTGAAACCATTTACTGGCACTGTTCGTAATAATTAATTTCATTTAATCATCCCTATAGGCTATCTTTTTTCGGCATTGCTGCGGTTAGCTTATAAATTGGCTGTCCCTTTGAAGCAAACTTATGCTCATATTCGGTTTCAACATTATGTTCATTCTCATCACTATTATGAAGATCAAGCCAAAGCCCAGCAAACTTCATTCCAAAATTATTCATACTAACAACGGAAAATTCAAAGAATCCCATATTATCAGTTTTCAGTTCAACTTGTCCTTGTGGCTGCAAAATGAGTTGATACTCACTCAAAAAGGTGTGATAGGTTAATCGCCGTTTTGCATGTCGTTTCTTTGGCCATGGATCTGAGAAGTTCAGGTAAAGTTTCTCAACTTCACCAGGTTCAAAATATTCAGTTAACTCCTCACCTTCACCACAAATCAACTGCAAGTTAGGTAGTTTTTCTGGAAGGGCTTTTTTTAAAGCAATTGCAGCAACAGTCCGCTGAATTTCCAAACCGATAAAGTTAATCTCCGGATGTGCTTTTGCCATTCCAATAATAAATTGCCCCTTTCCCATTCCTACTTCAAGATGAAGGGGCTGTTTCTTGGAAAAGCGCGATTGCCATTTTCCCTTAAACTGTGTTGCATCATCAACCAATAATTCAGGGTGTTCCGCCATTAATGGGTCCGCCCACTTCTTATGTTTTACACGCATAATATTCCTCACTTTGTCATTTTTTTAATTCGACGTTGAAAATAGAATTTAGTTAAAAGATAGCTTTCCACAATTCCTAAAACCAAGTTCAACCCTAACCGTTGCCAGTTAAGGTCCCGACCAATGCTTGCGATCACTATTAGTAACATTTCAATGATAATTACCCTACCCAATAGCCGTTGAAAGTCCTTAACCCGAACTTCATGGGCAATCGGATAAATATGAGTAAAAACGTTATTCTGGTACTGTTCGTAAAATGGCATTAGCTGGGTAGCAACAAGGTAAATAAACAGCAGAGCAATAACGGTATTTAACCAATTGACCGGAATGAAAAAGACAACTAGCATTCCAACAATCGTTAACCGCATTACTAATCCACTTACCTCAGTATTTCGCACAAAACCATGCGCATACAAGTATGCCCAAGGATGATTATCATTTTCTAGTAATTTAATTAAACCAGCTGCCCATTTCCGTCGCTTAATACGTCCCTGAACACTTGGGACATCAGTAAAGAGGTTAAAGAACCGGTAAATGCTAAACATCCGATCTTGTTCTGCTCGAACAGCTAGTCGCCAATCAATCGCAACACTTCTATAATAAGTAGTCATCGCAATTAGTAAGATTACCGATACTAACAGGCCCCAAATAGGTCCCACAAACCACGTCACCAGCCAAACAATTAATGGGTTTATCCAATATTCAGCAATCGTTCTGCTACGTTGTGCTCCCCAGCGAATACTGATCGCTTTCCTGGCTGTCCAAAGCCACGTTACCTTAACAATCAACGCTGTGATTAAGATTAGGCTAATATCAAGCTCTGTTAACCGCTCTGTCGTTAAAGCAAACGGTAGAGCAATTGCAGAGAGAATAAGCATCATAAGCACGCCTAAAATCATGCTATAGATAGTTGCTTGTTTCAAATAACGGCTAATAGATCTTACCTGGGGAAGAAGAAAGACAGGATCAGGGCGTTTAACCAGCGTTGCCAGCCGCCCAACCTGAGTAATTAACACAAACCAAAGAACTAGCAGCCATCGCGACCACCAGAGATGGTCATTTAATTGTGGCAGCCACTGTGAATAACCATAAGCCAGTACACCAAAGAGGAAGAATAAAGCAATGACAAAGTGGTCATTAAATACTAACCGCCAATACTTTAGTAACTCCGTGAAATGCCTTTGCCGACGTTGACTAAATAAATTATTCATTTTGATCATCCCTTGCTAGGCTGAGATAAATATCATCAAGTGACTCATCAGGCTTATCAGCTTTTTGCCGTAATTCGTCCAATGTCCCCCGAGCGCGAACTTTACCGTTAGCTAACAGGACAAAGCGATCACAGTAACGTTGAGCAGTGTCAAGAACGTGAGTTGACATCAAGACAGCTGTACCTGCCTTTTTCCGTTCCTCAATCAATTCTAACAAATCATGAACCGCCAATGGATCAAGTCCATAAAAAGGTTCATCAACAATTAATAATTTGGCATCAGTCATCAGAGCACAGCAAATCATTACTTTCTGCTTCATCCCTTTTGAAAAGTTAGCCGGAAACCAGTCAAGTTTATTATCCAACCGAAACGTTTTTAATAATTTCTGAGCCCTAGACCATGCCTCTGCGTTATTTAATGAGTATGCCTTAATCGTTAACTCAATGTGCTCCCGAAGAGTTAGTTCATCGTACAAAATTGGTGTTTCTGGAACATAAGCAATTTGTTTTTTATAATCGACGGGATCCTGTTGAATATTAACCCCATTTAAAGTAATTTCACCTGAAAATGGTCTTAATAATCCAATGACATGATTAATTGTTGTTGACTTACCAGCACCATTAAGACCAATTAGGCCGACCAGCTCACCAGGCTTAACCTGAAAACTAATTCCTTTTAGTACCGGGATTCGGGAATATCCCCCAATCAAATTTTTTATTTCAAGTGCCATTATTTTCCCTCTTTTTATTGACTTATCTAGCGTTGATTATATCATAGGTCACTTATTGACAGCTCTTTTTCGGAACACTTTTGGTATACTTATGGTAACAATATTTTTCAAAGGAGCGATCACTAATGGATGACTGTATTTTCTGTAAAATAGTAAAGGGTGAAATTCCTAGTTATACGGTATACGAAGATGACGTAGTAAAAGCGTTCCTTGATATTTCTCAAGGAACACCTGGACATACCTTGGTCATCCCCAAGAAGCATGTTCCAGATCTCTTTGCATATGACGAAGAATTAACTGCTGCCGTTTTCTCCCGCCTGCCAAAAATTGCACGGGCAGTTAAGGCCTCAAACCCTAAAATTAAGGGCCTTAATGTTTTGAATAATAACGGTAAAGTTGCCTACCAATCTGTTTTCCACTCACACATTCACTTAATTCCTCGTTACTCCGATCAAGACGATTTTAAGATGATTTTTAAGGATAATTCAGGTGAATACAATGACGCTAAATACAAAGAAATTCAAGAGTCAATTAAGCGACAATTTGATAACACCAATAACTAATCATTTTCAAGCAGACTTAGCTAATATTAAGTTTCTTCTCCACTCACTTAAACAACTATCCACAAGTACCCAGAAATTACAGGATGCTGCTAAAGGACTTGAAAAGTACGTTGATGAGGTTGAACTTCTTCATGAGCAATGGCAATTTAAAAGTCAGCCTCATCTTGAAAGAATTCAGCAAATTATTGATAAACTAAAAGAATAACAAAGGAAGCCCATCGTATTCGGATTAACCGGATGCCAAGGGCTTCCTTTTATTTTAGCCAGAATAATTTTAGTTATTAGCGAGGGATGAGCCACTATTTGATTTAGTGGTGCTTGCATTACTATTTAAGTAATCATCCATAATATTCTTTAGATCGTTATCTTTAATTGAAACGTTTCCCTTCTTAAGGACGTTTGAAACAACCTTATGTAAGAACTTAGAATCATTCATCTTTTCTTGAACGATTTGTGTCTTCAAGTCATTAATGTGTTGGCTCTTCTTCCCCTTTGCCGGGTGTTCAATCATGTAGATCACAACATAGCCGTCATCTGTTTTAACCGGCTCAGTAGTATATTCACCAGTCTTCAACTTAAATGCCGCCTTCTTGTATGCTGAGTCAACAGAAGTTGAAGTATTATCGAATGCTGCTACCTTACCACCAGCATTTTTGGTTGAGGCATCAGTTGACTTAGACTTAACTAACTTCTTGAAGGTCTTGTAAGGATGATCTGAATTATTCAACTGATCAATGATACTTTGAGCATCGTCCTTACTTCCCACAAGGATTTCAGCAGTTTGGACCTTTGGCTCGTACTTCTTCCACTGCTTATCAATTTGTGCATTAGTAATGTGGGTATAGCTTCGCACAGCAGCTTCCAAGCAGAGATTAGAGCGAATTTGTTGCTTTAACTTTTTCTCAGTCAACCCTTGCTGTTGTAACACCGCACTAAATTGTGAACCATATTGATTCTTGTACGTGTTGTATTGGGCGTTAACTTGCTTATCAGAAACCTGCTTCCCGTACTCCTTCTCCAAGACCTTATCCAAGATCATTTGTTGAAGAACTTGCTTCCCGTTAGTGGTGGTTTTCATTTCGTTATAGTACTCTTCCTGAGTAATCTTTCCCCCACTAGTAGTTGCAACGGCCTTACTCCCACAAGCTGCTAATGGCAGGACTAGCGTTGCACAGGCAATCATAGCGATTAACTTCTTAGATTTCAAAAAAACACTTCCTCGATTAAATTTGATTTTCACAAAACTTACCAATCTAATATACCACACTCAAAAAGTGATACCACGACTTGATCCAGAATGTTTAAACGATTTTCAAACTTTATTCTTATTTAGCTGATCGAGATCGACAACGGGTGCCCCCAGCTCCTTAATCTGATCATTAGCGGTAAAGTAAATTACTTGGTTTTCCTCAGCCATCTGGTTCAATAATTTTAACATCCGTCCCCGACGAACATTATCAAAATTAACAAAACCATCATCCACCATAACCGGTAATTTAATCTGGTCATTAATTACCGTAATGAATCCCAAACGGAGAGAAATAAATAATTGTTCTGCTGTTCCAAGCGATAGTTCAGCAACCTGAAAGATTTGCTGGTTATCGTTTAATACACTAATTCCACTATCATCAACAATAATTTTCTGGTAACGATCAGCAGTTAAAATTGCAAAAAACCTTTCTGCTTGTTGAAGAATCTTCGGGTACCGATCTTGAGATGCTAGTTTCAGTGCCCCATTAATCCACCGAATAGCAAGCTGGTCACTTAACCATTGTTTAGTTTCATCCCAAATTACCGTCTGCAGATTTGTTAACTGCTGGTTTAATTTACTAAATGAGCCATCCTGAACTAAGGTATTAATTTTAACATTGATTTGGGCTAATGCAGTTTCAAGCTCCGTTTGTTTTTGTTCATTAGCTGCTAATTCCTGATGAGCAAGAGAAACCTTATTATCAAGCAAATCCTTGCTATCATAGCGGGCTAATTGTTGACGATCACCAGTTGTTAGCTGCTGACCATAAGCTGATGCCGTGACCTTCCTAGTTTGGTCAGCTACTTTTTGTGCCTGAAGTTGTTTAAATTCATTATCAGTTTTAATTCCAAGCGACTTATATTCAGTCTCCTTAGCTTGCCGACACTTAGTCAACTGTTGCGTTAATTGGTCAATTTGGCTTTGGATTCGGGTTAGTTCCTGTTCCACACTACTTAATTGTTGTTCCTGATCCTGCATCTCAACAAGCCATCGCTGATAACTATTAATTAATTCATTGAGAGAATTAGCCGCTAACCTAACTGGTAGTTGTTGCTTAATTAATTCTAGCTGGTGTTCAAAACTAGTTTTACGCTTATCTGCTTGCTCTAATTGAGCTTTTAAATCATGGTAACGATGAAGGTCCCCCTGCATCATTAACCATTTACTTGTTGGAAATGCCGCTAAATTATGTTTCTCTCCAAATGACTGAAGCATAGCATTTCGTTCTGCCGTTAACTTTTTTTCGCGTTGTTGCTGCTTAAACCATAATGCTCCTGCACCACCAAGAGCAATAATTCCGCAAATCCAAACTAGGGGCTGGCGAAGAATCAATCCCAATACAAAAAGGACAATTCCAATTCCAGGAATAAATAGATTTTGGCTATTGCTAATTTGAGAGTTGGTCCTAAGCAGCCCTTCCAGTTCACTCACCGCTCGTTCAGAAAGTGGCTCTGGTAACTTAACACTTCCATAACGTTCCGCTAGCTGCTTAAGTTCGGTATGCCATTGTTCCTGCTGATCAACTGCTTGACTATTTTTTTGAATTTGTAAGGTCAACAACTGATCTTTTAATTGCAGATAATGTGCTTTATGTGATCGATAATCCTTTACTTCAGGATCAGCCATTTTTTTGATAACCGCTTGCTGTTCAAGCCGCTGTTGATTAAGTGACTTATATTGAGCGTTAAGTTCCCGCTCCCTACTTTGCAGTTCTTGAATCTTAATAATTTCATCGTCCGTTAACCGCTCTGTAGGGGATTCTTTCTGGTGATTTTGCCACTGTTCGTAAATTGGCCATAGTCGTTGAAGTCGTTCTTCTTTTTCGACCTGATGTTTGAGCTTTGGCTGTTCCTGCTTTAGTTGTTCTAATTCAGATTGTTTTTCAACTTGTTCTTCAACTAAACGGTGGTACTCACTACTCTTTGATTGAGCTTGGTTAACCCGTTCACGAAGTTCATCATATTCTTTCAAATGACGATTTAGACTTAACTTTCGTCCGCGGGGTTTATACAGGGAATCTGCTGCTTTTTCTAGGTGAGCAATTTGCTGGAGCCATTCCTGACTGCCAACTGCTCCTAATCGCTGTAAATGCTGCTCTAATTGTTCCCGGTCCAATTCATCATTTAGAATATTATTTTGGTTAAAGCTGTAGATGGTTTGATAAAGTTCACGATCTAAGGGGCCGAGCAATTTAGCAAGGAAATCCTGTTTTTCCTTTTTCCCCTTTTCATTGGTAATTGTGACTTTCCCACCATTTTTCCCCTTGACACGTTTGATAACATACTGGTGTTGATCAGCAATTACTGTTAAAGAGCCACCATAACGCGAACCATCTTTAGGGATATATTGTTGGTATTTATTTTTCCCTCGACCATCCGCAAATCCAAAAAGGATACTCAGGATAAACGAAGCTAAAGTGGTCTTCCCAGCTTCGTTGGCTCCATAAATTAGCACCGGATTGTTAGAAAAGCTAAAATCCTGATCATGCCATTTTCCGAAGCCATCAATGTGGACCTGTTTAATTTTCATCGTGATCCCCCTCACCTAATTTTTGACTTGCTTCGTAACGTAATTGTTTAACTAGGGAAGGATCTGCAAGTTGATCTGCAATAAAGCCATACTTCGCCAACTTATCAGCCAGATCAATAACGGCGGCTTGACTAAAGACATCCTTAGCAGATTGGTCCCAATATTTCTGGTCTAAATCGGTCATTTTCGGTAAGGCAGTATCTTTTAAGAGATTAAGTTGATATGGCCACCACTGGTAATCGCCCTTTTCACTCAATCTTTCCTGAAGCCGAGCCAAAATTGTCCCATTAGCTAGCAATTTTTTAGTTAAATCATTAACTTGACCTGTTAAATGGATATTAAACGCAATCATCTTAAAACGATCTTCTGTCTTTTCCTTATGAAGAAGCATTTCAATTAATGAATCAGCTGTTTGATCGTGGTTTAATTGAGCATCAATCTCACACCATTCAATTGGCGCAACCGACTTAAACTCTGCCGTTAACTTATCAGCATCACTTTGAACAAGATAATAGCCATGGTGACCATCCTCGTTTTTATGGCGTCCCTGCGGATTCCCTGGATAAATAACCAGTGGTTCCTCGTTCAGAACCTGGTGCTTATGAATATGTCCTAATGCCCAATAATCATATTTCTTCTGTAACAGTTCAGAAAGTGTGAAGGGAGCGTAGTGATCCTGATCGGGATTATTTTGTGAGATGGCGCCATGAAGCATCCCAATCTGCCAATCAGCAGTCCCTTTTTTCGGAAATTTACTGGTTTGATCTTCAACTAACCAACGCTTACCGTAACTAAATCCTGTAATTGCTACTATCTGGCCATCAGCAAGCGTTAATGTTTTTGTTTCAACCTGGTTACCAAATACATGAACATTGTTCGGCAATGAATTTAATTGTTCCGTTACTGGCTGATAATCATGATTACCATAACTCAGGTAAACAGGAATTTGTTGTTTTGCTAACTGTCGACACTGGTGGATAAAGAAATCTTCCGCTTCAGCACTGTGATGATCGCGATCATAAATATCGCCAACAATCAAGACAAAATCAACTTGCTGATTAATTGCATCATCAACAATTCGTTCAAATGCCGTAAATGTTGACTGGTGAACCCGTTGCCAAATTTGGGTTGGCATTTCATCCAGTCCCCGAAACGGGCTATCTAAATGTAAATCTGCAGTATGAATAAACTTCATTTTTTCACCCTTTGAATGGAAAAACGGGAAGAGCACTCAGACACGACTGTCATCATTCTGCTTCCCGTTATCATCTTTATAACTAAATTAACAGTTACTTGTCAGTTGGTTGTGGACCTTGTGGCATAACATCCTTGTAAATATCTTGGATAGGACTAGTAATTGTCCGGTTGAGTTGTTGAAGCATATTATCAACAGCACGTTCTTGGTTCATTAAGGTTTGAACTTCAGGCTTGGAGCTCATTTCCTTAGCAACGGTTTGAATTGCATTAATTTCGTCTTGAGTAAGCTTTTGACCAGTCATTTGCTTTTGTTGAGCATCTGCTTGCATTTGTTGGAACTTCTTAAAAGTTTCAAAAGTGTCTTTTTGGGCCTTCAAACTATCAAAAGCCTTCTTTAATCCTTGATATTCTTGGGTTTCTTTTAATTGATTACTAAGTTCATTAGCGGTGTCATAAATATTAACCATTTTTGTAACCTCTTTTCATTTATTCAACAATTCGATTGTATCATACTATCAGCTAATCATCATTCTTTCAGAATAAAGAGCGAACATTATTCCACAGCTGCCCAGCACGATTACCAAAGTCATTTACTGATTGATTAAACCGGTTCATCAGGTCACCACCATTTTTCAGCAGTGAGCCCCAACCCTTATTACTCTTCCCGCTATTTGCGGTTGCTCGTGTTTGGGCATCCTGAACGTTAAATTTCGTATTTGGCGTATTCTTCAAAATCCCACTCATCTCAGCTTTATAAAGGCTATTAACATTTTTCATTGAGATATCTTGAAGGGCATGGGATGAATTAGTATCATCATAACCTTCCCAAGTAGCAACTACCACATCAGGAGTATAACCAACAATCCACTTATCACGATCATCAGCACTATCGCTTTTAACTGCCGATTCCGTTGTTCCTGTTTTCCCGGCTAACGTGTAACCAGCAGGCCGAGCGGATTGACCAGTCCCGTGTTCAAAGACGCCGATTAACATACTTGTCATGTTCTTAGCAGTATTAGCAGTGACAACCCGTTTTGGTTTGGCCGTCTTGGCGGTAACAATCGTCTTTCCAGAAGCATCCTTGATCTTTGTAATGTAGTGGGTGTCAGGCATCTTACCCTCATTAGCAAAGGTAGCATAAGCACGAGCAATTTGTTCAGGAGAAACACCCTTAGTCATTCCCCCTAAAGCAAGGGCAAGGTTCTTATCCCCTTTTTCCACTGGTAGGCCAAATTTCTGGGCCATCTTATATCCAGTATTAACCCCGATCTTGTTTAACAACCATACTGCTGGCGCATTCAGACTTTCATAGACTGCCTTATACATAGGAACACTTCCGGCATAAGTATCATCATAGTTTTTTGGTGTATAGTCATTGGTCCCATACGCTTGTTTCTTATCCTGCAGCGTGGAATCATAGAAATAACCATGTTCTAAGGCTGGAGCATAAACAACCAGTGGCTTAATCGTTGAACCTGGTTGCCGACGCATCTGTATTCCCCGATTGAAGCCTCGGAAAACATGTTTCCCTCGACCACCAACAATTGCGGTAACCCCACCCGTTTTCGGATTCATCGCAACTGAAGCCGACTGTACCTTAGTCCCATCAACTGAATTGCTAGGGAAGTTATCATCGTCTTCGTAAGTTTGTTGCATTGAGCGTTGCTGATCCTGATCCAAGGTCGTATAAATCTTATAACCATTATTCATGATTTCCTTTTCTGAAAGGTGGTATTTATTAATTGCCTCAGAAATCACGGCATCGAAATAGTATGGGTAACGATAGGTATCCGGTGCAACATACCCGTTAGTAACTTCTAACGGAACCTTTTTATATTGGTCAGCTGCTGTTTGACTTAATTGGTGATTTTCAACCATTAGCTGGAGGACTAAGTTACGACGTTGCTTAGTTGCATCCGGATGAGTAACTGGATCATAAATTCCTGGTGATGTTAGCATTCCTGCCAACGTTGCAGCCTGAGGGACAGTTAGTTCATCTGCATTACAATCAAAATACCTTTTGGCGGCATCCTGAACCCCCCAGACCCCATTACCAAAGTAGGCATTATTAAGATACATCGTAAGAATTTGCTTTTTACTGTATTGATTTTCAACTTCTACCGCGATAAAAATTTCTCGTGCTTTCCGTGAAAATGTTTGCTGTTGGGTTAGAAAGGCATTCTTAACTAACTGCTGAGTCAAGGTGCTTCCCCCACCAGAAATGTAATCACGATGTAGCAGCTTATTCTTAATCAACAAAAAGCCGGCACGCCCAAGTCCCTTAACCGAAAAACCGTGTTCATGGTAAAAGTTCCGGTCTTCAGTAGAAATTACCGCTGCTGGAACATTTGCTGAAATCTTATTAAGTGGTACATACGTCCCTTTCTGCGAATATAAACTTCCAGCAGACTGATTATCATGGTCATAGATCATCGTTGGTCGCTGTAAACGATGTTCTAAGTTCTTAACATCTGCTGTCTTAGCAACAAATGTCAGGTAAGTACTAGTTGCCAAAAATACTCCTAAAAAAATTACAATTAGCCACCGTGTTAGTTGGTACCGATGCCAAAACTGCTTTAACCAACGAATAAACCGTTGCCAAAGTTCGTTAACAACCTCTTTTACCCGTTGCCAAAGCTGCTTTAGCCAAGCAAGCAACCGTTCCCGAAAAGGTGATTTCTCTTCTGGTTCTCTTCTCATTTATTAATCCCCATATTTAGTAACATTAAGTCTCAATCATTTTACCATAGGAGAATTTTTCCGTAGTCAATTTTCGGTCAGCATAACTAAAATTTAAAATAATAAAAGGAAGCCGAGGGATTCTCGATTTCCTTTTATTTAGAATAATTTTTCTCTTACATTTCGTCTGGAGCCTTAACATCAAGAAGAGCCAATGCAGACTTCAAAACATGACTAACAGCTTGAGTTAATGCTAACCGTGCTGGTTGTTGCGGATCATCATTTAGGATCCGGTTATGTGCATAGTATTGGTTAAACTTCTTGGCAAGTTCCAATGCATACTTTGCAACTACCGATGGATCATAGTTAAGTGCAGCCCGCTTGACAGCTTCACCATATTGGCCTAAGAAGCTAATTAATTCCCAAGCACCATCACCAACTTGAGTTAAGTCAACATCGCTAAAGTCACGAATGCCGCCTTTCCGCAAAATACTCTCAGCCCGTGCCCGTGCATATTGAACGTAAGGACCAGTTTCCCCTTCAAACTTAACAACATCTTCAAGCTTAAAGTTAACTGCGTTCCGCCGGTAATTCTTCAAATCGTGGAAAATTACGGCCCCAATACCAACTTGCTTTGCAACCTCGTCAGCGTTCTTTAGGTCAGGGTTCTTTTCTGCGATTTGCTTCCGAGCAAGATCAACGGAATCATTAAGAACATCTTCAAGAGAAACAACATTCCCTTTCCGTGTTGACATCTTTTGACCATTTAAGTTCATTAAACCAAAGGAAATATGTTCAATTTGATCCCACCAGTTAAAGCCAAGTTCCTTTAATGCCATCCGCAATTGTTTGAAGTAAACTTCTTGTTCAGCACCAACAACGTAGAGGGACTTAGCATGACCATACATCCGCTTCCGGAATAAAGCAGTAGCTAAATCACGGGTAATGTAGGTGGTAGTTCCGTTACTCTTAATAATCAGCAGTGGTGGTAAGTTGAATTGTTCAAGATCAACAATCTCAGCGCCACGGCTCTTCTTTAACAATCCCTTATCACGAAGGAGTTGAATTGGTTCTTCCATCTTTTGTGCTGAGAATGCTTCACCATTAAATGAGTCAAACTTGACATCTAACATGTCGTAAACCCGTTGGAACCGTTCCAAAGAGATTTCCCGGAACCAGTGCCAGAGACGCCAAGCTTCTTCATCACCGTGTTCCAGCTTAGCAAACCATTCCCGACCTGCATCAGTATATTCTGGATGTTCATCTGCTTCGGTGTTAATCCGAACGTAAAGTTGAAGCAGCGTATTAATAGGATCACTCTTCAAGCCGTCCTGAACTTCTTGACTATCGCCCCACATTTTATAAGCAGCCATCATCTTACCGAATTGAGTTCCCCAATCACCAAGGTAATCAATCCGAATCAAATTATAATTAACCTTTTCAAGGATCCGCGCAATGGCTTCACCAATCATTGTTGAACGAAGGTGACCCATCCCCATTGGCTTAGCAATATTAGGTGATGAATAATCAATTGTTACATTAGCCTTGTGACCAAGATCGCTTTCACCGTAGTGCTCCGGATCATTTAAAATTGTCTCTAGCACGCCAGCACCAACATTGGCTTTATCAAGGAAAAAGTTAATGTATGGACCGGCTACAACAACCTTATCAAAACCAGTTTGGTCAATCTTTTCAATTAATTCACTAGCAATCATTTGCGGTGCTTTATGTAAACTCTTAGCTAAGAAGAATGTTGGAAAGGCATAATCACCATTGTTTGAATCTTTTGGCCGTTCAATCTTTTCTTCAATTTCGTTTAATTCTAAATCTGGCAATGCAACAGCTAAGGCATTCGCTACTTGTAATTTTTCATCCATAAATTAATTCCTCCTATACAAAAAGTCTCTAGTAAACAACAAGGATTTACTAGAGACGAGATTTACCCGCGGTACCACTCTAATTGAATTAGAATTCCACTCATTTATTAAGCTTTACCTATGGGGCACGCCTTCATAAGGGTAAGCTTCCTGACTTCCACCATCACAGGATCGCTAATTAACTGCACCTTATTACTACTCCTCAATCATCGGTTTCTCGTCTAGTTTATCATATTCCACTTATTTGTAAACAAGATTTTTAGATTTGCTTTATCATCTTCCCCCCCCACTTTTCCTTTAGTATTTCGTTTTTAATAGGATTTTTATTGAATCATTATTAATCCTTTATGTTACAATTTTCCCAACACGTTAAAGAAAGGTTGCTGATAGACATGATTAATCAACAAGTACAAGCAGTAACAATTGCCGGTCATGACTCAGACGGTAGTGCAGGAATGCCAGCTGATCTCCACGCATTTTTTGTAGATGGTGTTTATGGCCACGGACTCCTTACCGCTGCCGTTTCAGGTAATTCTTATGGAATTGACGCGGCGCAAGTAATGCCAAAAGATTATATTGAACAGCAATTCAAAACATTATCTACTGATTTCAAGATTTCTGCTGCAAAAACGGGAATGCTTGCTAACGATGATGTAATTAATGTCGTGGCTGATCAGTATACTAAGGTTGATTTTGGCCCATTAGTTGTCGATCCAGTAATTATTACTAAACACGGGGCAATGCTTCTTGAACAGTCAGCATACGAATTATTCCGTGAACGAATTGTTCCCTTAGCAACTGTGATTACACCCAACTTTTACGAGGCACAAAAATTAACCGGACTACAGCTGAAAGATACCCAGGAAATGTTCGATGCAGCAGTCAAACTTCATGAAATGGGAGCCAAAAACGTTGTAATTAAAGGTGAACATAATGCTCCCACTCAAAAGGAAGTAGTTGATGTGGTCCTGCTAGAAGACGGCTCACGGTTTGAACTAACTAAGCCATTCTTCGATACGACCCACGTTAACGGGACTGGAGATACTTTTTCGGCTATCATCGCTGCTGAATTAGCTAAGGGCACGGACGTGAAGAATGCCGTTATTCGTGCTAAAGATGCGGTTTATGCTGCTATTTCTCATCCACTTGAGGTTGGTCATAAATTTGGCCCAATTAACCATTGGGCAGCAGAACGTGAATTAAAGAAGAAGGAATTATAATGATTAATCACTATCGTCATAAAGTAGTCTTAGTTGGGGATGGTGCAGTTGGTTCTGCATTCGCCTTTTCCCTTCTCCAATCAAATCGTGAAGTTGATGAACTAGTTATCGTAACTCGTCAACATGATAAGGCAGTCGGCGATGCCCTTGACCTTGCTGATATTACCCCGTTAACTGGACCCACAGACGTCTTTGCCGGCAACTATGAAGATGCTCATGATGCCGATGTCGTGGTTATTACCGCTGGTGTACCGCGAAAGCCTGGCGAGAGTCGTCTAGATCTTATTCATAAAAACGTTAAGATTCTCAAGGAGATTATTAACCCGATCGTTGCTAGTGGCTTTAATGGAGTTTTTGTAATCTCTAGTAATCCAGTTGATCTTTTAACCACCTTAACTCAGCGAATTTCTGGTTTTCCAAAAGAGCGGGTAATTGGTACGGGAACTTCACTTGACACAATGCGGTTACGGTTGATTCTTAGTCAGCGATTAAATATTTCAGTTAATGCAGTCGATGCCCAAGTCCTTGGCGAACATGGTGATTCTTCATTCGTTACTTTCGATGAGGCAATGATTAATGGACAACCATTAGATAAAATTATTCAATTCACGCCGGAAGAAAAGAATGAAATTGAGGAACAAGTTCGTCGAGCTGGTGCAAAAATTATCCAGCATAAGGGAGCAACCTTCTACGGTGTTGCTAAGTGTTTATCATCAATTGTCTGTGCAATTATCGAAAACCAAAATACTGTAATTCCTGTCTCAGCTCCCCTCACTGGCCAATATGGAATTAATGATCTTTACCTTGGCTCACCTGCAATTATTAATCGCCAGGGAATCGGTCAAGTAATTGAATATCAGTTATCACCAACTGAATTAGCTAAAATGCATACCTCTGCAGAACAGCTCTCCACAGTTCTGAAAGAAATTTAGGAGGAATGAAAAAAGCAAGGAAAACAAAATGTTTTCCTTGCTTTTTCTATAAGCGGGTAACGAGAATCGAACTCGCGACGCAACCTTGGGAAGGTTAAGTTTTACCACTAAACTATACCCGCATAAACTAAGTAATAGCAATTACTTAGTAAGTATATCGCTAATCCAACTATTTGTCAGCCTTTTTTGATGATTTTTTTGTTGGCTTTGAATCAGCAGATGACTTAGAGGACTCCTCATCACCATCTTCGTCTTCATCGTCAGCTTTTTCAGTACGTGGAACAGCCTTAATCATCTTGGCTTCACTTTGCCGAATAACAGCACGACTGTTTAATTCATTAACCCCATTCTTGTCACTAGGATCAAAGTCTTGAATCGAAATCATAATAGAATTGTTGTAGACTTTTTCAACGATTCCGGTAAAGTCATGATCCATCGGGCCAAATTTCTTTGCCTTAACAAGATCACCAATTTCAAAATCAGCCACAGGCTATCACCTCTTCATTATTCTAGTAAACACAATAATGTACAATACACTTTTTCTAACATTTTTTCAAGTAAAGTGTTCCTCTTAAGGCCCATAAATTCTTATCAGTGATAAAATCAGATCCTGAAAGGAGCTTTCTGATGCTAAATCTTCTAATTTTATTTGCGATTGTTATTTTAATCATTTCTTCTACTGCTGGCCTTCACGCTAAAATGGAAAAACACGTTAGTAATTGGTTAATTATTACCCGTTGTTTCTTCTTTATTCTCTTAACCTGCCAGATAATTCAACTATTTCTCACCTGGAAGACTAGCCTTCTCGTCAATCTTATTTGGTTAGTCATTTCTATCATCCTCTTCATTCTTACTGCGAATGCTTTCCGTGAAAAAATTGTAACGTTTGGTAATCCTCGTCATTCAAGATTAGTTTTCGCGGGGATGATTATTAACCTTTGTTTGGCGTTGATCGTGATTTTCTTTTAAGAATCCAATTAGTTTTTCAGCAGCTCGTGCCCGTGTTAAATAAGGATAACATTCCTCGAATGTCATCTGAGCTAATGTTTTAGTTAAGCCACATGGAATGAGAATTCGACTAAATCCTTCGCCATTAATTCCACGTTCAGTCCTTGCAATTCGTCCCTTTAATATTCCATCAGCTACTTTAATGATCTTTCCTTGGTGAGCACAAGCAATACTGGTCTGCATTATAAATGTCCGGTCTTTTCCTTGAACAAGACGAATAATGTGCTGTGCATACTGATGGGGTGTGGGATAGTTTGTAAGATCGCGTGCTGTCCTTACCCCAAGGATTTCGGGCCTAGCTGTGAGCAATAATCCTGAATCATCTGCAATGACTAATTTATCAGGAAGCAGTTCACTAATAAAAATCGCTTTATCACTAGCATTTTCTTCATATGAACGGTTCCCCTCTGGAGGGAATTTTTTCTTGGGAAGTAAATCCGTATATGGAATTATTTCATTATTGTAAATACGAAAGATCTGTTGAAGTTCTTTAATTTTAGCTTGATTATGACTAGCAATAACAAACTGCAATCGAATTCCTCCTTAGTACCGAAGTGGTGCAATTACTTTGTTGACCCATTCCATCGCCATCTTACTATGAATATCTGTAAATGGGGCTCGTTCAATCAGGTGATCATCAATATTAAATAATCGTAATTGTCCCTTAACTTTAATTGGCTTAATCCAATACGAACCATCTTTTACAAACGGAGCGATCTTCCAAGCATAATAAGAACCATTCCGGCCTTGCCGTTGCTCAATGTCAACAATTTTAGCAACGCAGAGGGCGTACCCAGGTACAAAGCCATGAATCTTTTTGGCAGTATTGCATATCAACAGGTCTCCCCGATACTTAGTTGACCATGAACGATATTCTTCAATTTTTGTCCCATTCATGATTTCAGCAGCAAAGTCCGACCGAATCGATAAGGCTTTCATACTGACACTCCTTCCTAAAAGGGCACCACCAATCCTGAAATAGTAGGATTCGTAGTGCCATTTTCTTAACCTAAAATATGATTAACAAACAGTAATCCCAGAATGAATACAACCCAGCCGACCACCGTTTTCACATTTTTACGCCGATTGAAGCGTTTCTTATAGGCTTCAGCTGACTTAACCAACTCTGGCGAAACTGCCAAATGTTCTTCGGTGTACCCACTGATATCAAGGCTCTGTTGATGATTAAAGTCTTCTCCATTCAGGTGGAAGTGAGCACCATAAACGATATTATAAATTTTCCACTGTGCACTTCCTTTTTCTCGCCCAAAGACAACATAATCTGTCCACTGCTGCCGTTTAAATGACGAATTAAAATCAGAGAGAACATTCACTTCACTATCTAATAACGTGAATGCTTCTCGCTTTCGTAACATTAAATCACTCCCTGCATCGAATGATAGATCGGTAACAATAGTCGTAAATAAAGGCCAATAATGATTAACGCAATCACGCTAAAAATAATTGGCTGGATAAGTGCTAATAATCGCTCAATTCGGCTTGTTAAACGAGTAAACAAAATATTAGCTAAAGCCGTTAAATCACTACCTAGATCTGATAAAGTCGATCCTTTCGCCACAATTATTTTAAGTTCTTCTGGTAAGAATCGTGCACGCTTAAACGGTTCCGTTAATCCATGTCCCTGATTAACTGCAGTTTCCGTAAGATTTCCTAGTATTGATAAGAAGTTTTGCTCGGAACTTTCGCTAACAATTACACAAATTTCTTTAATCGTTAATCCATGACGAATCATCATTGCAAGATTAGTAACCACATAGTAGCTATAAAACAGTTGGTAGCATTTACCAATTACCGGTAATGAACATAATGTATTAATCCTTTGTAACTGGTCTAGTTTTAGCCACCGTAGTCCTACTAAGAAGCTTCCAGCTAATATTCCTCCGCTAAGGTAAGCAATTATTTCTAACAAATAATAATTAGCTCTGCTTTGTGGATTCCCTGTTCCCCATTGAGAGAGCTCGGGAAAAACAAATATTTTTAACGTCACCATTAAACTAACCAATAATCCCAATAAAATTAATGGGTATTGCAATAATGTCATTAACTTTTGTCGCTGCTTTTCTTGATGGAGCATTAACTTACCGATTTCCTGCAAACATTCTTCTAAACTTCCATACTGTTCTGCAAAAAGTAACTGGTAATATAAATTTGTCTTTATATACGGTTTTAAGCACTCTGCAAACGCTTTTCCATCTTGCATTGCCAAACTAATTTCCTGAAAAAGGAATTGGTGTCTTTTTAAAATTACTCCTGAAAATTCAATCGCATGACGCAGGGAAAAACCGCTTTTTAATAAGTCAGCAACTAACAACAGCCACTCTGCTTGAGCATGAAAGTTAAATTTACCCGTTTTTGAGTTTCTCATAATTTGCCACTGTAATGCTCTCTTCTTCCCGTAATTTTTTAAGCTGTTGGCGCCAAGCACTGCTCATCCCCCGCATTCTTTGTTCTTCAATTACTGTTGATAATTCTTTTCCACTCAAGACATCAAATAAAACTGCATCTCCATCACGGAGAGGCAACAATCTCTGGTAACAAATTCCCGTTAATCCTTGGTGAAGGTAATATTTTTCAACTCCTAATTGTTGCATTCTAGCAACTACCCCATAAGCATTTGCCGCATGGACCGTTGCTAAGACGAGGTGTCCACTAAGTGCCGCTTGAATCGCTAATTTTGCCGTTTCAGGATCACGAATTTCACCAATAATAAAGTTATCCGGACGGTGCCGTAAACCAACCTTTAGCAACTCTTGATACCCCATTGCCGCCTTTTCATTGACCTGTAACTGCAAAAATGCTGCTTCCTCAATTTCTACGGGATCTTCAATCGTCATCACAAGCTCTTTCTTTGCAAGCTCCTTAGCTAACCGATACATTGTCGTTGTTTTCCCTGATCCCATTGGTCCTGCAAATAATATTAAGCCACGTGATTGGGTTAGTTTAGTGATCATGTTCCACTGCTCCGGTCGATTTATTCGATAATTGATATCTTTTAACGGATAAATAAAACGAATAACCATTGATTCTTGCGCTTGATAATTTCCGACGGTCGATAGACGCAGATCAATTGTTTCATTACAACTAACCTGCCATTTAAGTGCACCAATTTGAGGACGGCGATGTTCACTCATAATCATATTGCCGCGATATTTAAAGTAGGCTATCATCTGTTGTCCCTCAGCCGTCGTTAATTCTGCAATCACCCTTTTCTTACCTTGGACGCAAGTTAGAATCCGGTAGTGGTCCTGGTAAGGAAGAATGAAAAGATCAGAACTCCGGTTTTTAATCGCATTATTCACTAGTCTTTGAAATTTTTCCATTTGGTCACCTCCAATATAAAAGAACGGAATTTAATTCAAATTCTATTTTTTTAAAGAAAAAACGATCAAGATTGCTTCTTTCTCAATCTTGATCGTCGACTTTCACTTTCCAACTCATATTAAGTTAAAAATTATTTAAACTAATAAAGAGATTGGAAATACCAATCTCTTTATTATTACTATTCAGCATCTTCTGGTAGCTGACCAGCTTCATAGATATCCGCAACATCATCGTTAGCAGTCAACTCGTCAATAAGATGGTTATATTGCTTAACCTTATCTTCTGGAACTGCAGTCCGGTTTTGTGGAATCATGGTTACTTCAGCAGTATCCAGTTCGTAACCCTTTTCTTGTAAAGCATCACGAACACTAGTCATATTACTTGGATCAGTGAAGATTTGGAACTTTTCGTCGCTTGCCTTCATGTCATCTGCACCTGCATCAAGTGCATCTATTAACATATCATCTTCACTCTTATCAAGGCCATCACGAAGGACTTCAATTAATCCTTTCCGGTCAAACATGTATGAAACTGAACCGCTAGCACCAAGCGAACCTCCCGCATGGGTAAATGCTGAACGTACCGCAGCAGCAGTCCGGTTCTTGTTATCAGTCAAAGCAGATACCATTACAGCAACACCACCTGGGGCGTAACCTTCATAGGTAACTTCTTCAAACTTTGCGCCACCGATACCAGAAGCCTTAGCAATTGCCCGATCAATGTTCTTCTTTGGCATGTTAGCGGCGTGTGCCTTATCAATTACCAAACGTAATTGAGCATTGTTCGCTGGATCAGGGTCACCTGCTTTAGCTGCTTGGTATAAGTCACGTGAAATCTTTTGGAAAATCTTACCACGCTTAGCATCTTGGGCGTTTTTCCGTCCCTGAATGTTATGCCATTTTGAATGTCCTGACATTACTGACTCCTCTTTTCTTAATTAATGTGATAAACAGGTAGATTTTAGCAGATCTCCTTCTGAAATTCAAGGTCACCGTCTTTTTAAGACTCCCCTAACTATTCGCCAACCAAATAAAACAATCGTGAATATTAGGAGGATTAACCAAGAACTGATTGCTTGGGAATGGAAATCCGTCCCTAACTGAGCTGTAAAGGAGCTAAAATCCGGATAGTTACTTCCAATCTGATTGACAATTTCTCCCAGACCAAGGATTAAAACATAAGTAATTAGTGAACTCCACAAGCCAACCCACGAAAATGATCGAATAAAGTACTTCCTTAAAACTGCAACTAGGATCATTAATCCTAAACCAATTGCGGAGATTAAGGCAATTACATGATCAACCGTTTTGGCAATTGAGATCATACTAGTAAATTGCTTAACCTGTGAAGTATTTAACTGACTATTAATCGCACTTGCAACTTCACCGCTAACACCAGAAGTCATTGAATTAGTAACCCCAGCAGATATTCCATACCTTGCAGCCATTTGTGAAGCTGAATTATCAACATTATTTATTACCGGTTGCAAGTTAAGTTTAATTTTTTTCCCAGAATAAACCTGATCAACAGCTTGAGTAACCAGTTTATTCGCCTCTTTATCAGATAAAGCTGTAGTTGATATTCCATACTGCGATAGGTTACTATTAACAGTTTCCATTAACGTTGACGATAAGTTCGAGCGAGAAATTTCGTGGTTAATGAATCGTGCATTCAGGAATGTTTGGTTTAAAATTAACGCGATCATTAATAAAACAACTAAAATTGTTCCCCAAACAATCACTAGCGGATGACGATGTGGCTGTTCCAAACCATTGTTTAGCGTTTTTGGTTGCTGTTTACGACGAATTGCACTTCGCGTTTCCACGATCTTATTAACCCCGTCGTGTGGATTGTCGTTCAATAATTCCGTGATCAAGAATTACATCGTCAGTGTCGCTAACCTCGCCATCCATCATCTTCGTTAAGAGTCGCATTGAAATTGCACCAATGTCGTAAAGGGGTTGTGTGATTGAGGTTAAGGTTGGCCGAGTAATCTTGGCATATGTTGTATCGTTCGAAGTAACAATTTCAAAGTCATCGGGAACATTAACACCATTATCAGTCAAGCCATTTAGGAGTCCAGCAGCTAGATCGTCATCACTAACGTAAGCAGCCTTAATCCCCTGTTCCATTAAGTGATCAGCTTGTTGATAGGCGCGATTATAATCACCATTTGTCTCGATCACGTATTTAGACTCAAATGGAATTCCATGTTCTGCCAATGCCTCTTTATATCCAGCTAACCGGTACTTAGAGTTAATTGAATAGTCAAGAGAACTAACAACAAAAGCAACTCGATCATCATTATGATCTAACAAGTAATTTGTTGCCTCCTTAGCAGCACTCTGATAGTCAATCCGAACTGTTGCAAGCTTATCATCGTTAACAATAGAGCCAGCAACAACTACCGGAGTATTGGAAGCTGCAAATTCTTGCTGTAACTCAGCTGACATATCATGACCCATAAAGATAATCCCATCAACTTGTTTTGCAAGTAAACCACGAGCAACCTTTAAAATCTTATCATCATTAAAGTCTGAATTAGTCAAGATAATATTGTACTTGTACATGGTTGCAATATCATCAATTCCTAAGGCAAGTTCGGCAAAGTATGGGTTAGTAACACTAGGAATGATTACCCCAACCGTTGTTGTCTTCTTTGAAGCTAAACCACGAGCAACCGCATTAGGCCGATAGTTTAACTTTTTAATAACATCAAGAACCTTTTGACGAGTTTCAGGTTTAACATTTGGGTTCCCATTTACTACCCGTGAAACGGTAGCCATTGAGACTCGTGCTTCTCGCGCTACAGTATAAATAGTAACTGCTTGTTTCTCCATATTGATAGCCCTTTCTTTACTGTTTTTATTTGTTTTCATAACCACATTAATATAGCAGATCAATATTCTTTTGGCAAACGTTATCATAAAAAAATTTAACTTTCAATTAGTTAATGATGCGGGATTATCAGATCTAAAAAGGCCAATAACACCACTTTTTGATATTATCAGTCTTAATCGCTTTTATTGTTGATTGATTCTTCGTTAAATTAAAAGTCACTGACTAGTCCTTATCAGTTTTACTTTCTTCAGCTGAATCACTCTTAGAATCTTGATTATCCGGTTTAGCTGATGCATTAGTTTGGTTTGTGGCATCAATGATGATATCAGGATCGCTGTTTTTAGCAAGTTGCTGCCGAATTTCTGCCGTTTCCTTATCGAAGTCATCATTAGTAAAGTGATCAACTACGTGATTTGCCTTACTTTTAACCTTATCTGCTGTCTTACTAAAACGACTACCTAAGTCATCTAACTTTTCACTTGCATCATGTTCGGCTAGCTTTTCATCAATAATGTCAAGAGCATTTAATGCATAGTCAGTGGAAGCATCAGCAACTTCATTTACATATGAATTAACATTTTTCTTAATATTATTTTTTTGCTTATCAGATAGACACTTCCATACAACATAAGTAGCGGCACCACCAAGGATGGTTCCTAACAATAAATTCTTACTCATTATTCATCCATCTCCTTTGCCTTTTTTGTTTGTCGGTGCTGACGTATTTTTCGCCATGCGCTCATGACAACAGCTTGTGTTGCCAATTTGGTAAATCCAGAAAATTTACTTTGGCGTTCTTCATGACGTTCAACAAAGTTATTAACCGCTTCGTTGACATTCGAAACACTCTGACCAACATCAGCAACTGCTTTAACTGCCGGATCAAGCTCAACAGATTTCTTATTCAAATCTTCCAACAAACTATTAGTATTTCCCAGCAGCTTTTCGGTTTCTTTGCTTAAAGTATCAACATCATCTGATAAGACTTTAACTGATTCATTAGTCTCCTTAAGAACCTTACTTACTCGACTAAGTGAAATACAAGCAAAAACAACCAAAATAACGAATGCAATTGCTGCAATAAGACCAGCTAATTCACCAATTGTCATTATTTATCCCCTTCCTATCAAGAAATCTCGATAATTCTACCCACATTAGTAGAATAGCATACCTAACTCCCATTCGACAATTGATCCAATGGCTTGTACAATAAAATAAGTATTTTTAAGGAGGAAAATAATGAATTCGGTGCTTAACAAGCAAGTCCAACAGGTTACTAAAGTTTTTACTGACTTATCATGGCATGAAATTTCACAACATTTTTTTAGTCGATTACTCTTAATCGTAGTTACTCTTTTACTCTTCTGCGTCCTTCTCTGGTTAGGACGGTTAATTATCGATCACTTATTCGTTGAATCAAACCACGTTAAATTTCTCCAATCAAGTAACCGGGTTGCTACTATCCATGCCCTTACCTTAAACATCTATCGCTATACGTGTTATTTTTTTCTACTCTACGCCATTCTATCAGAAATTGGTGTTCCAGTCGGGACATTAATTGCTGGAGCTGGGATCTTTAGTATTGCTTTAGGACTAGGTGCCCAAGGTTTTGTCAGTGATATGGTTACTGGCTTTTTCATCCTTTTAGAACAGCAGCTAGACGTCGGTGATGTTGTAAAGGTTGATTCAATCAAGGGAACAGTCACCGCACTTGGGCTCAGGACAACCCAAATTACAAGTAGTGATGGAACACTTAACTACATTCCCAATCGGAATATTACAACTGTGCAAAATTTTTCACGGAATAACATGGTCGCTAACGTTGATATTCGTATCTCTGCCAAGGCACCATTAGAAAAAATCGCTGAAATTATTAGTGCAGAAAATAAAAAGTTGGTGGCCACCATCCCTGAGCTCCGTTCTACACCAGTAATTGTTGGCCCCGTTAATGTCGGTGGTCAACTAGTCTTTCGTGTTACAATTACCACGCAAAATGGCGTTCAGGATAAAATTGCTAGCCGCTTCCTTTCAGACTACTTAAAGGCATTACGAAAAGATAAAATTCCGCTAGGCTGGGATAATGAGTCTAGTCCAAGTCAAAATAGTTAAAAAATTAAGTAACAGTAACGATGCAATACAAAACAAGCTTCAAAGGTCCAGATTTACCAACCTTTTGAAGCTTGTTTTCTCTTTTCATCCCGAATATTACTATTTTTTCGGTATAACTTTATAGTCTTTCCCGAATTCATGCAAAGTATAACTAACTGCTTTTAGTAATTCTCGCCGTGTCACAATCCCACAAAACTGGTCCTGACGATCGACAACCGCCAAGAATGACTGATCAATCATTAAACGAAGATTCTCTTCGACATCAAACGGATCCTGAATTATAGGCGTATTGGTTTGCATCACATCGGCAACCGTTAGTTCATTCAACTTATTAACGTTAATTTGCTCCGTTTCCAACAGCCGATCAGTAATCATTGCTAAAGAAAGCTGCCCACGATAATGATTTTCATTATCAACAACGATAATTTTAGCATACCGATCTTTCGTCAATACTAAGAATGCATGATCAAGGCTGTTATTAACATTCACCGTTGCTACTAAACTAGCAGGAATCATAAATTTTTCGCGGCGCTGAAGTAGTAATTTCTGGAGATGTTCTTCAATCATTAATTAGTCCACCCTTCATTTTTAATTAATTTTAAGAGCGATTAAATTCAAAATGTAGTTCAGAAATTGGCGAACAATTCCGGTTATAGTAATCAACAATAAATTGCTTCTTTGTAATCTCTACAAGTGCAAATGTTCCCCCCAATTCGTGAGTATTCACCACGGGGAAGACTAATGCTCCCAGGATTGATAAAAAGGATCCCTGCATCCATTGAGACTGCTAATTGGTGAGTATGACCATAACAAACTACTTGCGCACCAAGTGATTGGGCTTTAAGCATTAATGGTGTTAATGAATAATTAACCTGATCATGATCACCATGAACAACTAGGAATTTAGTGTCTTTAACCGTCAAAGTTAGCTGCGGAGGGTAATTTAAGCCCCAATCATTATTTCCCTTAACCGCCTGAAAATGAGTCATCTCGACAGAATCATTTGGTAATTCTGAATCACCACAATGGATCAAAACATCGACCTGCGTAGCGAACTCATCCTGAATCTCCTTCAAGATTTTTTGGTCGCCATGATTATCGCTAACAATTAATGCCTTCATTATTTATTCCACCATTCTGCAAAATGTTGAAGAAATTCTTCTAGTGCTTGTCCACGATGACTAATTGAATTTTTTTGTTCAGCAGTTAATTCTGCCATCGAGCAGTCAAATTTTTCGACATAGAATAATGGATCATACCCAAAGCCATTTTTGCCACGAGGACTTGTTAATATTCGCCCATCAACTCGACCATTAGCAACTAACTTGGCACCATCTGGTTTTAAAGCAACAATCGTAGTATGGAAGTGAGCTGTCCGCTTCATAGTAGGTACTCCTGATAATTCACAAAGCAACTTTTTATTATTTGCTTGATCATCATGATCGCCAGCATAACGTGCTGAATGAACTCCTGGAGCACCATTCAGCGCATCAACCACTAATCCGGAATCATCTGCCATTACAGGAACGTTCAACTTTGCCATTACGGTTTGTGCCTTAATTGTGGCATTTTCTAAAAAGGTTGCCCCATTCTCATTGATCTTAATCGGTACCGAAAAATCAGCCAGTGTCTTCACATCAATATTATAGGGAGCAAACATTTCACGATATTCACGTGCTTTCCCTTGGTTTTTAGTTGCGATTACTAGAGAATCCATTAATTTTCTCCTTCTAAATCCAAATTATTACAACTATCATAATGACCATGTAACCACTTATCTGCACCAGCAATTAAATCATTGCGGTCACCAGTAGAATAGAGCTGATAACTAGCGGGATGCTGTGCTAATAGGTGTTCAGTGGTCAATAATTTTTTGACTTGGTTAACCGTTTCTAGTGCTGGATCGATTAACTTTACTTTGTTCCCCATCTTTTGCCTAATCTCATTGGCAAGAAACGGGAAATGAGTACACCCTAAGATTAATGCATCCACTGGTTCCTGATCAAAGGATGCTAATTGTTGATCTACTATTTGCTGTGCTTCTCTGGTTCCAGTCTTACCATGCTCAACAATCGCTACTAACGGTTGGGTTGCCTTACTAATCACTTTAACTTGAGAATCAAGCTTTTGTAATTCACGCACATAGGCACCATCCTTAGTAGTCGACTCAGTTGCGATAACGCCAATTCGTCTTGAATTACTTTCAATTGCAGCGGTTGCCCCAGGGTTAATTACACCAATAACTGGAATTGGCAGTTCCTTTTGGACGGTTGATAAAGCAGCTGCCGTAGCGGTATTACAGGCAATTACCATTAATTTTACCGGCTGTGCTGCTAAAAAGCGGCCAATTTTTAAAACTAGTTGGCGGACAAGTTCTTGTGATTTAGTACCGTAAGGGAAATGCCCCTCATCTCCAACAAAAATAACAGATTCATTGGGAAGTTCTCGTTGGATGACCCGGACAACGGAAAGCCCCCCTAAGCCTGAATCCATTACCCCGATTGGTCGATTATCCATTTTATGCACCTCATTCTTTAGAAATCCTTGAAACTATATTATTTAATTTTCTCAAATCTTTTGCAAGTTTTCGAGTAAAATCACCGTCTTTTCCTTAATTATTCAGTATAATAGTATTGATTCTTCAAAAGGAGTATTAATCAATGAGCCAAAAGTTATATGATTCACTGCTAAATAGTCACAGGGGACTAATGAACGGAAGTCTTCGCGATGTTATTCTCCCCGCAATTCTTGGTAAAGAAACCGATGAAATGCTTTACTGGATTGGAAAAGATGTCGCCAGACAATTTCCCGTTGGCTCGCTTGAGGATCTGCAACTAATCACCAGACAATTGGGATTCGGTGAACTATCACTGCAAAAGAAAACCACTACTAGTCAACAATGGAAACTAAGCGGTCCCATTGTTCAAGAACGGATCAAGCAAAATGGCGAACAAACATCCTTTGGTCTTGAAATTGGATTCATCGCCCAAGAAATTGAGTTTCAACTAATGACCGTTGCTGAAGCTGAACTTAGTGAGCGAAAAAAGGACTGTATCTTCATCGAGGTTAAAAATGATCCGCAAAATAAAGCTGATAGTGAACGAACGGAGTTAATAACGTTCCTTGATCTTCACAACCGTCGATCCGCAAATGACAAGAAGCAGGATAATTAAGAGCTAACAAAAAACCGGCTGAGAAAAAGCAAAATGTTTTTCTCAGCCGGTTTTCGTTAGCTATGTCCCCTGATTTACTAAGCCTCACCATAAAAGTTCGAATAGCCCAGTTTAGATCGTAACCAGCGACTTCTTTAATCAATGCTTAGCTTAAGCATTCTCATATTGTTCAAGCAATTGCTTCAATTGTTCCTTTGAGTGATAACCCACTACTTTATCCACTACCTTACCATCCTTCTTAATCAGTAAGGTTGGGATACTCATGATTTGAAACTCTTGAGGTACCTGACGGTTTTGGTCAACATCCATCTTTGTAAAGTGAACATTTGGCATTTCTTCTGATAAGTTTTCAATTACTGGTGACTGCATCCGACAAGGGCCACACCAAGTTACCCAAAAATCAGTTAAACTTACACCAGTAGAAGTATCTTGTTCAAAGGTTTGATCCGTTGTTACTTTAACAGTCATATTAAATTCCTCCTCGATTGATTTACCCATAGTATATCAAAGTCTGCCAATCTTGTCAGATAATATGCTTACTTTTTAGAAGTATTTATAAATTAACGATTGTTGCTCCATCACCGCCGTTATTTGGTGCTGCATAATCAAACGATTTTACTCGCGGATTAGACCGAAGATATTCCTGGGTTCCCTTTCGTAAAGCACCAGTTCCCTTACCGTGAATGATTGTTACACTCGAAAGGTTATTCAGTAATGCGTGATCGATAAAGGCGGATAATTCGCTCATTGCCTGCTCATAACGATAACCGCGAAGATCTAACCGCGCACTAGTTTGTCGAGTTTGGGTTGTTCTAACTCCAGAACTGACCTTTTCCTTTGCACGTTCTTCTTTTCGTAACTGCTTATGACTGATTTTTTCAAGATCATTCTCATCAATTTCCATCCGGAGAATTCCAATTTGAACTTCCCACTTATGCTTACCACGTTTCGACAGTAATTCTCCCTGTTGACCATAGGATTTAACAAGAACCGCATCCCCAACGTGAAGGTCGTGCTTCTCTTTTGCCCTGCGTAAAACTGTATTCCTCTTCAAACGCGGATCTTCACGGTGGAGGGCATTCAACGCTCCTTGTGCATCAATTAATTCATTTTCCTTAACGTTTCCGCCTTGACTAATTTCTAACTGACGCAGGTGATGAATAATCCGGTCAGCCTTCTTCTTAGCCATTGACACTTCATGGTTAGCTTCATTCCGTGCTTTCGCCAATAGCGAATCTCGTTGTTCATTAAACCGATCTAACTTATTTGTTAAATCAGCTTGCTTTTCGCGGTTAGCAACTAATAATTTCTCTAACCGTTCCTTTTCTTCACGAGCAGCTTTCCGTTGTTCAACTAACTCCCCAATCATTTGGTTAAGATCCTGACTGTCCTCACTCACTAGGGACTTAGATTCCTCAATAACGATCTGATTAATTCCTAGCCGCTGAGCAATTTCAATTCCGTTTGAACGCCCAGGAATTCCTAAAAGAAGGTGATAGGTTGGCTTAAGAGTTTCCTGATCAAATTCCATACTAGCATTAACCGTTCCTGGACGATCATAGCCATAAACCTTTAACCCTGGATAATGAGTAGTGATCACCACGGTACTGCCCTTACTTGCAATGTAGTCAAGAATTGACATTGCGAGAGCGGCACCTTCTTTAGGATCAGTTCCGGCACCTAATTCATCAAGAAGAACTAAGCTTCGACTAGTAATTCGTTCAAGAATTGATTTCACATTCTCCATATGACCGGAAAAAGTACTCAGATTTTGTTCAAGCGATTGCTCATCACCGATATCTGCATAAATATTATCAAAGACCGCAATCGTACTTCCTTCCTGAGCTGGAATAAATAACCCCGCCTGACCCATCATTTGAATTAAGCCAAAAGTTTTAAGGGTAATCGTCTTCCCACCAGTGTTCGGTCCGGTAATCACAATTGACTGGTATTCGTCCCCAATCTTAATATCATTAGCAACAACCTTTTGTGGATCAATTAAAGGATGCCGAGCCTGACGAATAATCACCTTATTATCAGTACTGAGTAATGGCAAACTATCCTTATGATCGCGGGCAAAACGAGCTTTAGCATTGATAAAGTCGAGGTGTCCCAAAATCTTTGCATTCGCAGCAATTTCGCTTCGGTATGGGGAAATAAGAGCTGATAATTCTGCTAATACTTCTAAAATAGCCTGTTTTTCTTCTATTTGAGCCTGACGCAGACGGTTATTGTACTCAACAACTGCAGCCGGTTCAATATACAATGTTTGTCCACTGGCACTCTGGTCATGAACAACACCGCCGAACTTGTTCCTGTAACGTGCTAATACCGGGACAACATATCGATCATTACGGACAGTTACAATCGCATCACTCAAGTACTTGGCATTTTTTCCCTGAGTAAACCGCTCCATCCGCTGATGAATCTCTGCTTCAGTCTTGCTAATTAATTGCCGAATTCCATGAAGTTTGGTTGAGGCTTCGTCTGTAACCCGACCATCAGGATCGATTGATTGAATTAATCGTTTAGTAATTGTTGGAATTGTTATTAGTTGTTGAACAGATTCATTAATTACTCGTAATTCAATTTTTTGCTGTTCCTTAAATTCAGTAAAAAAGTTTTTGACACTCATACTAGTCTGAAGAACCTTAGTAATTTGCGCAAGCTCGGTTCCGTTTAAATTAGCATTGATTCGTAATCGTTTTAACTGAGGCTGAATATTCTTTAATTTTGGAATAGGAATGCCCCCTGTTAACCGTAAAATATCAGCGCCATCGGTTGTTTCATCTAACCAATATTGAATTTGATCATGATCAGCTGATGGTGTTAATGTTGATAACTCGCGTTTACCAGCAGCTGAGACCAGATAACGTCCTAGTTCATGCTTAACCTGATCAAATTCCATTGTTGAAATTGTTTTTTGATCCACTTTTCTTTCCTTTCTAACCTAAAAAATTAATAAGCGTCTGCGTCAAAAATGGTGTCTCCCTAATTATTAGTTGAGCAATTTCCGAATTAGCTAACTGAACTTGCCACCAACCAACAGGACACAATTGGAAGACCATTAGTAAGACAAAGATAATTACATAACAAATAATAAAATCTAATATTGCACCAATCCAGCGATCAATGGTTCCTAAAATCGGTAATTTTGCGAACCATTTTAGCCGTCGTAACAAGAGACGAATAACTATCATCAAAATAACAAAGCAGCTAGTAAAAGCGATTCCCCGATAAAAGAATTGGCTCAGGTTTAAACTCGCAAGGGCTTCTCCCGAAATTGTCGTTCCATGATTAATTTCAGGAAAAAAGTTCGTCAACCAGTCCCCAATTACTGGTGCTAAAAATTTAGCACCAAAGTAACTAATAACGAATGTTAGTCCCGTAATAATCATTGATAATAAGCCATTCCGATAGCCACGAATAACGCTGACTATTAGTAGTAATAAAATAATTGTTGAAAGAACCAATCGTCAATCCCCCATCAAAAGCAAAAAGAGCCCAAGCACTATATGATACCTCTTCTATTCCAGAGATAAAAAACGAAGCCATGAACAGTGACTGTCACGCTTCTACTTCTTCCTCTCTTAGCAAGGTCAATGTTTAGTATATTTAAGATCGAAAAAAGACTAGGTTACTACCCAGCCTTTTATAGAATACAGTTAGCTTTAAGCCTTAAAGTTTCCATCATTATCCAAGAAAGTATTTAAAACTTCTTCAACCATATCCCATTCTTTATCATCTTCAATCGGTACCAAGTCTTCACCATCACCATCTTGGTTATCAGCAATAATATAGGCTTGAATATCTACTGAATCGTCATTTTCTTGTTCAGCTGGATAAATAAAAATATATGATTTTCCCCAATCATCTGAATCAAACGTAAATAACTCTTTAAAAAGCTGTTCATTACCGTTCTCATCAACTAGGGTGATCATTTGGTCATCTGTATTTTGTTGCTTACTCATTAATTTTTACCTCATTTCAATACTTGGACAAGTTTGCCGTGACGATCTAAGTAACTTTGCAAAATAAAGGTGGCAGCGACCTCATCAATTACCTTCTTCTGCTTAGCCCGTGAAATATCAGCCTCTTCAACCAACATCCGGTGAGCTTCTACAGTTGTTAACCGTTCATCCTGAAAATCAACCGGAATCGACGGGAAGCGCTTCTTAAGCAATTCGCCATAATGATGTGATGCCTCGACACGGGGGCCCTCCGTATTATTCATATTTTTCGGCAAGCCAACAACAAATCCTGCAATTTGCTTTTGCTTAACGATTTCAGCAACCCGATCAATTCCGAAGATTTCTTCATCCTCATTAATAGGGATAATTTCAACTGCCTGAGCGGTCCAGCCGAGAGGATCGCTAACCGCAATTCCAACAGTTTTTGAACCAACATCTAATCCTAATAACCTCATTTGGTTTCCCCATTGTTTTTAAGATATGACCGCACTAACTCCTCAATAATTTCATCACGTTCATGCTGACGAATAAGGTTCCGCGCATCATTTAACCGTGGAATATAAGCCGGATCACCTGAAAGAAGGTACCCAACAATTTGGTTAATAGGATTATACCCCTTTTCTTCTAGTGCTTCATAAACAGTTTTTAATGTTTGTTTGATATCTTCTTGACCATTTTGACCAAAATCAAAAAACATCGTCTTATCATTATTCCCTGACACACTTGTCACCTCCAGTGACTATTCATAGTTCAATTTTACTATAATCATTGGTAAATCACAATTCACTCGCTTGAAAAATAAAGGGAGCAACCACCCAAAGTCATAAATGACTTTTTAATGGTCGCTCTCTTCTAAAGTTAACCACCGTTCATTAACAAAGAATTAGTGAAGGCTTCAATTATTTATTTAATTATTCAAGTAATCAGTTGCTTGCTTAAGAGCATCTTGGATTCCTTCTGGCTTCTTCCCACCTGCTTGTGCAAGGTTTGGTCGTCCACCACCGCCCCCGTTAATGGCAGGAGCAATTGCCTTAATTAAATCACCGGCCTTTAAGCCATCCTTAACCTTGTCATCACTAACAGCAACTAATAAATTAGCTTTACCATCATTAGCGGTTCCCAAAACAAGAACGTCTGACAGGCTCTTTGCTCGCCAACTATCAGCTAACTGACGAAGTTGACCCATCCCTGCTACCTGAACTTCAGCAGCAATTAAACTACCATTAGCCGTCTTCTGAACATTTTCAAAGACATTGTTAGCTTGCTGGGCAGCAATTTTAGCTTGAAGTGCAGTGCTTTGCTTTTGTGCTTCCTTAAGGTCACTTTGTAAAGCTTCAACTTGGTGAGGAACTTCCTTAATTTGGGCAACCTTCAAATCAGTAGCCACTTTATTAAGAAGATCATCCCGATCTTGGAGGAAGTTAAAGGCATCACTTGAAGTTACCGCTTCAATTCGCCGTACTCCAGCACCAACTCCTCCTTCAGAAACGATCTTAAAAAGGCCAAGTTCATTTGTATTCTTAACGTGATCACCACCACAGAATTCAGTGTTGTAATCACCAATCTTAACAACCCGAACCTTATCACCATACTTATCAGAGAAAAGGGCGATCGCTCCCATTTCCTTAGCAGAATCAATATCGGTTTCAACAGTCTTAACCGGAATTTCCTTCCAAATTTGTTCATTAACCATTTGTTCAACTGCCTTTAAATCCTTAGCAGTAACTTGGCCAAAGTGGTTAAAGTCAAAACGAAGGTAATGCTCTTCAACTAGTGAACCGGCTTGTTGAGTATGACCACCAAGAACATTCCGCAATGCTTGATCAAGCAGGTGCGTAGCAGTATGGTTCTTTTCAATCTTTAAATGACGAATCCGGTCAACAACTAATTTGTAACGGGCACCCTTTTTCAATGGGGCATTTAATTCAACCCGGTGAAGATTTTGTTGGTTAGGAGCATGTTGAACATCAACAACCCGACCAACCTTCTTTCCGTAATTATCAATAATGTCACCAGTATCAGCAACTTGGCCACCCATCTCAGCATAGAACGGGGTTACATCAAAGATGACTTCAATATTCTCATCACCAGGTTGGGCATCATCAGCCTGTTCGCCATCATGAGCCAAACCAATTACCTTAGCATCGTCAACAGTTAAGTCAGTGTAACCAACATAACGACTAGCCTCTTTGAAGTCTGTCCAGAGATCCGTTTGAACACCCATTCCGTTATCCATATCACGAGCGTTCCGTGCCCGATTCTGCTGTTCAGTCATTGCAGCTTGGAATCCATCTTCATCAACCGTCAAGCCCTCATCACTGGCATATTCCTTAGTAAGTTCAATTGGGAAGCCGTAGGTATCATAAAGTTTGAAGGCGGTTCGTCCGTCAATTTCATTGCTGCCATCCTTCTTAGCATTTGCAATCACGTTGTTTAAAAGGTTTAGACCGCCATTTAACGTTGCACTGAAACGATCCTCTTCGGACTTGATTACTGATGCAATGTAGTCTGCATTTTCTAATACATCTGGATAGTAATCTTCCATGATCTTACCAACAGTTGGTACCATTTTAGCAAGGAATGGTTCGTCAATTCCCAGCTTCTTTCCGGCAACAACCGCTCGCCGAAGAAGCCGACGAATAACATAGCCTCGACCAACATTCGAAGGAAGTGCACCATCACCGATAGCAAAGGTAATGGTCCGAATATGATCAGCAATGATCTTGAATTGAATATCATCTTCCTTGCTTTCGCCATACTTTTTACTACCACTAAACTCTTCGGTTTGCTTGATCAATGGCATAAAGAGGTCGGTTTCAAAGTTAGTTGGCGCATTTTCAAAAATCGAAACAACCCGTTCAAGTCCCATCCCGGTATCGATGTTCTTGTGCGGAAGTGGTTCATAAGTATCTTCAGGAGTGTGGTTAAACTGACTGAACACGATGTTCCAAATTTCAAGGTATCGTTCATTTTCGCCACCTGGATAATTTTCCGGATCGTCGTCGGCCAAATTATTAAATTCTTGACCACGATCATAGAAAATTTCGGTATCTGGACCAGAAGGACCCTGACCAATATCCCAGAAGTTGTCCTCATCAGGAATAAGGTGATCCTTTGCAACACCAACTTCACGCCACTTATTATAAGCATCATGATCCTTTGGGTAGTATGTAATATAAAGCCGTTCTGGGTCAAAGCCAAACCAGTCATCACTTGTTAGTAATTCCCAGGCCCATGGAATAACTTCATTCTTGAAATAATCACCAACTGAAAAGTTACCAAGCATTTCAAACATCGTATGGTGCCGAGCAGTCTTCCCAACGTTTTCAATATCATTAGTCCGAATACTCTTTTGTGAACTAGTCATTCGTGGATTTTCAGGAACAACCTTACCATCAAAGTACTTCTTCATCGTTGCAACACCAGAGTTAATCCATAATAAAGTTGGATCATTAACTGGCACAAGGGAAGCACTTGGCATAATCTTATGACCATGTTCTTCAAAGAACTTCAAGTACATCCGTCGTACTTGGGCACTGTTCAGCTTTTTTAACTGCTTCATAATATCTCCCTTTCAAAAAACAAAATCCATCCCTGCTTTCAGAGACGCCGAACAGACGCGGTACCACTCTGATTGCAACGATGGATTTCGTTAACCTCTTATTTCTTACCTAAAAGTAAGTTTAATATTAAATTTTTTGAATGAGTAGCATTAACCAAAGCCGCATCAACTGTCGCACTACCCCAGCTGTCTCTGGAATGCAAGCTTTGGCTAATATGTCCCAGACGAGTCATATTATAACGAATAATAATCGCAAAATCAACGGCTATTTCGTTCACGACGGTGTTGACGTTGCCGTGCTCGTTTAGCTTTCCGAATTTTATGTCTTAATTCTTGTTTTTTCTTTTGCTGCTCATCCTCACGAATTGCCCGCTTAATTCGTTTTTTATAACCTGGCTTAACCTTCTTCTTGGTCTTCTTCACAAAGCCCTTCATTGAAGGATCAAGTTTTGCTTGGCGACGACTATAATTTTGACGACGATTACGATCATGAGTTGTAACAATTCGACCATGACGAATTTCTTTTGGTACAAACTTAATTCCACGTTCTTCCAGTTTAGCAATTAAACCATCTTCAGAAGGAGCATAAAGGGTAATTGCAGTTCCCGGCATCCCATTTCGACCAGTCCGACCAACACGGTGAATAAAGTATTCCAAATCGCTTGGAATATCATCGTTAATTACCAAAGAAACCCCATCAATATCAATTCCTCGTGCTGCTAAATCTGTCGCAACAACATATTGAAAGTCAAGATCACGAATCTGCCGCATCGTTCTCTTCCGCCGGCGAGCTTCTAGACCACCATGAATTAAGGCAACCTTTAATCCCTGCTCACCTAAATAAGCGGCCAGTTCAATCGCCCGCTCTTTAGTATTCGCAAAAACCAATGCTAAGTAAGGCTCCCCCATTGTCAGCAATTGGTATATTAGCTGGTTTTTATCCCGGCCCTTAGTCGACATTAACCAGTTTTTAACGTCAGGATTAATTACGGTCTCTGTTGGAATTTCCTCCATCACCGGATTTTCCATATATTTTTTCAAAAATGGTCGCAATTTTTGCGGGATCGTAGCAGAAAAGACCATCATTTGTAGGTTATCAGGAAAATGACTAGCAATTTGATCAACTTGATCCAGGAATCCCATATCAAGCGTCATGTCTGCTTCATCAACAACAAACTTAGTTGCGGTATGGATATCAAGTGCTTGACTCTTGATCAAGTCTAATACTCGTCCTGGGGTTCCAATTACTAATTGTGGTTGCTGACGCTTTAGTTGCTCGACTTGGTGTTGCTTATCGGTTCCACCAACATAGTTATGAATTGTTACTGGTGTAGGCAAGTGCTTATTTAATTGCTTTGCGGCTGCGTATATCTGGTAGGCAAGTTCACGACTTGGGGTAGTAATTACCGCCTGAACCTCTTGTTTAGCAGGATCTAATTGGGCAAAAATCGGCAATAAAAAGGCATGTGTTTTCCCACTACCAGTTGCTGACTGCCCAACAACACTTTTACCTTTTAGGATTAACGGGATCACCTTTCCCTGAACCGGAGTCGGCTGGTGAAAGTTAATCTCTTTAATCGCATCTAAAAGGTATGGTTGTAAATCAAAATCGGCAAATGTTTTTGTTTGACCCATTATTGGTCTCCCTTCGTTACTTTTGATATTCACTTACTAATGTATCTAATTCTTTTATCACTTGACTAATCTCGGCACGATCTGCCGCCTTAGCACCACTTGCTAGTGGATGTCCACCACCATCATGATTCTTAGCAAGCTCATTAATTACTGGTCCCTTTGAACGTAAACGGATCCGGAAATGGTCATCCTCTTGCTCTACGAATATTGCCCATGCTAAAACATTTTGAATTCGTCCAGGAAGTGAAACGACAGCTGAAGTCCCAGCTTCAGTAAGACCAAACTTAGTCAATGTATCATTATCTAAAACAATATAAGCCGCTCCGCTCTCATTAATCGTTAAGTTTTCATAAACATAGGCTGATAAGCGTGCCACTGGTTCTGAAATTTCGTTTTCTCGCTGACTAATTGCTGACGCATCAGCACCAGCAGCCATCAACGCGCCCGCTACCAACATTGTCCGTGGAGTTGTGGCGGGATATAGGAACCGTCCCGTATCCCCAATAATTCCCGCATAAAGTGCTGAAGCAGCCTTTTTAGGCATCTTTAATTCCTTTGCAAAGTGTTGGTAGAAAGAATAAATCATTTCCGAACAACTCGATGCTTCTGGTTCAACCCACATTAAGTCACCATATGGTTTGTCATTTGGATGGTGATCAATTTTAATTAACTCATCACCGTTATCAAAGCGGCGATCATCAATTCGGGGAGCATTCGCTGTATCAGTAACAATTACTAAGGCGCCATCAAAAGTTTGCCCATCAATTTCGTCCATTTGTCCAATCCAGTCTAAGCCGGGAATATCTTTCCCCACAACGTAAATTTGCTTATAGGGAAATGATGCTTTAAGGATCTCTGCCAAACCGATCTGCGACCCAATAGCATCCGGATCCGGCCGTTGATGACGATGAATAATAATCTTATTATACTTTTTAATTTGTTCAAGAATTGCTTCTAATTGATCAGCCATGTCGTATCTCCGTTTCTAAAATTAATACTCTTTAAAATTATAGCACTGCTAACCAGTTTGATTAAAACATTAATTTTACCGATAAATTAATTCAATGTCTAGGCCACCATTCCAAACCCGATAAAGCAAAATAAATGGGTCAAAACACTCACCGCGTGAATGCCTGACCCATTTATCGGGGTATACACTTTCTGGTATTGATAAAAAATCAATGCCAGTTTTTTTGTACACAAAAAGGACAACTGCTGTCCTCGTGTTGTACAATCAATTCACCACAAAAATCATGTAAAGAAGGTTATGCAGATGTCCCAAAATAATTCTATCCTAAATCTCCTTGGAATTGAAGATCAGA
>NZ_JABUXR010000030.1 GCF_014838745.1 Limosilactobacillus urinaemulieris
GCATGGGAACAGGTGTATCCTTCAAGCCATCATCACCACACTTACCCTTCCGGGCAAGAGCTTGCGCTCTCAAAACTAAACAATATCTTTCTTCTTCCAAACCGCACCGCGCTTAACTTGGTTAAGTCCTCGACCGATTAGTAATGGTCCGCTCCATGCCTCACGGCACTTCCACTTCCATCCTATCTACCACATCATCTTTGTGGGGTCTTACTTCCCGAAGGAATGGGAAATCTCATCTCGAGGCGAGTTTCACACTTAGATGCTTTCAGCGTTTATCTCGTCCATACATAGCTACCCAGCGGTGCTCCTGGCGGAACAACTGGTACACCAGCGGTATGTCCATCCCGGTCCTCTCGTACTAAGGACAGGTCCTCTCAAATTTCCTCCGCCCGCGACGGATAGGGACCGAACTGTCTCACGACGTTCTGAACCCAGCTCGCGTACCGCTTTAATGGGCGAACAGCCCAACCCTTGGGACCGACTACAGCCCCAGGATGCGATGAGCCGACATCGAGGTGCCAAACCTCCCCGTCGATGTGGACTCTTGGGGGAGATAAGCCTGTTATCCCCAGGGTAGCTTTTATCCGTTGAGCGATGGCCCTTCCATGCGGAACCACCGGATCACTAAGCCCGACTTTCGTCCCTGCTCGACCTGTCTGTCTCGCAGTCAAGCTCGCTTGTGCCTTTACACTCTGCGAATGATTTCCAACCATTCTGAGCGAACCTTTGGGCGCCTCCGTTACCTTTTAGGAGGCGACCGCCCCAGTCAAACTGCCCACCTGACACTGTCTCCCAGCACGTTCAGTGCTGCGGGTTAGAGTGGTCATAATGCAAGGGTAGTATCCCACCAACGCCTCCGTCGAAACTAGCGTTCCGACTTCTATGGCTCCTACCTATCCTGTACAAGCAGTACAAACACTCAATATCAAGCTACAGTAAAGCTCCATGGGGTCTTTCCGTCCTGTCGCGGGTACCCTGCATCTTCACAGGGATTTCAATTTCACCGAGTCTCTCGTTGAGACAGCGCCCAGATCGTTACGCCTTTCGTGCGGGTCGGAACTTACCCGACAAGGAATTTCGCTACCTTAGGACCGTTATAGTTACGGCCGCCGTTTACTGGGGCTTAAATTCAGAGCTTCGCCGAAGCTAACCCTTCCTTTTAACCTTCCAGCACCGGGCAGGCGTCAGCCCCTATACTTCATCTTACGATTTTGCAGAAACCTGTGTTTTTGATAAACAGTCGCCTGGGCCTATTCACTGCGGCTGGTCTTGCGACCAGCACCCCTTCTCCCGAAGTTACGGGGTCATTTTGCCGAGTTCCTTAACGAGAGTTCACTCGCTCACCTTAGGATTCTCTCCTCGACTACCTGTGTCGGTTTGCGGTACGGGCAGTTAACGTGCTCCTTAGAAGCTTTTCTCGGCAGTGTGACATCGGCAACTTCGCTACTGTAATTTCGCTCCCCATCACAGCTTGTCAACCCGGATGTAAGCATTTGACTCACATCCTGACTTACTGCTTGGCCCCACTCTTCCAATCGTGAGGTTTGCTTAGCCTCCTGCGTCCCTCCATCGTCAAACGCAGTTAACTGGTACAGGAATCTCAACCTGTTATCCATCGCCTACGTCTCTCGGCCTCGGCTTAGGTCCCGACTTACCCTGGGAGGACGAGCCTTCCCCAGGAAACCTTAGTCATTCGGTGGACAGGATTCTCACCTGTCTTTCGCTACTCATACCGGCATTCTCACTTCTAAGCGCTCCACCAGTCCTCACGGTCTAGCTTCACCGCCCTTAGAACGCTCTCCTATCACGTGCACGTAGTGCACATCCACAGTTTCGGTAATATGCTTAGCCCCGGTACATTTTCGGCGCAGAATCACTCGACTAGTGAGCTATTACGCACTCTTTAAATGGTGGCTGCTTCTGAGCCAACATCCTAGTTGTCTATGCAACTCCACATCCTTTTCCACTTAGCATATATTTAGGGACCTTAACTGGTGATCTGGGCTGTTCCCCTTTACACGGTGGATCTTATCACTCATCGTGTGACTCCTGGGCATAAATCAATGGCATTCGGAGTTTATCTGAAGTTGGTAACCCATGACGGGCCCCTTGTCCAAACAGTAGCTCTACCTCCACGATTCTTGATCCCAAGGCTCCCCCTAAAGAGATTTCGGAGAGAACCAGCTATCTCCAAGTTCGTTTGGAATTTCACCGCTACCCACACCTCATCCCAGCCATTTTCAACTGACACGGGTTCGGTCCTCCAGTGCGCTTTACCGCACCTTCAACCTGGACATGGGTAGGTCACCTGGTTTCGGGTCTACAACTACATACTTCGTACGCCCATTTCAGACTCGCTTTCGCTGCGGCTCCGGTTTTTCCACCTTAACCTTGCATGCAATCGTAACTCGCCGGTTCATTCTGCAAGAGGCACGCCGTCACCCATTAATGGGCTCCGACAGCTTGTAGGCACATGGTTTCAGGAACTATTTCACTCCCCTTCCGGGGTGCTTTTCACCTTTCCCTCACGGTACTGGTTCACTATCGGTCACTAGGGAGTATTTAGCCTTGCGAGATGGTCCTCGCTGCTTCCGACGGGGTTTCACGTGTCCCGCCGTACTCAGGATCCTGAACTGAGAGAGTGCCGTTTCGTCTACTGGGCTTTCACCATCTCTGGCACAGCTTCCCAACTGTTTCGACTACGTCGCTCTTTGGTAACTCAAATGTTCAGTCCTACAACCCCAACGAGCAAGCTCGTTGGTTTGGGCTCTTCCCCGTTCGCTCGCCGCTACTAAGGGAATCGATGTTTCTTTCTCTTCCTGCAGCTACTGAGATGTTTCAGTTCACTGCGTCTACCGCTTGCTAGCTATAGATTCACTAGTCAAGCAACCAACGACTAAGTTGGTTGGGTTTTCCCATTCGGAAATCTCCGGATCAAAGCGTACTTACCGCTCCCCGAAGCATATCGGTGTTAGTCCCGTCCTTCATCGGCTCCTAGTACCAAGGCATTCACCATGCGCCCTTCATAACTTAACCTTGATAATCACTTCGTGATTATCCGATTAATTGAGTTAGCGATTAATTTCTAAAAAACTCAAAATAACGCGGTGTTCTCGGTTTGTTTTGTTAATTAATAAAGAAAATTGATATTATTTAGTTTTCAAAGTGCAAGCT
>NZ_JABUXR010000031.1 GCF_014838745.1 Limosilactobacillus urinaemulieris
TAAGTGTGGTGATGATGGCTTGAAGGATACACCTGTTCCCATGCCGAACACAGAAGTTAAGCTTCAACACGCCAAAAGTAGTTGGGGGATCGCTCCCTGCGAGGATAGGACGTTGCCACGCTTGATGCTGACTTAGCTCAGTTGGCAGAGCACGTCACTAGTAATGATGAGGTCGGAGGTTCGAATCCTCTAGTCAGCATTTTATAACAGTGAAAAGCCTGTATTAACAACGTTTAACGTTGCTAGTACAGGTTTTTTTGTGGTCCTTTTGGTAGGTGTTTTAACACGTTTCTTAACACACAATGATATTAAAAGAAACTTTTTGAAAATTGAAGCCTTGTAAACGTTGGTATACCAACGTTGGTCGCGTGTTAAAACGTGTTAAGATATTAAAGAATTGGGTTGTTTTACTCAGTTTAAGAAAAAAAGCTGATTTGAATCAAATATATTATAAAATTTATTTTAATTATAAAGATTATTGTGGTAATGCAATGATGCAGGTTTGGTAGTTCCTTGGTAAGATAAATGGTAGTGATTTAAATGGTTTACCCAAACGGATTAAACGCTAATCATTGTTCCCTAAATACTTGGCTTAATGCCTCGAATCTGTTGATAAAGAAACAGATTGGAACCTATATAAGAGTGTAGACTGGTCTTTGATACCAGTCTTTTTTCTACTCAAAGTCAAGTCATATCAATATTTAGTTACTGTTTTGAGCTGCCTTTTTATTATACTGGATTTCTAGGTACCTGGTCAAAAAAATAATCAGACCCGGTACCAATTAAATAGTGATCATATTGGGAGACTAATTCATCGTCAATTTAATTTGGTACCGGGCTTCAAAAAAGTGAGGCCTGGTATACTAATATAGCAACATACCAAGTTTTTTATTTGAATTTGTGTGTTATATGTCATACAATACAGGTGAGGTGATAAGTATGGATTCAAGAGTAGATAGTAGGGTCCCAGTTGATGTTAAAGAACGGGCAAGCAAGGAATTAGCTGCACACGGTTTATCCATTTCAAGTTTTATCCGAATGATGTTATCATCAGTTGCTAACGATGGGCTCCCTAAGTATTGGGGAATCCCAAATGCCCAAACAATGTCATCAATTGATGAAGTTATTGATGATATGAAAAAGCCCCACTTAAAGGGAGCTTCTTCTTATGATGAATTGGAGAAACTATTAAATGAGTAAGGTGATTCCTACAGGCAGATTTAAAAAGCAACGTAAAAAGGTAAAAAAGAATCCACGATGGCACAATATTTTCTATGGTGAGGTGCCGTTTGAAAATGATCACCGTTCACCTTGGAGATATGTTATTGAGTGCTTTTTAAATGACCAAACAATACCCGATTATTTTTATGAGCATCCAATTACGTTAACTAAACAGCAACGGCAGGAAATAAGAAATAGATTTGGTGATTTGACTGATCTTAAAATCAGAGGATTAGATTTACATTTTGATGGTCACAATGGAGATCACTTACTCCTTTATATTCGAACAAATAAGAATACAGTTTATTTGACAGGAATTGGTACTCATTCGGATCTTTTTTAACTTGCTGCGCCATACCTAGATACTACAGAATGATCCGTAGGAATCTAAGAAATAGTAGTAGGATTTAGTACCTGGTCAAAAAATAATCAGACCCGGTACCAATTAAATAGTGATTATATTGGAAGACTAATTCTCAATAATTTCAGATATAGAGTGTTATATAGGTGGAGACAACATAAAATATGTTTTAGTACGGGGCTTCATAGTTTTTAGGCTAGGTACTAATTCATTATTAATTTAATTTGGTGCCGGACTTAAAAAAGCGAAGTCTGAAGTAACCCCCCCATAGTTGGACAAGGAATTCCAACTATGGGGGTTACTATGAATAGGTTTAGTTTAGAAATTAAACTGAAAGCAGTTCAAATGTATTTATCGGGAATAGGCTCAACGACTATCGCCCGACGATTGGGTATAAGAAGTAAAGGTAAAGTATTAGTATGGATGGCTCGCTATCGAAAATATGGTGTTCAAGGCCTAGAAATTCGTTCACCAAAGTATGATTATGATGGTGATTTTAAGCTGAAAGTCTTAAAATGAAAAAAACAACACAAGGTTTCGTACTCACAAACAGCACTTCAATTTGACATTAGTAATCCAGGGACAATCGCAACCTGGCAAAAGAAGCTTAAAGAGCGTGGAATCGAGACCTTGTTCACTAGAAGAGGACGGGCAAAGCACATGACTACTAACCATAATCACCAAGCTAGTAAACAACTATCAGAGTTAGAACAGTTGAAAGCAGAGAATCGGGCTTTGAAAGTAGAGAACGAATACTTAAAAAACTCGACGCCTTAGTTCAACACCGCGGACAGTCAAAGAAGAATACCAAATCATCCAAGAACTAAGGCAAAAATTCGGATTTAGCTTAACGGAGATTCTACCATACACCGCCATTAAGCGAAGTACATTCTATTATCAAGCCCATCGCCACGAAGCCGGCTGCTGTGACGAACCGGAATTCCCAGGACACACCAATCAATATTGACGCCATCGAATCCGGCCATGTAAAGACGGGTGGTCAGCTGACAAACGCGAGCCAAGTGGTCAG
>NZ_JABUXR010000032.1 GCF_014838745.1 Limosilactobacillus urinaemulieris
AGATCTTTCTTATCAACACCCTTTGGATAGTTCTTGCCAGGATTGTCTGGAAGCTTATCGCTTGGTGTCTTCGGATCGGTTGGTGTTACCGTGATGATCTTATGTTCAACCTTAACCGTAACTGTTGGAATGCCGTCTGGAGTAGCGGTGATCGTTGTTGGAACCTTTTGATCAGGAACAATCTGCCAACCTGCAGGAACGTTTGGTGTAACTGGAATATCTTCATCCGTCTTTCCTGTTAATGGGGTAGTACCAACTTCTTTGCCGTTTGGATCAACGTATGTGATCTTCCCAGTCTGTTCGGTTGGCGTGTAGGTAATTTCAATTTTTGGATCTGTGTAATCAACCGTTACCTGATCAACTGCAGGGACTTCTGCTTGACTTGGAGTGTAACCTGGAATTTCTGGTGCATTATACTTATCAAGCTTTGAGGTTGTCCATTTGCCATACGTAACTTGGCCTGTAACCTCGTCAACAGTAGCCGTCCGAGTTAGAGTAGTCTCTTGACTAGCATCAACAGTTGAGCCAGCTGGTTTCTTAACAGTAATCGTCCGCTTAACAGTCTTGTTCAGATCTTTCTTATCAACACCCTTTGGATAGTTCTTGCCAGGATTGTCTGGAAGCTTATCGCTTGGTGTCTTCGGATCGGTTGGTGTTACCGTGATGATCTTATGTTCAACCTTAACCGTAATCGGGGTATAGTCGATAACAACTGTTTGTGGTTGTTCAGTGTAGATGTAAAATTTTTCTTTACCTAATCCTGCTCCAGGAGTAGTCTTTTCTGCATTAATATGATAAGAATATCCTGGAACATCAATAATATCATCAATGTCAAAAGCTGGTAATTCTATGCTAATATCATTCTTATTAACTGATATAAATTTCTCATAGTTCTCTTTATCCTGTTGAGTAAGAAATGTATTCTTATCTACTTGAAAAAAAGTTTTTGGTAAAATGCTTTTAGACAAAGTTGATATTTTGGGCGATGGATTATTGGATGTATTTACGTCAGCAATAACTTGAGGTATATATTTATAAATACTCGATCTAGTAGATGTGTGCGATTTATGCTTTCTATGTCTGCCTAAAAAGCAGCTAACATTCAAAGTCATAGTTACAGTTTCAACACCGGTAGGTTTGTTTAATATTACTGTTCTAATTACATTGTTATTACCTGGATTAAATTTAAAACTCTTTACTTTTTTTGTATATAAAGAGTAATCAAATCTCGACAAATCAGCAGTCTCGGAATTTTCCACATTTAGTGTAGAAGAATTTTTAGCAGAATTTGTTACTTCAGTTTTATCCAACATCTGATTATTTACTTTGCAATTTTCAGTTTGCATTTGTTTAGACTGAAAAGCACCGGTTGGAATTTGAACTTTATCATTTATTATATTGGTGCCATTACCCGATCCGACTAATTGTTGATTGTTATTATCCCTCAAATTCGTATCAGCCATAGCAGAGGAGTCCCAAAAGTATAAGGTAATCCCTATGGTAACAGAAATAACACCAATAGATAACTTACGAAGTGAAAAATGATCTTGTTTTGGTTTTAACTTTACCAGACGGCCTTGATAATTCTTTGCTGATAACATAGTATCTCCCCTTTATATATTTACTCTCAGTTGGAAACACTGTATAAAAAATCAACCATAAACAGTATTCTCAAAAGATTAGAAATCAATCCCCATTGCTTATATTTATATAAAGTTTATTCTATCCTGTTATAATGATATATTATTCAAAATTACGAAGCTAATTAAAGCATCGCATCTTAATTAACTTCGTAATGGTTGGTAGGTAATCATATTAGCCTTGATGTTTATTAATGCCAAGAACAGCTAAGCAACTGGTTAACAGGCTTACAATAATCCAGGCAACGGTTGTATGTAAGCTATTGTCATTACCAGTTTGTGGTAGTTGGTTATCCTTAGCTGTCGTTGGTTGAAACGTAATCGTCTTCACAGTGTACATGTTAGGAACATTACCTTCTAGTTTGCGTTTGCCAGTAACAGCATTTCCATTAGGAGTAGTGTTCGTAGGCGTATTAGTAGCTGGTGTTCCTTGTCCTTGATGATCATTAGTTGTTGGTTGACCGCCATTAGTTGGGATCAAGGCCACACCGGGCGTGATTGTCTTATTCAAATCAGTCGTGTCAACACCCTTTGGATAGTTCTTGCCAGAGTTGTCCGGAAGCTTATCGCTTGGTGTCTTTGGATCAGTTGTTGTTGTCTCTGGCGTTTTGGGATCAGTTGGATCTGTGTCCTTAGTGTAAACAAAAGTTGTGATGTACTGGTATACAGTATACTGGCCACTCGTCGCTCCAAGAGTACGAACAAGACGA
>NZ_JABUXR010000033.1 GCF_014838745.1 Limosilactobacillus urinaemulieris
TGGTGATGATGGCTTGAAGGATACACCTGTTCCCATGCCGAACACAGAAGTTAAGCTTCAACACGCCAAAAGTAGTTGGGGGATCGCTCCCTGCGAGGATAGGACGTTGCCACGCGATTATGGAGGATTAGCTCAGTTGGGAGAGCATCTGCCTTACAAGCAGGAGGTCACAGGTTCGAGCCCTGTATCCTCCATTGAGCATTAAGCTCATGAGCCGTTAGCTCAGTTGGTAGAGCATCTGACTTTTAATCAGAGGGTCGGCGGTTCGAGACCGCCACGGCTCATTGCCAAATAGGTAACGGTTTGGTATAATAAAAAGTGTACGCCGACTTAGCTCAGTTGGCAGAGCATCTGTCTTGTAAACAGAGGGTCGGAGGTTCGAATCCTCTAGTCGGCACTTATATATGCGGAAGTAGTTCAGTGGTAGAACATCACCTTGCCATGGTGAGGGTCGCGGGTTCGAATCCCGTCTTCCGCTTTGTCAATTCTATAATGCCGGGGTGGCGGAATTGGCAGACGCACGGGACTTAAAATCCCGCGGTTAGTGATAACCGTACCGGTTCGATCCCGGTCCTCGGCACTTCTTATGCACCCATAGCGCAATTGGATAGAGTGTCTGACTACGAATCAGAAGGTTGAAGGTTCGACTCCTTCTGGGTGCATTTTTTCGGGAAATAGCTCAGCTTGGTAGAGCACCTGGTTTGGGACCAGGGGGTCGCAGGTTCGAATCCTGTTTTCCCGATTTGATTCTAATATTTAATCTATTAGGTTTTCGCGGTGTAGCTCAGCTGGCTAGAGCGTCCGGTTCATACCCGGGAGGTCGAGGGTTCGATCCCCCCCGCCGCGATTGACTGGCTGTTTTGGACCTTTAGCTCAGTTGGTTAGAGCAAGCGGCTCATAACCGCCCGGTCGTAGGTTCGAGTCCTACAAGGTCCATCAACTATCTGTGATGGATTGTTATTATTTACATTATGGAGGATTACCCAAGTGGCTGAAGGGGGCGGTCTTGAAAACCGCTAGGCCGTGAGAGCGACGCGAGGGTTCGAATCCCTCATCCTCCTTTATTATCGCGGGGTAGAGCAGTCTGGTAGCTCGTCGGGCTCATAACCCGGAGGTCGTTGGTTCAAATCCAGCCCCCGCAATTGTTGGTCCGTTGGTCTAGTTGGTTTAGGACGCATCCCTGTCACGGATGAGATCACGAGTTCGAGTCTCGTACGGACCGTTTTTGGCTCGGTAGCTCAGTTGGTAGAGCAACGGATTGAAGCTCCGTGTGTCGGCGGTTCGATTCCGTCCCGCGCCATTTAATTGAATATTATGCGGGTATAGTTCAGTGGTAAAACCACAGCCTTCCAAGCTGTTGTCGCGAGTTCGATTCTCGTTACCCGCTTTTATATGGGCCTATAGCTCAGCTGGTTTAGAGCGCACGCCTGATAAGCGTGAGGTCGATGGTTCAAGTCCATTTAGGCCCATTTTGGAGAAGTACTCAAGTGGCTGAAGAGGCGCCCCTGCTAAGGGTGTAGATCGCGAGAGCGGTGCGAGGGTTCGAATCCCTCCTTCTCCGTTATTTTGACCCGTTAGTCAAGTGGTTAAGACACCAGCCTTTCACGCTGGTATCGTGGGTTCAAATCCCGCACGGGTCATTTTTTTATTATCGCGGGGTAGAGCAGCCTGGTAGCTCGTCGGGCTCATAACCCGGAGGTCGTTGGTTCAAATCCAGCCCCCGCAATTGTTGGTCCGTTGGTCTAGTTGGTTTAGGACGCATCCCTGTCACGGATGAGATCACGAGTTCGAGTCTCGTACGGACCGCTATAGTAAGTCAAGTTTATTATTTGGCTTTTTTTATTTTGACTTATATTTAAGTAGTAGCGATCAGCAGTTTCAATTTTATATTATAAAGTTACTCTAAAGGAATCACCTTAATAAGATGATTCCTTTTTAACTTACTTGAATTTGTTTTCCATAGATTAATTTACAGCAAAGGAGGACAGATTGACAAAGAAGTTATGGGTATCTGTCAACTGGTATTGATGGATATCGATACCACTCACAGAAATGTGGGTGGTATTTTTTTATACAAAAAGACAATCAATTCTTAAAAAGAAAAATTTTTGATTGGCAAAAC
>NZ_JABUXR010000034.1 GCF_014838745.1 Limosilactobacillus urinaemulieris
GGGACTCAGACTGAGGTCACGGTCACGGTTCACGTTGTCGGTGAAGCAGTAACGACGCCAGCTGCTAGTCAGCCAGCACCAGTGCAGACAGCGGTTAAGCCTGCCGGCGCTGCTGAAAATAAGCTGCCGCAGACTGGTGAAGACCACAACGGCGCACTAGCACTTGCTGGGGTTTGCCTGATGAGCTTCGCAACGCTGTTTGGCTTTGGTGAGTTACGGTGGAAGAAGTAACCATGTTTTAACTGAATAATTAGGTGTGGTTTGTGAATGGCAACATTCTGACAATACTAAACCTCCTTTCTTTAGGGAGACGTGAGAACAGCAGCAATGCCCTTCTTATGCTCCTACTGAGGGCTCCAGGATTCGGCTTGACCGGGTGGTGCTGGAGCCCTTTTGTTTGGCTCTTCGTCAAACAAACATCCTAAAGTATAAGGTAGATAGAAGCATGACGATGCTTTTATCTACCTTTTCTTTTATACTTAGAATTAAGATTGAGGTTGACAGTACCAGTGAATCTAGAATTCGTTTGTCAAACTGGCCCATTAATTTTAAATCGGTGTTTTCCAACATTTTATAACCGGTGTGGACAACATGATCTTAGTCGCTTTTACCAAGAAGTAAGTCGAGATGTGGTTAACCATAAAAATAGCTTACACCGTGCTTTACAACTTACTTTCCCGCAATTAGAGTCATTATTTAGTAATACTTATTGGACTATTGTTAATCACTTTGCTTGTCCTTCACGGGTCCTGAAACTTTCAGCTACTGAGTTAAGATCTTTCATCTTACATAGTACAAATAAGAATATCTCAATTGATCGCGCTACTCATATTACTGAAAAACTATTAACACTTGCCAAGAAAGCTTAATGATAATTCTTATGTTTATGGACAGATCGCGTATTTAACTAACCGTGTTATCGAGGAAGTTCAAGAAAAAGAGAAAATTATTTCTGAAATGCAACACGAAGCGGAAGGGTTGTCTGAATATAATCTACTCTTCACTATCCCTGAATTCGGTGTTCGAACTGTTACTTCTTTGATCGGTGAATTAGGAGATATTCGTCTTTTCCATAGTAGTAATGCTCTTAATGCCTATATCAGGATTGATCTTAGACATTATTATGAATCAGGTAACTTTGTTGCCACTGATCATATTAGTAAACGTGGTGATGCGATTGCACGTAAAATTCTTTTTAAATCCATCCAAAACATTGCCGTGGCAAGTCATTTTCATCCTAATCATATTAATGATTTCTATCAGAAAAGGAAAAGACAATCTTCTCAGCCAGGAACTAAGAAAATTGCCATTGCCGCGATACACCGTCTTCTCAGAACGATTTATCATCTTGTAAAATATAATCAACCCTATAATTATCAAATAGCTAAAGTATAATTTAAGATTGATTGTTACTATTATTGTACAACCCATGAAAAATAAATCTAGTTCATGAGCTTGCTTTGTTATACTTTAAATTTAACTTTGAGCCATTTTAATTATTTAATTAACTTTTCTATCCAGCTAAATTCCAAGGAATTCCTTAATATCCTTGACTATTCGTAGAAAACCAAAATAAGCACTGATGTTAAATTCATCAGTACTTACAATTGTAGAGTCCCTTTGTTCAACCCGTATTGATAACGACTGCTTACAATAATAAAATTAAGACCACTAGAATAACAGCTTATGGTTTTCGCAACTTTGATCATTTCCGTATCCGAAATCTACTAGCTCTCAAATCTCATGGTAAAAACTAAGCTAAAAGAAAAGGTCAGCTCAAGCAGCTTCGCTACTTAAACTAACCTCATCAAAATACCTAATCAGTACTGACAAAGGGGTAAAATTGTAGAGCTAATTTGATTACTTGCGCTTCTTGTTTACAGCAGCAAGACCAAACATTCCCAATAAGGTGGAGGCACCTAAGCCTATTAATGTTAAGCTATTGTTATTACCAGTTTGTGGTAGTTGGTTATCCTCAGCTGTCGTTG
>NZ_JABUXR010000035.1 GCF_014838745.1 Limosilactobacillus urinaemulieris
ATGGTTTTGCCAATCAAAAATTTTTCTTTTTAAGAATTGATTGTCTTTTTGTATAAAAAAATACCACCCACATTTCTGTGAGTGGTATCGATATCCATCAATACCAGTTGACAGATACCCAAATAATTTCCCGGGCTCCCCTTTTACTATCTATAATTTTAGAAAAGCTTACCAACTCCGTAGTGGATGGCAACAGTAATCAACGCGATAATAATATTTCGAATAACCGCAATTTTTACTAGTCCATTTCCAAGCTTTGAACTAATATACCCGGTTAGCGCACTAGTTAAAACTACCGCCAAAATAACCGCATACCACTTATAAGCAGCAGGAGCAAAAGTCATTGCACAAAGGGGAAAAATTCCACCGGCAGCCGCTGAAAAAAGAGAGGAGAACGCGGCATCCCAAGGGTTTAGGTAGTGTCCCAACTCAATGTCATACTTAACCCGAACAACGGTCTCCAGAGGCTTCTTACTAAGAAGATCCTTGGCAATTGCGAGTGAAGTTTCTGGAGTAATACCCTTACTAACATAATAATCCTTAACAGCAGCAACTTCACTTTCAAAATCAGTTTTCAAGAGATGTTGCTCCTTACTTACAGCTGATTCCTCCGTATCCTTCTGTGTTGAAACTGAAGCATATTCCCCAGAAGCCATTGAAAACGCACACGCAAGCAAATCAGATAGACCCGCAATAAAGATCGTAAACCGGTCAGATGTCGCAGCAGCAACGGAAACCAGAACACCAACAACGGTTAAAATACCATCATTCGAACCTAATACTCCAGCACGAAGGGTATTCAGCTTCTCTTCCATCGTTTGTTTCTTTTGTTGTTTAACCTTTTCCATCACTCACCCCTCCTTTAGTATGCTAGCAGCTGACCAATAATATAGGTAACACCCATAGTTAGCAATCCAGCAATCGCATTCCGAATACTTGACTTCAACCGGTTAGAATTACTCAAGATCGCAGCACAGTACCCTGTTATTAAGAGGGTGATCAAAACAGCGATTGCGGTCGTAAGAATTCTACTTTCTGCTGGTGCAAGCGTAACTGCTAACATTGGTAAGACAGATCCGGTTGGAAAAGAGATGAATGATGCAATGGCAGCCGCATATGGACTGGTAAATTCTTTAGGATTAAACCCGTACCGTTCTTGAACAACGGTGGATAGGGCATCCTTATCCATCAATTCCTTGGTAGCCTGCTTAGCAAGTTTAGGATCAATATCCTGATCTTCATACTTTTGCTGAACATAATCAAATTCTTCTTGGTATTGATCATCTAATCGTTGACGTTCGCTAATCAATGCCATTTTTTGCGAGTCCTTCTGGGTAGATACCGATACGTATTCACCCATACACATTGAAATCATTCCGGCTAACGTTCCTGATAGTCCAGAAATTAAAATAGAATAGGCATTGTTAGTTGCAGCAGCAACCCCGATAACAATTCCGGCAATTGAAATAATACCATCATTGGCCCCCATTACACTGGCACGTAAAATATTAACTTTCTGTGCCAGCGACATCTTTTTTCTTGCCATTCCGAAAACTCCTCTTTTTAAATTAGAATCATTATAACATTCTCCAAAAATAGATCAACTAATAAATTTGTACTAGGAACGATAGTTTAGAAAGATTATTAATTATCCTTCAAAGGATAAAGGGGCTGTGACATACGTCCCTAATAATAAGCGGAGTTAGATGAAATCTTCGGATTTCATTTAACTCCGTTTTCCTTTAAAATATATGTTAGTAAAAGAAAAAGACACCGACCAGCCCGTCGATGTCTTCAAAATAC
>NZ_JABUXR010000036.1 GCF_014838745.1 Limosilactobacillus urinaemulieris
ACGGGCTGGTCGGTGTCTTTTTCTTTTACTAACATATATTTTAAAGGAAAACGGAGTTAAATGAAATCCGAAGATTTCATCTAACTCCGCTTATTATTAGGGACTTATGTCACAGCCCCTTAATTCAATAGAAATTTAGTTAAATTATTGTTCTTCGTACCAGCTGTAGTGGTAGTTACCAGGACGGTCTGTCCGTTCGTAGGTGTGAGCACCAAAGTAATCCCGTTGTGCTTGTAGTAAGTTTGCAGGAAGAACTTCAGCACGGAATGAGTCATAGTAGCTAATTGCAGCACTTAATGATGGAACTGGTACACCAGCCTTTACAGCAAGTGCAACAACGTCCCGAATAGCCTTTTGGTACTTCTTAGCAATATCTTTGAAGTAGTCGTCAAATAAGAGATTCTTCAAATCAGGGTTCTTTGTGAAGGCATCGGTAATGTTTTGTAAGAATTGGGCACGAATGATGCAACCAGCACGCCAAATTTGAGCTAATTCGCCGTATTGGAGATTCCAATCGTAACGTTCGGAATCGATCCGCATTTGTTCGAATCCTTGAGCGTAACTCATTACCTTACCGAAGTAGAGAGCCTGACGAATCTTTTCAACTAATTCTTCTTTGTTGTCAATTGAAACAGCTTCAGTATCAACAGGCAATTCCTTACTTGCTTGAACCCGTTCCTTCTTCATCATTGAGATGTAACGAGCATAAACGGCTTCGGTAATAACGGATTGTGGTGCACCACCGTCAAGAGCGGTTTCAGAACTCCACTTACCCGTTCCTTTATTAGCACCACGATCAAGAATCATATCAACGATTGGCTTACTCTTGTCATCGCCAAGGTCATCTTTTCGGGTAAGAATGTCAGCGGTAATATCAACAAGATAGCTGGAAAGTTCACCCTTGTTCCATTCAGCAAAGGTCTTAGCAATATCGTCAACAGGCATCTTTAAGACGTTTCGCATGATATTGTAACTTTCGTCGATCAGTTCTTCGTCACCATATTCGATTCCGTTGTGAACCATCTTAACGTAGTGACCAGCACCGTTAGGACCAATGTAAGCAACACATGGCTTGCCGTCTTCTTCAGCTTTAGCTGCGATCTTAGTAAGAATTGGTTCTACCAAGTCATAAGCTTCTTTTTGACCACCAGGCATTAATGATGGACCATAGAGAGCACCTAATTCACCACCAGATACACCCATGCCAATGAAGTTGATTCCAGACTTATCTAACTTGGCATTCCGGGCCATTGTGTCATGGAAGTTAGTGTTACCACCATCAATTAAAACATCACCCTTATCAAGTAATGGTAATAATTCGTCGATAACAGCATCAGTAGCTTTACCAGCCTTAACCATCATCAGAATCCGGCGAGGCTTTTCTAGTGAGTTAACAAAGTCTTCAATTGTGTAACTTGGCACTAATTTTTTATCACCGTGATCACGGATCATTTCATCAGTTCGGTTACGGTGACGGTTATAAACACCAACAGTAAAACCGCGACTTTCAATGTTTAAGGCGAGGTTCTTACCCATAACAGCTAAACCAACAACACCAATTTGTGCTTTTTGATCTGACATATTCTTACACTCCTTAGCTAATCTTGTGTTTATTTTCATAATAATTATTATACAGCAAACGACTTTGAAAGTAAAAACAAAAAAGGCCAAGAAGAAAATTATGGGTATACACTTTCTGGTATTGATAAAAAATCAATGCCAGTTTTTTTGTACACAAAAAGGACAACTGCTGTCCTCGTGTTGTACAATCAATTCACCACAAAAATCATGTAAAGAAGGTTA
>NZ_JABUXR010000037.1 GCF_014838745.1 Limosilactobacillus urinaemulieris
TTGAGAGTAAACCTCTCAAAACTAAACAAAGTTTCAACAATGTGTAGGTTTCCGTTTTATTCCTTAGAAAGGAGGTGATCCAGCCGCAGGTTCTCCTACGGCTACCTTGTTACGACTTCACCCCAGTCATCTGCCCTGCCTTAGGCGGTTCCCTCCAAATGGTTAGGCCACCGACTTTGGGCATTGCAAACTTCCATGGTGTGACGGGCGGTGTGTACAAGGCCCGGGAACGTATTCACCGCGGCATGCTGATCCGCGATTACTAGCGATTCCGACTTCGTGTAGGCGAGTTGCAGCCTACAGTCCGAACTGAGAACGGCTTTAAGAGATTAGCTTACTCTCGCGAGTTCGCAACTCGTTGTACCGTCCATTGTAGCACGTGTGTAGCCCAGGTCATAAGGGGCATGATGATCTGACGTCGTCCCCACCTTCCTCCGGTTTGTCACCGGCAGTCTCACTAGAGTGCCCAACTAAATGCTGGCAACTAGTAACAAGGGTTGCGCTCGTTGCGGGACTTAACCCAACATCTCACGACACGAGCTGACGACGACCATGCACCACCTGTCATTGCGTCCCCGAAGGGAACGCCTAATCTCTTAGGTTAGCCCAAGATGTCAAGACCTGGTAAGGTTCTTCGCGTAGCTTCGAATTAAACCACATGCTCCACCGCTTGTGCGGGCCCCCGTCAATTCCTTTGAGTTTCAACCTTGCGGTCGTACTCCCCAGGCGGAGTGCTTAATGCGTTAGCTCCGGCACTGAAGGGCGGAAACCCTCCAACACCTAGCACTCATCGTTTACGGCATGGACTACCAGGGTATCTAATCCTGTTCGCTACCCATGCTTTCGAGCCTCAGCGTCAGTTGCAGACCAGACAGCCGCCTTCGCCACTGGTGTTCTTCCATATATCTACGCATTCCACCGCTACACATGGAGTTCCACTGTCCTCTTCTGCACTCAAGTCGCCCGGTTTCCGATGCACTTCTTCGGTTAAGCCGAAGGCTTTCACATCAGACCTAAGCAACCGCCTGCGCTCGCTTTACGCCCAATAAATCCGGATAACGCTTGCCACCTACGTATTACCGCGGCTGCTGGCACGTAGTTAGCCGTGACTTTCTGGTTGGATACCGTCACTGCGTGAACAGTTACTCTCACGCACGTTCTTCTCCAACAACAGAGCTTTACGAGCCGAAACCCTTCTTCACTCACGCGGTGTTGCTCCATCAGGCTTGCGCCCATTGTGGAAGATTCCCTACTGCTGCCTCCCGTAGGAGTATGGACCGTGTCTCAGTTCCATTGTGGCCGATCAGTCTCTCAACTCGGCTATGCATCATCGCCTTGGTAAGCCGTTACCTTACCAACTAGCTAATGCACCGCGGGCCCATCCTGAAGTGATAGCCGAAACCATCTTTGAAACGAAAACCATGTGGTTTTCGTTGTTATGCGGTATTAGCACCTGTTTCCAGATGTTATCCCCCGCTTCAGGGCAGGTTGCCCACGTGTTACTCACCCGTCCGCCGCTCACTGGGAATCCAACGTCAATTCAGTGCAAGCACGTCATATCAGTTGGGCCAGTGCGCTCGACTTGCATGTATTAGGCACACCGCCGGCGTTCATCCTGAGCCAGGATCAAACTCTCATATAAAATATAAGAACTTGAATAGCTCTAATTCAAATTAATTAAGCGAATTGACTTCGCAAATGTTTTGCTTCAAATCATTATGATTGAAGACCCTACACATTTGATTCGTCGAAACTTTGTTCAGTTTTCAAAGGTCTACCTT
>NZ_JABUXR010000038.1 GCF_014838745.1 Limosilactobacillus urinaemulieris
GTATCTGTCAAGTTTTCATAGGTAGCCTTTAAATATGCAGTTTTAGTGCGTAAGAGTCTTAAGAACTCGGCCCATTGGTCTACTAGTTGCAGTATTAATTGGAATGTCTCCGTGGATCATGCCTGATGAAGATGGCGTGGGTACCCTGCGTAAAAATTCGCCAGTTCGAATCTGTAGTTCCTGCAGTAGATGCGGTGACTCTACCTTGGGTAGGACAGTCAATTGATTGAGGGTAGTAGTTAAATTAGTCGGTAATTCGCCATTGACTCGTGCTTCGATTAACCCAATCATGGCTTTAGCTCCCTTAATTGTCCACGACTTCCCCTGTTTCTTCATGCGATAGGTAAAAGCGCGATGAGCGCTTTCAATTGATCCAATGAGACGCATGCCTTTAAACCCGCGTCGTTGAGGTGCTAAAAGATATGGTCAGTTCCGCGTTAAATATTTCCGTAGCCGCGTTAGGTCGGCTTCTTGATGGGGAGTTAAGTCTTGTGACTCATACGTATCCAAAACTAATGTTAACTGGTGCTTATCATAATCTCGCACGGTTTGGATTGCTTTTACAGTTAACTCATTTTGATGGCCTAAGGTATGTTCAATTTTCTGAAAGCAGTGATAACGGTCTAAAAAATATTCACCCTGGGCTCCTTGAGGGACTAAGGTTAAGAGCCTGGTCCAGTGTCACTCGCCAAAAAGATCGTTTGTCCATGCAGCTTATAATGACGATCTAAATAGTCACTTAGTCGTGATTATAGCTGTTCCTGATGGTCAACACTTAAGAAATCGTGGCGATTAATGATATGATTAGCCTCCCGTTCATACACTCGATAATGATGAACCAGCGTCAGCTGGGCGGGGTGTTGACTTTTAATCATAAATGCATCGCCCTCAATAGTTAAGTGCTTGGGAACTTGGCGATGAACGGTCTTTTGTTCATTGCGCTGACTTTCTTTAGCTACCTGGCTACCTAACTCATGCACGGCATGCATCACCGAATCTGCCGTAATTCCACTATCAAAGACCAGATTCAAAATATTTGCCGTATTACGCATCGTTGTGGTCTGAGCGATTTTCGCCATCATCATTAAGTAATGCGGTGATAAACGTCGCCGTGGCTTCAGCTGGAGCTTCCGATCAAGATAAAATTCATGCCTACCCAAACCCGTTTGATAATAACGTCGCCGAAAGGTGACAGGGCCGAAAATGCAGTTAAGGGTCCGTGCTTGCTTATTAATTACTTGGTAATTAGCCGGTGTCTGGGACTTCAAGCTTTGATCCAATCCCTCCATAAAGTTTTGCATCATTACTTGGCCTAAGCGGAGGACGCCGTTTAAAATCACCTGTTCAGCTTCAAATAAACTATCAGCTTTTGCCAAATTACGATCGATTTCTGTTAAAATAGTCATGAGGAAAGACCTACCTTTGTTTAGTATTCAGCACACTAAAGGCTACCGGTCTTTTCTTTTTTTGTAAATAAGCAAATTGGTATAGAAAAAAGGATTTTCACGACCAGATGATTTATTCATCCAACCTATGAAAATCTTACACTAAC
>NZ_JABUXR010000039.1 GCF_014838745.1 Limosilactobacillus urinaemulieris
CCACGAAGCCGGCTGCTGTGACGAACCGGAATTCCCAGGACACACCAATCAATATTGACGCCATCGAATCCGGCCATGTAAAGACGGGTGGTCAGCTGACAAACGCGAGCCAAGTGGTCAGCGGTTGGCTAGAACTGGCACCAAAATCTCGAGTTGGATACACCCCAGGGACCGGTAATTCGACTAAGTTAAACGACTATGAAGTTAACCTGCAGTGGATTGACACTGACGGGGCGATTAGTCCGGTTTACTCGACCAAGAGTCACTACCTGGAAGGGGCAGCCTCCAACGGTGGGGGTGACGGTGTCTTTGCCTTCGACTTGCCGACCTTTACCGATGCTAAGGGAACTGAGCACAAGTTTACATTTTTACCAACGTCCAAACAGCGTTTGAAGCTGTGGCTTGCACCAGGGCAGAAGTCGGCTGACGGCAGTGAATTATTCACCTTCCGGCCAGTCGTCGGGAACACGCCGGGCTTCTCAACGCCAACTACGGCGGGGGCCTTCTACCTTGCCGGGGCTAACCTCCAGCGGGCTAGTATCTACGTTGGTGAAGCACCAACGGCAGAGATGATCAAGACAATGGTTGGCGACCCTAGTACTTGGCGGTATGACGATGCTGGTCCGGATGCTCATCCGGGGAACATTGCTGGGGGAACCAATCGGGTTTCCGGTAGAGTTTGGTGGGAAACATCAAAGCTAGGGACGATTTTCCCAACGTCAGCTGGGGAAAACTTTGTTAACCAGACCGCCGATGAAGCTAAGACTGGCTTCCGCGTAGTCAATGCGATGCTAACTCCTGAGGGAATTGCGGCTTTGAAGAGTACCCGGAGTGCTGCCACGGCGATTGATGAGGTTAATGAACAGCTCGCAATCATGAAGGCCCATCCAGAGTACATCCAAGAAGTAGTGGTAGCACCAGTGATTGATGGTAAGTATACCGCGCACTTTAGTAAGGATATTGATACTGATGGGCTCCTGCAGTTTGTCTTAAATCCAGCAGGCGAAATCCAAAGTTCGTACAGTAACTACCCAGTGCTGGCGTACGGGGGCTGTGGTGACTACATAAATTCTAACGCATTTATTACTACTAGTAGACAGCAGGGTTACAACCTCCATTTTGCACTAGTGCCGAATATTGGAAAGTACAACATTGATATAACTAACTATAATACAGTGGGTCATACAGCTCGGCCAGGTGATACGGCTATTTCCAAGGTCAATGCTATTTACGACTATGGACAGAAGGTGGAAATCGTCTGGAATAGTAATGGCAAAGAACTCAAACGGACCACTGTTACCAGCAATGCTGAGGCGGAAAAAGCAGCTCAGCTCACCGTTCCAAAGGACATGGATACTGATACAATCTACAACGTGGAATTAGTTGTCAACGGTGTCACGGTGGATGCCGACAGTTTCTTAGCAGAAATGCCAAAGGACGCTGAGAAGTATACGGCAACCAGCGACAAACTGGTCAAGCCTAACGGCGAACCAACGACGCCAGCCGATGTTATCGCTAAGGTGAAGACGGACTACCCT
>NZ_JABUXR010000003.1 GCF_014838745.1 Limosilactobacillus urinaemulieris
TTCTCAAATGGCCCCTTAGAAGGAATCAATCGAAAAATTAAAGCACTCAAACGAACCTGTTATGGTTTTGCCAATCAAAAATTTTTCTTTTTAAGAATTGATTGTCTTTTTGTATAAAAAATACCACCCACATTTCTGTGAGTGGTATCGATATCCATCAATACCAGTTGACAGATACCCCTTTTTCTCACCCTTATTAATCTTATTTCGTCGTCTGTCGCTTAATCAAATGGGTTCCAACAACCGTTTTACATGGATCACTAGCTGGATGTGCGAGGCGTTTGACCATCACATCAACTGCGGCGTGAGCCATTTCATCAGTTCCCACATGGATCGCCGACATACTTGGATAAACATACTTCACAATTGCCGTATCATTAAAGCTAATCATTGCTAAACGATCAGGAATATTAATTTTTGCTTCCTGAACGGCCTTTAGTGCCCCGACAGCCATCGGATCATTAGCAATAAAAATTGCGTGAGGTAACTTGTCACCAAGTTCTTCAATTGCCCTCTTCATTGCCCGATAGCCCGACATTGACGTATAATCACCGGCAAACATAAATTCTGGATGATAAATACCACGTTGCCGTAAATCTGCTTCAAAATATCGCCGACGTAGATCAGGAACGACTTCATTGTCCGTTGTCTTTTCTGTTCCGGCGAGCATTCCAATATCCTGAATTCCTTCATCCAAGAACTCGTTAATAACAGTATGGACAGCATTCTCAAAGTCGGGCACTAAGCAGTCATACCCCGCGGCTAAACTATCGAAATCAACAAAAACAATGTTGTTAGTTACCAGTTTTAACTCTTGCACTTGCGAATCACTAAATTTACCAATTGCAATAATTCCCGTTACATTCCGGGGAATCTTCTCTAAGTCGTTTTGATAAATTGGCACTGTTTGGATCCCGCGTTGTTGAGCAGAACGTTCGATCTCCATCCTGATCCCCATATAGTAAAGGTCATCAAGTTCTTGGGTAAGCGAATACCATTGAACAATTGCTACTCGTTGCACCTGGTCACTTCGCGTCCGCTTATGCTTCGTGTAATCTAGCTCTTCTGCAGTACTTAAAACCCGTTGTCGAGTATTTTCGTTAACAGAAAGCGTCGAATCATTATTCAAAATTCGCGAAACCGTTGCAATAGAGACACCAGCTCGACTGGCAATATCACGTAACGTTGCTGCCATGGTAATCACCCCTTCCCATTTTTAGAACTTATTTTACCTGGACTACCGTTAATTTGTCTAGACCGAACTATAATTGAGCGATAAAACGATCCCAACCAGCATTCCCGGCTTCATCATCCTTGAAGACACCGGCATTCTCGAGAACATTAGCAAATACATTTGCCAATTCTTGCTCCATGATTTCATCAACGTTGTCAGCATTGATGTCCATCTTTTCAGCGATTTCCTTAGCCCATGGAAGGTGACTATCAGCAATATTATTTGCTTCACCTAACCAGAACTTCTTAACTTCCGCTAATTCGTCCTTTAACCGAGCTGGTAAAATTGCCCGTCCCATAACTTCGATCAAGCCAATATTTTCCTTCTTGATGTGCCACAACTTTTCGTGTGGGTGGAAGATACCAAGTGGGTACTTGTCACTAGTATTATTGTCCCGTAAAACAAGGTCAAGGACGAACTTCTTCCCATCACGGTGCATAATTGGGGTTACTGTGTGGTGACGGGTATCACCATCGAATGCCTTTAAGGACAGACTTTCATCATCATAGTGATCCCAAACATCAATAATGTGGGAACCAAGGTTAATTAACTCAGTGGTATTCGCACTAGTTAACCGAATGTCACTCATTGGCCAATTAACAATTCCGGCTTCAACGTCTGGGTATTCGTCAAAGTGGAGTGGCTTTTTAATTTCTGCTTTCATCATTGGGAAGCTGTGGCGACCACCTTGGTAGTGTTCATGGGCTAACATTGAACCACCAACAATTGGTAAGTCAGCGTTACTGCCGACAAAGTAAGCAGGCAATTGTTCTTCAATTTCAACTAAGTTAATCAAGGTTTGCCGGTTAATTTGCATTGGTTCATGCTTGCTGTCAAGGAAGATGCAGTGTTCATTGAAGTAAGCATATGGTGAGTACTGGAAGCCCCACTTGTGGCCGCCAACCACGATCCGAATTACCCGGTGATTACTCCGGGCCGCTTGTCCTAGACGTCCCTTGTACCCTTCATTTTCCATACAAAGAGCACATTGTGGATACTTCTTCTTGGTATCATGAGCAGCCGCTGCAATCGCCTTTGGATCCTTCTCAGGCTTAGATAGGTTAATCGTAATTTCTAGATTACCGTACTTGGTTGGCCGATCAAACACAATGTTCTTCTTAATCGCAGCAACCTTAACGTAATCATTCGATGTCATTAACTTGTAGAACCAATTAGTCGCAGTTTCAGAAGATTCTTGGTACTTCTCCCAAAATTCTTCATTCACAACGGATGGCCGTGGCGTCATTAAGTCATAAAGTTGATCATTCAAAATTTCCCGTTCTGTTTGACCATCTTCAATCTTACCCCGCTTAACAGCCAGGTCAACTAATTGGGCAACAACTGGCTGGTCTTCATTACCATCAACATCCTCATCGCCCACAAAGCCACGAATCTTATTCATTACATAAATCTTGTCAAGTGGCTTGTACGCTCCACTGGCAATTACATCATCAGCAAACTTTTCGATTAACTTCATCTTTTAATTCCCCCACTCACTTAATTACATTCCTCAAGCTAACGACCTAGGCAACACAGTCGAGATCTGCTCGCCAGGAACTTGCTAGAGCTAACAACCTCCCTCCCAGATGCTTTCAGCATCCAGTCGGGAGAAATTGTTAGCTTTCCGCAAGTTCTCTGCTGGCTCGCACTCTACAACTTGTGTGGACCATCCACAACTTCGGCGTCGTAGAAACTGGCGTCGTAGCCAATCTTATCGCGGTAGATCTTACCAACATTCTTCTTGAAGTTTTCAGCTTCGGACTTCTTAACAATGGCAATTGCACTGCCGGCAAACCCACCGCCGACCATCCGTGCACCAAGACAGCCAGGTTGATCCCAAGCATTTTCTGCTAAGGTGTCAAGTTCCTTACCAGTAACTTCGTAGTCGTACTTCAAGGAAACGTGTGAAGCGTTGATTAAGCGACCAAGTTCTTCAAGGTCACCCTTTTGCATTGCATCGATGGCCCGCTTTGTCCGTTCGTTTTCACTAACTGCATGCCGAGCACGACGAATCAAAGTGTCATCATTGATTAAGTAAGTGTATTGATCAAACGTTTCAGAATCAATTTCACCAAGCTTATTGATGTTTAACTTCTTGCTGAGACGCTTTACAGCTTCTTCACATTCTTGAACCCGTTCGTTGTACTTAGAACCAGCCAATGAGTGGGTCTTGTTCGTACTCATGATGATAATTTCATAGTCGCCAAGTTCAAGTGGTAAGTACTTGTAGTCCAAGGTGTTGCAGTCAAGGAAGATTGCGTTATCTTTCTTCCCCATCCCCACAGCAAATTGATCCATGATTCCAGAATTCAAACCAACAAAGTCATTTTCGGTCTTTTGGCCAAGCTTAACGAGATCAATTTCATCAATATCTAAGTTAAATTCTTCCTTTAACAGGTTCCCCATCAGCATTTCAATTGAAGCAGATGATGAAAGACCTGAACCATATGGAAGGAAGCCATGGATGTAAAGGTTAAATCCATGATCGATCTTATAACCGCGTTGCTTGAGGTAAACAAGCATCCCCTTAAAGTAGTTAACCCACTTTTCATCTTTAGCAGACTGTGGTTGATCATCATTAATATCAAAAGTAATGATCTTACTATTTTCAACCTTGGCGGAGTTTGCTGAGTAGATGGCTACGGTAGTGTCTTCACGTGGGCCATAAACACCGTAAGTACCAATGCTAATTGCACATGGGAAAACGTGACCACCATTGTAATCCGTGTGTTCACCAATCACATTAATCCGACCTGGAGAGAAGAAAACATCCTTTCCCGGTTCCTTAAATGTGTCTTGATATTCTTTAAGAAAATCTTGCTTATCCATGTCAAAATACCTCCATGACCACTTGAACAAAGTGGCTAAACAAATTAGTAAACTTTTACTAAACTATAATTTAGACTCTTTTACTTCATTTGTCAACAAGCGCTTTCATTTTATAATCAATAGCGTTGTAAGCGTTTTCTATAAAGACTGATAGGACGCCTGTTTGTCTCCCCTTAGTTCGGTTTAAAGTCCTATAATTATAAAAAAAGGAAAGGGATTTTTTTCATGCGTCACTACTCCCCAACTTCTCTTTACGAATTAACATCTCCTCATGGTCGCTGGTTTATTAAAAAGATTAATCAATCTGCAACACTTTATACAACTAACCTTGGAAGCCGATTACGGTTTATTGCTAAAGACGTCAATAACCTGACAGTTAATGTGCTGGATAACCGCAATCCACTTTCACCCTCACAAATTTATGCCTGGAGAATTGACGGCAACCAGTGGCACCGTGAACTAGCAAGTCACCGCAGCTGGCAAGTAAAATGCGGACCGGCAACACACTTAATTGAAATTATAACGGCTGGCAATACGGATCTTGATCGTGTCTGGAACGGTAACGAAGGTTTTGCGATCACTTCGGTTGATATCAGTCAAGGAGAATTAACCTGCGCATCACCAGTTCCGGTAATTGATTTTATTGGTGATTCAATTACCGCTGGCTGTTGGGTAGCAGGTCGCAATGCTTCGACTGATTACCGACCAGAAAGCAATTACGCGGGTACCGCCGTTGACTTACTTCACGTAACTGATGTACGAATTGCTTACTCTGCTGGTGGCGTACTTCGTCAAGCTACTGGTGGGGTCCCGACCGCAAACCACTTCTTAACGAATCTTGACGCCACAACTCCTTGGCAAGTAAACACTCCCGATCTAGTTGTAATCAACCTTGGCGTTAACGACCGCCGTTTTTCGTTAGCTCAGTTCAATGCAAGCTACGATCAGTTTTTATCCCTTGTTACTAATCTTTTTCCGTCAACCCCAATTCTTCCAATGATTCCGTTTAGTCAGACTTTTGCCGAATCAATTCGTTCCCTTACCAAGAAACACACTCTTCCCCTAATCGAAACTAGGGGGTGGTGTTCTAGTTTTACCGATGGCCTCCACCCTGATCAATCTGGAGCCACCGAAAGCGGGTATCGATTAGCAGAGAAGTTATCAAACTGGCTAAAGTAGGGTACAATTAATAAAGTAAAGTACTTAGGATGGTCGCAAGTAGTTCATCCTAGTAAAGGAGGTTTTGACATGACGGGTCAACGCTTATTAGACATTCAAGATGGTCATAATTTTCGCGATCTGGGTGGCTACGAAACTAAAGATGGACGTCATGTAAAGTGGCACCGGCTCATTCGTTCCGGTTCCCTTGCTCATTTAAACAAACATGATTTAAGCACTCTAGCAGCGATTCCCGTTACGATCGACATTGATTTACGGGCGCCAGAAGAGGTTAAGCAAGCTCCTGATAAACTCCCCCAAACTGCTAATTATTATCATCTACCGGTATTTAAGTCTGATGAGACTGACGCTTCTCACAGTGATGAAGAAATCATGAGTCGGATTCTAAAACCAGGCAATGGCTATCAGCACATGCTTGATGTTTACCAGCGAATGTTTGAGCTCCTATTAAGTAATACTCAGGCTAGTCTCTTTCACTGTACTGCTGGGAAAGATCGTACGGGGATGGCTGCTTACCTAATTCTAAGCGCCCTCCAAGTACCTGAAGAAACGATTCTGAAAGACTACCTGCTCACCAATAAGGCAACCCAGGACTTTCGGGAACAGTGGCTTCAAGCGCTGCGTGATAAAGGTGAAAGTGAAGTAGTAGTGGAAAATCGCCGTGCTCTCGGCTCTGTTTCAGCCGACTACCTTAATCAGGCAATCAATTTGATTAATACTAATTACGGGGATGTTCAAAACTACTTAACTGAATACCTCGATCTCTCACAAAACGATCTTAAGCAACTGCAACAACTATATTTAGATTAAAGAAGTGATTTTAATGAAAATTTCAGTCCCGCTTATTAACGGAATGTTAGCTGATGAATACGGCAAGTATGCTCCAGATAGTTTAATGTTGGCTGGCCATCCGATTAAATCTTTCCCGATAGAGATCAATGAAGCACCGGCCGAGACAAAGACGTTTGCCATCGTTTTTATTGATTATGATTCCACTCCGGTGTGTGGGTTTACCTGGATCCACTGGCTCGCTGCGAATATTCCTAGTGACATGACTTCCATTCCAGCAAATGCTAGTCGCCAACTAAGCGATCAATTTGTGCAAGGAAATAATAGTAATGCTGGTTCCCTAGTTAATGGTGATCCTGCGATTTCTAGCGGTTACGTCGGTCCACAGCCACCAGATCAAACTCATCACTACACACTAAGAGTTTACGCTCTTGATGACCAGTTGCCGCTTAAGAACCACTACTGGTTAAACGAGTTTATCCATGCCGCTAAGGATCATATCTTAGCTCAGGCAGAATTTGACATTCCAAGTCGCGCATAAGGAGGAATAATAAAATGGAAACAAGAATTTTCTTTAATCCTGGCGATTCAATCGCTAATATTCATGATTACAACGAAGCAGTTCGCAAGGGCCAAATCTTCAAACGTGAACGAGAAGCCGATGATCTCGTCATCGCTAAGGGACCCGATGACGAAGAATACGCAATCTTTTATGCAAAGGATGCGCAAGTCCAGCCGAAAGCTGATAAGGTTAAGCCATATGAAATTAAGAATCGGCTTTAGCGTAATAAAAACGACCGTGATGGGAATTTCCCATTACGATCGTTTTTTCATTTTAAAATTATTTCTTTTTTAGGAAATACTTTGGCAGCTCGACAACTTCAAACCCTAAAAAGATAATCGCAATAACTTTAATTACCCAACTATCTTTCTCGAAAAGGGTTGTCAACCAAATAATAACTACAAATACGTCTGCATAGAAAGAAGGGACCTTATAAAAAGGCTTACTAGGTTTTTCCATATTGTCATTTCCTTTACCGGCCACCAACCAGCTTAGCAACTTGAGATTCAAGGTAGCCAATCAATGCGTCTGAATCAGCTTTGAAGTCATCAACAAAGCTTTTGCCGTTTGGTGTAACAACACCAACTTGTTCACCCATTGCATCGGTAACAATTAACTTATCCCCGTCTCGTTTTACCTCATCGTAACGTCCTTCAAGTGCCTCATCCAATAAGGCCTGCAAAATATCTGGAACAGCCTGTTCGATCACTTCTTCTGGTGTTACTTGTTCACCATGAACCTGGTGTTTAGCTACCTGAACAGCCACTTCTTCCATATTCTCAGGAATATATGCACTCACTAATCTCAGCTCCCTTTCATCACGACAAAATGAGTTAACTACTTTTTTCGCTTTTTTCGTCGTTTCTTGCTAAATTTAATTCCTTGTGGGACCCGCTTCTTTCTTAACAATTGCCGATCCTTCTCTACCGGAACTGGTTGACGGGTTGCCTGTTGCCGCTTATGCAATTGTTGTCGTTCGTACTCACCCCATGGACTAAGGATCGAACGCATGAATGTTGCCACTTGTGATTGGTGGGCATCCATCCACTTTTCAGTTTTATTCACGTTATCAGTATCGACACCTTGACTCTGAATGTATGAAAGCATCAATTGAGTTGTCCGTTGACGACGCTCCATTGAAGCCAGCATATTCTGAGAGGTTTGCATATGGGCAATTGACTTCAAAGCAACCCGGTACTGATCCATATCAATCTGGTCGGTTCGTTTCAAGTAGTCAAATAACGCTTGAGCAGTTGGAACAATATTCAAAATCTCTAACTTGGTAATATTTGGATCTAGCGGCATCATCATCCCCAAGACCAATTGCAAGTCAGCAAACCGCCACTGATTAATGCCTTGATGACATTCCTGATACATTAATTGCAGAAATTCCGCAACCAGATATTGCTGATCAGCAATGCTGAGGTCTTTCTCCTTAAATTCTGGAGCAGTAGCGACCTCTTTTTTGATCCGCGTAATTTCCTGTTTCATCTTCCCTGCTGGAATTAACTTCACAGGGGCTGTCGGTTGCTTTAGTTCTTCACTTACCGACTCTTTGACGGATTGATCTTTTTGTGGTGCTTCATGGTTACCGGTTTGCTTTTTTGGACCCGAAGCAACTTCACCATTTAATTCAGCTAATGTCTGGTGAGCTTTCTGGCACTTATTCATTACTGGACGCTGCTCATCAATGGCCTTCTCAATTGCGCCTAATTGCTTATTCTCCAAGAACTTTTGATAAGCCTTCAGCACTGGTGCCACGGCGATTCCAAACGAATTAGTTAACGCTGGATCGGCAATAAATTGACCAACCATTACTTGCTGAACCGCTTGGGGTGTCCACGCGGTATCATCCAGTTGGTGCTCTTCGGTCATATACTTATTAAACCGAGTCAAAATGTTTTGAGCATGTTTCTGCTGATTAGCAGATAACTGGTCATACGTGGACGAATTTAAGAACCCTTTAATATGTTCTTCCTGTTCGCTCATTTCCCAATTATTCCTCCATCAAAAATTGAATTATCCTCTCTATCATATCATAATTACAGATGAACAATTAATTAGGCCGTCAGCAAGACGACAAGGAGCGATTTTCAATGCAACGTAAAAAGATCCAAGAAGCAATGGCCCACGTATATTTTCAAAAGATGACACCAAATGGCTATCACGAAATTGAAAAAGAAATTGCCAAATTACAAGCACAGCGACCAGCTAAAATCAGTCAATTAAAGGCTGCTCGCGCTCTTGGCGATTTGTCATAAAATACCGAGTATAGTACCGCTAAGCGTGAATTACGTCATTTAGAAAGTCGGTTACGCTACTTAAATAAGCAACTCCAATACGCTGAAATCATCAAACCTACCGATTCACAGACCATTGATCTTGGAACAACAGTTACCCTTCAATTTATTGACGATAACGAACGGGTTAATTATACGATTGTTGGTAAGCAAGAAGCTGATTTGCAAAAGCAAAAGATTTCATTTGACTCACCGCTCGGGCAAGCACTACTGCATCAAAAGGTGGGACAAACGGTTTCAGTTCAGGCACCACAATCCACCTACCAGGTTAAAATTTTAGCTGTTCGATTAACCTCCCCTGAGGAATCGGTTTAAACTAACTTCGTAAAAAAATATTTTGAAATTAACTCGGTCCCCTGCACTGGCCTAATTAAGGCAAATATCGACTGATTAATTGGCTAATTTTTTGCTTGTTTCGCTAGCGAAGAATGCTATACTAGATCCCGTTGCATTTGCACAGTGCCCACAATATATTGTATTTTTTGCTTTTATTCATTTAGTGTGGGCACAATATATTGATATAGGAGACTTTGAGTAATGAAAAACTATTTACACTTTCTCGCTCACCAACTTAAGGGTTGGCCCCAACAAAACTACTACCTGTTTTTCTTCAGTCTTGGCTGTCAGGTAATGACCTTGGTAAACGATAAAATTACCTGGATTACGGTAATTACCTTTATCGGAACAACACTGGGGGTCCTTTGTATTCTAGCAATCAACGCTGCTAAATCCGTTAACGGTTGGTTAGGGATCCTCTCTGCTATCTGTTTTATCATTGTTGGTTTCAGCGCCAAAAACTATCTCAGTATTGGTGAACAGCTTGCTTACGTTGTTACTCTAGATATCCCAGTCCTGCTTTCTGCTAATTGGAATATCAACATGGTCTCCAAAATCCGGAAATTCACTGGCAAAACTTGGGTCATTGCAATTCTCTCAACTATTGCTGTTTACCTTGTTTCTGGTTACCTGATCGGTGCCTTAACTAACGATCCACGTCCATGGATTGATGCCATTAGCTTCTCAATTAGTTTAACCGCTGGTGTTATTTGCTTCCTTCGGTACAACAACCAATACTTCTGGTGGCTGGCTTCTGGAATTTTCCAGATGGTCCTTTGGGGAATTACCTTTGCCCAAGGTGATGCTTCATTAGCAATGGCCGTTAACAGTATGGTTTACATTATCAATGATGTCTTAGCCTTTACCATTTCACCATGGTACAACAAGCGTGAACGTGCTCGTCTTGAAAAAGAAGAAGCTAAGTATTCAGCAAACTTACAAGCTTAAACTAAATAGATGAATCCCCAATTCAAGTCATCACGATTTGAGTTGGGGATTTTCTTAATGTATGATCTGATTAGTTATTTGAATTTGGGGGTTCAAAGATGGCTAAAATCTTCGTTGTGGAAGACAATCCCACAATTATTAAAACGATCAAAACTGAATTAACAAAATGGAAACACATGATCATTACCGTTAAAGATTGGGATCACGTAGCAGACGAAGTGAAAAAGGCTGATCCTAACCTGATTTTATTTGATATTACCCTCCCAACTTTTGACGGGTTTTATTGGATTAGTGCTGTGCGTCAAATTACAAAAGCACCGATTATTGTTATTTCAGCAGCGGATATTGATAGTAATATCATGCACGCAATTGCCTCTGGAGCCGACGATTACATCATGAAGCCCTTTTCTACCGCTGTCCTCCTCGCCAAAATCCAGGCTCTTCTCCGCAGAAGTCAGGAACCGGGCAACATAGACAACCTCAATTGGGACACTAACGATCTTAATTCACTCACTAATGAATTAACGACACCCGAGGGAAGGGTTCAATTGTCTCCTACTGAAAGTGCCCTTCTCGGTGTCCTTATTACCCACCTAGATCAGACAGTTACTAAGGAGCAACTCCTTGAGTGGCTTTGGCAGGGTGGTAAGTTCCTTAATGATAATACATTAAACGTTAATATTAGTCGGCTACGGTCTAAACTGGCAACTGTCAACCTAGATCATAGTTTGCGAACTGAACGTGGGGTTGGCTATCGATTGGTGACAAGTCATGCGAAATAAGAGATTCTGGTTCTATCAATTAAAGTCATTTTTACCGCTTATCATTGGCTACCTGTTTCTTCTCGGGATTATTAAACTCTTAACAATTTTGTATTACATCCCCAAAAGTTTTTTCTGGGACGTTGTCCGTTTTAGCTTCCCTTTCCTAGTAGTCTGGTTCTTCATCAATAGTTACCAAGCTGCTAAACGACTAAAAGCAATCATTAAGGAACAGGATAGCCCTGCGAACACCCCAATTGAAGCACAACTTCTCCATACTAATAAGTTACAACGACGGAAAAGCGACCATTTAATCCGCGGTTTGCATAATCATCAGCAAGAGCAGTTAGACCATGTTGAACTGTACTCTCACGAAATTAAAAATTCGTTGACCAGTTTACAGGCAGCCGCGGAAAATAACGATATGGTCCCCAGCAAGGTAATCCGTCAAGCTATCCAGCAGGCAGACTACCATTTAGAAATGTTATTAAATGACGAACGGCTCGCAATGTCTAGCAATGACTTTAATTTTGAATGGGTTAACCTGCAAGCACTCATTATGACAATCCTAAAGCAAAATTCTTCTATTTTCATTAGTCGTCAGCTCATTCCTAAGCTCCAGCATCTTAATGGAATCTCCGTTTTAACTGACAGAAAGTGGCTCCGTTTTTGTATCAACCAGCTCCTAGCAAATGCGATTAAATATTCACCTAATGGAGCAACGATTTTCTTTAATTGGGTTGATAACAGCCTCCAAATCATTGATCAGGGAGTTGGAATTTTCAGTAGTGATCTCCCACGTATCTATGACAATGGTTTTTCTGGCAAAAACGGCCACCAAACAACTAAGTCAACTGGGATGGGCCTATATTTAGTTAAGAAGATTACCGCCCAGCTAAATTTTGATCTAACAATCACGTCCAAAGCAGGTCAAGGAACTTGTGCTACGCTCCATTTCCCAGGAAATAACGTTAGACATAAGGCCATTAAAAAGTAACAACACAATCCATAAACATTACAATTCTGTAAGGTTCTCCGCAATTCTGTAAGTACCAATTGCCGGAGAGCCTTTTTATAATGAAGATAGAGTGTGAGCAGGTAAAGAAGACCCGTAAGACAACAATTTCTTCCGACTAGATGCTGAAAGCATCTGGGAGGAAGGTTGTTGTCTATAGGGGCTTCCCTGCGAACACATTTAATAGAGTGCCTTTGCCCCAAAGAGTTTCCGGAAAGCTAGCAATTTCTCCTGACGAAGGCGACTTGCGCCTAGGAAGGAGGTTGTTAGCTCTAGGAAATTCGGGCGAACACGTTTTTGACTCAGTCGCCTAGAACTTCAGCTTGAGGAAGGTTAGGGCGAACACGTTTTGACTATGTTGCAGTCGAACATTAGGCGGAAGCTGCGGTCACGGCGAACACATTTTGACTCAGTCGCCTAGAACGTTATCTCTAGCAAGTTCCTGGCGAACACGTTTTGACTATGTTGCAGTCGGACATTAGGCGGAAGTTGCGGTCACGGCGAACACATTTTTAACTCAGCCACCCACTCCTCACAAATTTAACTATCACAACCATCAAAGAAAGGATCAATCATCATGAAGCTCTTACACCTTAGCCACATTAAACGAACATATAATGCTAATTCAACCCACCCAGTTTACGCACTCAAGGATATTAATTTTGATGTTAATCCTGGTGAATATATCGCAATTATGGGCGAATCAGGTGCCGGAAAAAGTACCTTGTTAAATATTATTGCGACCCTAGAAAAGGCTAGTGCTGGTGAAATTCTATTAAACGGGCAAGATTTAAGCGACCTGACCGCTGACGAGGCAGCCAAGTACCGTCGCGAACACCTTGGCTTTATTTTCCAGCATTTCAACCTTCTGGATAGCCTTTCCAATCGAGATAACATATACCTCCCGCTAGTCCTAGCTCAGATTCCCGTAGCAGAAATGGCTAAACGAGTTAAACCACTTGCTAGAGCATTAGGAATTAACCAAATTATTGATCGCTTTCCAACAGAAACATCTGGTGGTCAGCAACAACGAATAGCAATCGCCCGGGCACTAATTGCTCAGCCGGATCTTCTGTTAGCTGACGAACCAACCGGTGCCCTTGATTCAAATACCAGTAACGAAATTCTTGAGCTCTTTGATACCGTTAACGGCAATGGGCAAACAATCATCATGGTTACCCATAGTGCTGCCGCTGCTAGTCATGCCAAGCGAACTCTTTTTATTAAGGACGGCAAAATCTACCATGAATTATTCCGTGGCAATGACTCGCTCAAGGAATATCAAGAGCAAATCAGCAATACAATGATGACCCTTACGAACGGCGGTGAATAAGAATGCTGTACTTTAAATTAATCAATTCTAGTTTTAAGCGGAACATGCGGAGTTATGGTCCTTACCTAATGGCAACCATTATGCTTGTCGCCATTAACTACATTTTTCTTGCAATCGCAGCTAACTCAAGCTTAAAGAAGCTTAATACTGGAGCTGTTACTTCTGCAATGTTGGATCTTGGCTTCAAGTTTATTTTCCTCGTTACCTTAGCGTTCTTAATCTATGTCAATCGCTTTCTTTGGCAGCAACGGAGTCGAGAAATCGGACTTTATAGTATGTTAGGAATGACCAGTCATAATCTTCAACTCCTGACAATTATCGAGAAGTGCTATCTAATGATTATTAGCCTAGTTGCCGGATTGACTTTTGGGATAGTCTTTGAAAAGTTAGCCTTCCTTGGCTTGGGCTATCTTTTAAATATTGGACATCTCTCTCAGCCATGGTTCGTTTCATCGGCAATTATCAAGACAATTATCAAGACAATTATTTTAACCGGATGCCTCTTTGCGATCATTATGGTAATTGATCTAATCAAGCTTCACCGATTAACGCCAACCCAACTATGGCACCCCGAAGCAATAACACCAAAACGTCATGGCTTTTTCTACTCAATAGCTGGAGTCATTGGCTTTGCCCTTTTAATCTGGGCATACTACATTACACTCACAATCAAGCCTAAGATTTCCGCCATCCCGCATTTTCTTTTTGCAGTAATTCTGTTAGTAATCGGTACCTACCTAGTATTTATCATTGGGAGCATCATTCTCCTAAAATTACTCCAGAAGAATAACCACTTTTATTACAAGCCACGCCATTTTATTGCCGTCTCTGGAATGATTCAGCGGATGCAACAAAACGGTGCCAGTCTTGCTACTATTTGCTTACTTTGTAGTTCAATTCTCGTAATTCTTTTCACTTCAATTACCCTTTACGTTGGCATTGGGAGTACAGTTAAATCCTACACTCCAGAAGATGTTGTAATTACAAGCAATCAAGGATTAACAACGGAACAGAAAGAATTAATTAACACCACTGCTCGTCAGCATCACGCTAAAATTAGCCATTACCTAACTTACAAAATGACAACTCCACAATATGGTTACTGGCGGGATAACAAATTCATTAGTCAGGGCAGTATTCAGAAAATGGACAACAAGACCAGTAGTTCGGTAATTTTATTAACAACTAAGGAATTTAACCGAATCACTAATCAGCATGTTCATCTCACGGGTAATGAAGCATTGACCTATACCAATAATAAAGGGCACGATGGATTGCTAATCGTTAATAAGCAGAAGTATCAAGCAAAAAAGCTTCAGCACTTCTCGGGGTACTTCAATCCCGATCATAGTATTTATACCCCGACCTTTATTATCGCTAATAAGCTTCCGAAGTCCTTACCATTAACCACCGTAACCACCTTTAATTACCAATTGCCAGGAAATCAAAAGCAACGAATTAAATTTGAAAACGCCTTACAAGCAAAGCTGAGGATTAATAACCTTTCATTTACAGGCAAGGCAACGATTACGTCGTTGATTAACGGGCTCTACGGTGGACTTGTTTTCGTTGGCATTCTTATCAGCTTGGCACTAGCGATCACAACAACAATCGTCATCTACTTCAAGCAAATTTCTGAAGGGTACGCTGACCGGAAACGATTTAAGACAATGCAACAAGTTGGTCTTAGTGAAAGGGAAACCGTTAAAAGTATTCATAGTCAAGTCTTAATGGTCTTCCTCCTTCCCGTGGCTGGTGCAATCGTCAACCTTTGCTTTGCCATTCCGGCCATTCGACAAATCATGATTCAACTTAACTTCTATAACCTTCCGTTAATGATTACCGTGGGAATAACCGTTGCAGCCAGTCTCCTTATCCTTTACCTCATCCTCTATGGATTGACTACCCGTACATATCGTCAAATCGTTGACGGCCAGGTTGAGATAAATTAATCTCAAAAGAACTCTTAGTATTGCCATATTCAGCGTACTAAGAGTTTTTAGTTTGCTCACCTATTGATTAATGAACCCCCCCCGTATAAAATTAAGGTGAATTCAACTTATTGGGGAGATGATTCAATGCTAACCGTTAAGAATCTTAATATCTTCTATGGTCATAAGCAGATAATTGAAAATGCTTCATTTAATATCCAACCGGGTGAAATTGTGGGGTTAATTGGGCCAAACGGTGCAGGCAAAACAACCATTATGAAAACGCTCTTGGGTCTGACAAAATTCACTGGATCGATTTCTTTTAATAATCAACCTATTACCGCCAATAACCACAAAGCACTGCAAAATGTTGGCGCCTTGATCGAAAATCCCGCAATTTACCCGTTTTTAAGCGGAAAAGATAATCTCTCCCTATATTCAACTGATAAAGATGAGGTCGCGGAGTTAATCACTAAGCTACAAATGAATTCTTATATTCAACGCCAAGCTAAAAGTTATTCAATTGGGATGAAACAAAAGTTAGGGATTGCATTAGCCCTGCTTAACCATCCCCAGTTTGTGATCTTAGATGAACCAATGAATGGTTTAGACATCGAAACCACCATTCTTATTAGAAAAATAATTCACGAGTATGCCCATAACGGAACCGCATTCCTTATTTCAAGTCATGTTTTAAGCGAACTGCAAAAGGTAATGACTTCAGTAATTATCTTGAACCAGGGACAAATTATTATGGATGTCCCAGTTTCTCAATTCCAAGAAAGAGACAGTCAGCAATATCGCTTAGTAACCACAGATAATCAAACTGCCATTAAATTATTAACTGCTAATTCCATTGCCGTGACTCCTACTTCTACTGGACTAATTGTTAATAAGGACGAACGCTCTCAAATTCAACAAATACTATTCAATAACCAGATTTGGTTACGGGAGCTTGTTCCCAACGTCCCATCTTTCGAAAAGAAAATCATCGCTGTCCTTAAAGAAAGGCGGGAGAATTCAAATGGAAAATAGTTTATCACGAGAAACCTATAAATTCACTCACCAGCGAACCCCGCTTTACGGCTTCCTTGTTATGGTTTGCTTAATGCTCTATAGCAGTGTTCCCACATACAAGGTTAACCCCTTCTTGATCACCCAGGGATTTGGTGCTATTCAATGGTGTGCAATCATCATGGTCGCTGTCAGCGCTGACTTTATTTCAATGGAGTACCGTAATAACACAATGATCACGCTTCTTTTTAGAAGTAACAATCCCCTTACCATTTATCTTGCTAAACTGATTACCCTAGTGGTTTATGGGATTGCTTTGTTGGTAGCTGGTTTTGTTTGCTCACTGGTTTTAATGCTATTTCTAGGGAATAACTATTCATGGTCTGATAGTTTTCATGGTAATTCCCTAATTACCGCATTAGGATATAACTTTCTAGGCGCTTTTATCTACATAATGTTTACCATTTCTCTCTCACTACTTTTGGTTATCCTGTTAAAATCAAATTCAATTGTCATCATTATCGGCCTCGCAGTCGATTTTTTGGGAGCTAACTTTTCTGGGCTATTAATGAATATCCTCCCGAAACAATTATGGGCGTGGAACCCACTCAATATGATTAACATCATTGTTCAACTACCCAATCAAAGTACGATTAAAATTACCCATCTCAGTAATTTTGAATTAATTCTCGGTAACGGTTGTTATACCCTACTATTCATTATTTTGGGACTATGGGCTTTTAAAAACTACCAAAAATAGGGAGGACCAAGTATGTATCCCGAATTACATCGTGAACTTTACAAACTCAGTCACCGCAAACTCACTTGGTGGATGCCCGTGATAATGATCGGTTTGATGATTATTATGGGGTTAGCAATGGGAAGAGATTACTCCAATTTGCTTGTGATGACCTGTTATAATTCTAGCGACATTATTATGCTAATTCTTGTTATCCTTGGATCGACTATTTTTTCAACAGAATTTCAAAATAATACGATCCTTGCACTGATTTATCATTCATCAAGTAAACTAGCGACCTTTATGGCAAAATACATTGCATTATTTATCTATAACGTAGCCCTTCACCTTTTAGCAATTGTTTTTACCATTCTTTTAAATATTATTCCGCTTCTCAATGCACCAGTATCGTGGACAGGCATTTATAAATACCACCAGCCACTAGTAGTAAATATGCTGGCGACGACCGGTATTGACATCATAACTTCAACGCTAATTATCAGCTTACTGTGTCTCTTCTCTTGTCTGATTAACTCCGATGCAATTGTTATTGCGATTAACGCGATTATCATTTTTATGGGGAGGGGCTTTTCTGCAAGTTTACTAAACGCTAACTTGGGAATCGATCAAATTCTCAAGTGGAATCCCCTTAACATGACTAATCTCACAACCCAATATTACAATTACGCATCCTACCATCCCACTTCCATGCTCTCCAACAGCCAACTCTTCTGGGGAACTTGCTGTTATATCATTTTAATTTCGGGATTAGGATACTTAGCGTTTAGAAGAAAGAGATTTTAAACAAATAAACTTCAAGAGCTTCGCAATTAAGTTCTTGAAGTTTATTTTTACTATTCTTCTTTGATTTCTTTTTGGTAAGCTGCATAGGTGGTTGGATCAAAACAAATCATTTCAACTTCAGCAACAACCTGGCTTGTTTTAAGAAAGTCACGGATTGTTGTGATGGCAATATGAGCAGCCCGGGCTAAAGGAAAGGCATACACTCCAGTACTAATCGAGGGAAATGCCACCGTATGACAATCGTTTTCTTCAGCAAGCTGTAAGCTGTTTCGGTATGAATTAGCTAATAATTCGTCTTCACCATTATTGCCACCATGCCAAATTGGTCCTGGAGTATGGATAACGTACTTTGCTGGTAGACGGAAGCCATGTGTAATCCGTGCCTCACCAGTTGGACAGCCATGAAATTTCAAACAAGCGGCATACAGTCCTGGTCCAGCAGCTCGATGGATCGCTCCATCAACACCGCCACCACCAAGTAATGTCGTATTAGCAGCGTTGACAATCGCGTCAACGTGGACCTGAGTAATATCTCCTTGGATTGCTTTAAGTTGGTGCATTTTTATCCCTCTTCTTTACGATTTGCTATCTTTATAATTATAAAAGCAAATTATAATTAGGGAAAATTTAATTTAAGATTATTAATAATGAAATACAAATCAATTAATATTGCAGACTTGTCGTCAAAAAGTTAATCTCTTACTATTTTCAAAGAAGAGCATTTCTAATATATTCCTATAAATCTAAAATCTTCCTTTTTCCTCTGTTGAACTCTTCTTCTGTAAGAACCCCTTGCTTAAATAGTTCCTCAAGTTTTTGAATTTCTAATGCTAAAGAACCTTTATTTTCATTATCACTAAATTCTGCAAGGAAATGCTTCTTTAGCATAACAACTTCTTCTTCAATCATTTTTTCTGAAATTGTAATTTTTTCTCCAGCCGAGTTTTTCAACGTAAGTAAAACGGTAGCAGGAATTTCTCTCAGTTTAGCAGAATTATTAGAATGTATTGTCGTTGTCATTTGTGTGCTTTGTCCCATTGATGAACCAATAATTGCTCCTGTCGTTCCTGCAAAAGCTCCTCCAACTAGAGCCGCACCTGCATTACCTCTTATTTTCCCATTACTTTTACTAGTAGTTTCAACCTCATAATCCGAAACAAAATGTGGGGCAAATTCTATATTAATTAAGTACCACTTATTCTCTATATTTTTCTGCCCTGAAATTTTAAAGTAGTCTACTGAATCCATTTTATATGCATACGCCTTACCATTGCCGAAATAAAAATAACTTGATAATTCGTCATCTTCAGATATTTGAAACCAGTATTTAATTCGTCCTAACCCACATTCATCGAGAGCACCAATTATTCTTTGTTTTAGCTTCTTATCGCCTTCTCCTATATAAATATTAAAAAGAGAAAAATGTGTATCTATAGTTGGAATAATTAAGATCTCTCTTTCAAAAAAATCATAAACAGCATTTTTTAAATTCAGTTCCTTATCTTTTCCATAAATCAGTTTCATATCTTTGATAAAAAGAGGAAATCGTCTACTACCTAATGTAAAGTCCGGGTTTAGTTCATTAATTTTTTCTTGATACCGTTGCTCTTCTGCTTTTTCTCTTTTTTCTTTTTCTTGTTGTTCCCTTTCAATATTTTTATTATTTTCCTGAACTGCATAGTATGTCGGGATCGATATAAGTCCTATTAAAATAAGTATCATCCATGCCTGAATCATTCCATTTCCTCCAAATAACATTTTAAACAACAAAAAGAGCTAATCAGCAATCATGTTGGTTAGTTCTTTTCTACATAGCTAATAGTTTACCATTTCACAGTAGTAAATAGAATTAGTATTTTACTATATTTTCAGTATTCCCGTTTTGGTAATTTGATCTTTTTTGCTTAAACAGGGTTAATGCAAAAATTCTGTTCCTACTATTGTTCAATTTTAGATCTAAATTGCGGATATAACCAAATTGTAGCGGTAACGCAAAAGCCAAATAAGATATATCCCGTAACCCTTCCAGAAACATATCCTAAATAGTTATGGATATCTCCTGGCATTGCTGAAAGTGACGAGTTAGTTAGCTCAAATTGCATCACAGCCAAGATAAGCCAACAAATATAGAATCCGTACTTCATCTTCAACCTTTTCCAGTCAATATACTTTAGAAGAACAACCGTATTGAAAATTAGCGCTAATACTAATACCCACATGAACTTTCGCAGAGTTAAGTTACCCATTATCACAGGCTTTGCTAATAAAATTACTGACATAATAACGTTAATAATGTAGCTAAAAATAAAAGTCCGCCGTTCTTTTTTATTTATTTCATGTTCTTGCTTGTAGTTATCAATCATTTTATGATCCTCCCGTAATAAATCATCTAAACTTACACGGTAGAGATCACTAATTTGAACCAACATAAAGATATCCGGATAACTTCGGTTATTTTCCCAACTAGAAACTGTCTTTCGTGAAATATTTAGTTTCTCAGCAACATCTTGCTGCGTCCAGTTATTCTTCTGTCGATAAGATTTCATTTTTTGAGCAAAATTCATCTCCAATTTAACCTCCACCGATATTAAATTGATTTCCCGGGAAATAATTCTTGATACTAAGATAACCAAAAGCGTGTTAAATGTCACGCTAAGGATCGTGGCAACAAAAAAGTTCCGCTTGTCTACTCTCTCAAGACAAGTGGAACTTTTTTGAACTTACTTTAGAAATGTAGCATTGCTAACGCGACCGCAATCGGTCCTACTGCAACATAGCTAAAACGTGCTCGCCAGGAACTTGCTAGAGCTAGCAATTCTAATGCAACATTACCAAGGACTGTTCGCCGTGACCGCAATCAGTCCTACCGCAGCATAGCTAAAACATGCTCAGCCTAACCTTCCTAGAGCTAACAGTTCTAATGCAACATTACCAAGGACTGTTCGCCGTGACCGCAACTTCCGCCTAGCTATCCCGTCCTTGATTGCAAGCCAATCATCGTCCGGGATTTCCTAGTGCTCAGTTGCTAATCCGTCACGACTCACACACTCACCAGATATTCACCCGATCCTCAGGGGCTTTGAACATCGGATCGTTGGGTTGAATGTTGAAGGCGGAGTAAAAGTCATCGAGGTTTTCGGCTTGGATATTAGCCCGGAGTTTTTGTGGAGCGTGAACGTCAATGGAAAGTAACAGTTGTTCATACTGCTTAGTGGCTTTCATTCGCCAAATTGTTGCCCAGTTAATAAAGAACTTCTTGGCGTCAAAGTCATCTTCTTGCTTGGCGGCTTCTAAGGCACAGCTCAAGCCACCAGCATCAGCAATGTTCTCAGAAACGGTTAACTTCCCGTTAACTTTTTGACCAGCGAATTCAATTCCATCAAACTCTTTGATCATCTTTTGGGCTAGCTGCTTAAAATGTTCAGAATCTTCCTTAGTCCACCAGTTATTCAGGTTTCCCAACTCATCAAAGAGCGCACCGTTATTATCAAAGGCATGAGAAATTTCATGAGCAATTACCGCACCAATTCCACCATAATTCTCACTACTACTTTGCTTTAGTGAATAGAATGGTGCCTGCAAGATTGCGGCCGGGAAGACGATAATATTCTTAAACGGGTGGTAATATGCGTTTACGGTTGCCGCGCTCATTTCCCAACGCATCCGGTCAACAGGTTTGTTCCACCGACTAAACATCTCGCGATTTGCGACAATGTTAGCTTGATTGAGGTTCGCAATCAATGACTCACCCTCATCAATTTTAATTTGATCGTAAAGTGCTGGAATCTTATCCGGGTAGCCGACCTGAATACCTAACTTATCTAACTTTAAGATCGCCTTATCACGAGTAGCCTTGCTTAACCAGTCATTGTTAGCTAGTCGTCCCTTATATACTTTGATCATCTGCTCAACCATATGATGAACATCTTCCTTAGCTTGGGGACCAAAGTACTTCTTCCCGTAATAGTCACCCATTACTTGGCTAAAGACATCTCGTGCCAAGTAGTAAGCAAACTTCCGTTGATTAATCGGCTTTTTACTACCGGAAAGCGCCCGACTATAACGACCATTAATCTCCCGCATTTCATCATCAAGATAGCTTGCGTTAGCTCGAATAACGTTGATTAACGCCCAGCTCTTAAACAATTCAAAGTGATCCGTTAAGATCCCATTAAGTGCCTTAAAATATTCTGGTTCAGTTACAATGACCTTTTCAGGAGTAGTGCCAATGAGCCGTTTAATCACATCTGCCAAGTCAAGCTGATCAGTTGAACTTGCTAATTCTTCTACGGTTTGCAGATTATACATTTTACTATAATCGGCTGCTTCCTCTGCGCTTTTTACGTTTGGAGCAAGAAAAGCATCAAACTTTTTGGCATTTTCAATATGCTTGGCAGCTTCATCCTTATCGTACCCCAGCTTATCCATCAAGATAGTAACCATTGATGACCAGAGCTTTAAAAGCTGATCGTGTTGGTCCTTCTTATCAGCTTCATAGTAGCTTTTATCTGGCAAAATTAACGATGGTGCTGCAGCGAATAGAGCATAAACAGTTGCGTTTTTCATATCAGCATCAATATCAAAAACAACCGGTGACGGCATCCCCGCCATAATCCAGTTACGCCATTGACCCTGGTATTCATCATATGACTTCAATTCTTCAATACTTGTTAGCATCCGCTTAAGTGGGCGTGGACCAACTTTTTTACGAAAATCAAATTTTTTAGCTAATCGGTATAGTTTTACCATCTCGTTGAACCGGGAATCATCACTTTTTTCTTTCCCTTCCGCATAAGCATCTAGGTCATCCATGAGTTGCTTATCAATCTCGTCAACAAGGTCATTAAATCCCCCAGTTGCTGGCTTGTCATCAGGGATTTTAGCGGTTTTTAGCCATTCCCCATTAACCGCTTCATATAAATCGTTTTTAATTTCTTGTTCATTCACTGTCACGCTCTTCATCCTCCTTATCAATCATATAATTATTATACTATTTTTAATTATCCGTTATCCATTAAAGGGCTTTAAGAGCTCGAATCGCGCAGCCCCGCTAAACCATTGAGAATGTTGACTTAATAATTGACCAACTGCCCGATAATCATCAAGGTTAACGTTCCCAATTATTAAATGATGGTGTTGTAGCTGACGAGCTAAAATTACGTCCGCAGCCATTACCCGATCCCAAAAGAGCATTTGATTTCCTAAATCCCAATCAACATTCAGGAGCTTAACCGCCCGCTGGTATTCTTTTGAATGAGTTAGGATCTGTTTCATTACTGTCGGCTTTAATAATTCAGTCATTTTATTTCCTTCTTTAAGCTAAGAACTTGTCCAACCGGACGATGAAGTGACAAATCTGTAACTGACCCAGTTACTAACCAGTCAACCTGATGAAAATCGTATGGGTTAATCTTTTGCTCACCCCACCCATCAGTCATAATTACAACTAATGAATTTGTTGGATTAATATGGCGATCATGAAGAAAATCAAATATGCATTGAAAGCTTGTTCCTCCACCACCAACTCGGCGAAAAATAACCCGTTTACCATTTTCAATATGTTGATAGTGTTCAAAATGAACACGAGCATCAAATGGATAAATTTCTACGGGAAGGTGATCGCTATTTGTCATATAGCTAATCTGGCTTAATGCCTTTTCCAACTCATCATCAGTTACCGAACCAGAATTATCAACAAAGACTAAAATTCTGGGAACCAGTCGACTAACCGATCCCGGAAGTTCCATCCGCCAAGGTTGGCGTCGGTTAAACCTGTACGCTGCTTCTTCTCTTCCTGCAGCTAGCGTTCCCACTTGGCGACTAATCAATTGTTGCCAATTAAACCGGTCATTTATTTGTGGTTTCAATAATGTTGTTAAAATATCACCTGGTAATAATCCACGATCCTTTTTTGGAGTATTCATATACGCCTGGTGTAAGATCTTCTTTAACTGCGCCAACCGCAATTGTTGAATTCCAGAGGCAGGTTGAGCATCGCTTAATTGCCATCCCCGATGTGTTTCCTGAACTACCCGGGAAGGCTTTGCTTGATCATTTTGCCCTGCGCCCTGTTCTTTTTTTCGCTGCAATTTCTGCTTATCTTGATCTGATAGGTTCTTCAATAAACGAAGATAACTACTTGAATCCTGATGTGGCAAAATTCTGCGGTGCAAATACCGTTGCAGTTCTTCTAACGTCATTGTTTCACGGGGAACTTCTGGTAAATATTGGTTAACTGCAATGTCTGTTGCCAATTGAACTAACTCTGGCGTAGGTGAATTAGCATAACGTAGTGGGTGTTGCCATAGTAAATGAAGGGCTTCATGTTCTAATAAAATTACCACTTCATCACTTCGTAGATCGGCTAGTTTTTGGGGAACTACCCTTAATTCAATTTGATCCTTCCGCCAAAAAAGACCCAGGATCGCATCTTGCTCCCGAATAACCCGTCGAGGAACCTGCAGAAGAATTTCACCAAGGATTCGCTGAGTTTGAAGGACTTGAACAATCGCTTGAGTAAGAACACGATTAGCCATTTCATAATCTGACGGGTTTTTTCTTAGTTGTTCAAGCATTTTTGCTAGTCGGTTCATTCGCCACGATCCCCATAAGTTGCTATTTGAGCGCCGGTTTCGTATAACTCTGCCACCGCGCCGTCAGGATTTTCCTTAGCGGTATTATACATTCTATTTAATAATTCATCGTTTTCACCAACTTGCTGAATAAGAGAATATTGACCATCCGGACTAATATCGGTTAGGTATGAACTAAAATTAGCTGCCCCACTATTCTGTGCTAACGTTTCTGAATATTTCCTAACCCATTCACGTAAAAGTGATAACTTATCAGCTTCTTCTAATTGCTGAAAGTCGGTTTCAAGTCCAGCTTGGTTTATCATATCACTTACCTTTAGGCGAATTCCGTGGGCTTGAACAAATTTAGCAAATGAAACTCCAATCTCAGTTCCTAAATCACCACTAAACAAGTCAGGTGCCAATTGTTCTTGTACTTTTCCAGGAAGTTTTTGTAATTGATCCAGATTCCGGGAAACTCGTTCCCAAGCTCTTGGCGTTGGTGTTAAATCAGAGCCAAATTGGTGTGGTTGAACTAGACGACTCGGATACTGCGTTAAGTATTCAATTACCAACGGATTAATTTGAGAACGTTTAGTCTGTTCTCGCGGCTTTTTTGCCCACTCAAGCCATTCGTCAGTCGAACTGGACATTACTAGACGGACAGTTCGATCCTTAATCGCCGCGTCACCAGTTGAGACTGCATATTCACTATCTTCAAACCCTTCCATTGTATTATCTGGATTTTCGGCAATCACAATTTTAACCGTTTCTGGAAGTCGTAAACTATTAATTTGTCGTTGGAGAACCAAGTTCATCAGCTCACTCTGAACAGACTGCGGTCCCCGATTAAATTCGTCCAGAAACCAAATAATTTCCCGGTTGGGATTCTCTTCAGCGTAGCGCACGATTGATACCAACGTTTCAGAGTAACCAAACTGAACATTTGCTAAGCGACCATAATTCTTCGTTTCAATAAAAGAATCACTAGTCAGCGGCGGTACAGGAATTGCAAGATCTCCCTTTTCACTTAAACTAACTACGGTAGTATATAGTTTAGCGTCCATCTTTTTAGCAACTTCCTCTACTAAGGCAGACTTCCCTAAACCAGCTTCACCGACAATGCTAGGAACATTTCCAGCGCGTAAAACTAACGGGACCGTAATCAGGAGCTGTTGATATGTCAGGGCCATTTTTATTCCTCCCATCCATGATCTTTTAAGTTCATTTCACGTTTCCGCAGACCAGAAACATAAGGGTTTCCCTTAACATAAAAGCGGTATGGCTTACGACCATCTTTACCATTTAAATTTACCCCAATCCGACTTGTTGTGGTAATCTCACGCGGCTCGCGACCGGTAGCAAGATTAATCGTTAAGGGACTTGTTTCTAATGGTCGCCCATCTAATTCTCGTGAATGAATTCCGAGTGCTTGAACCAGCTTTGCGGGACCGTTACTAAGATTAACGCCACTCATCCCCCGATTAATTATCATTTGTTCTTGATTAACAGTCGGTTCTAGCCCCCGAATAAGGACTCCCTGAGGCTCTTCGGCATCCTGAACAACCACGTCAAAGCAGTAATGGCCCCTAATTTGATAAAGATAAATATTTCCCGGGTTACCATAAAGCGATTCAGAATAGTTCGTTCGTCGACCATTATATGCATGTGAAGCGGAATCATTTTCACCAAGATAGGCTTCTGTTTCTACAATTAATCCACCAGTTGTTATCCCATCAGCATTAGTATAAGTAATCTGTTTCCCCAATAGTGCTTGGGCAATTTTTTCCGTGGGACGTCCAGTAAAAAACTGTTGATATTTTGTTAGCATCCTTGATTCCTCCTCAACTTGTACTATTCTAAAAGTATCACTAATTAGAAGGGGATTCACTATTATGGAATTAAAGTTAGAAAGAATTTATACAAAGCCTGCCGATTTAGATGGCTACCGAATCCTTGTTGACCGTATTTGGCCCCGTGGGATCTCAAAGGAAAAAGCCCACCTTGATCGCTGGATGAAAGAAGTTGCCCCAAGCAGCGATTTACGAAAATGGTATGGCCACGATGTCGCTCGTTTCCCAGAATTTAAGGAACGCTACCTGAACGAAATTGCAAGCGCACCCTCTTACTACAATACCCTTCGTGCAATTGTTCAGGAAGAATTAAAATCACAAAACGTCATTCTTCTTTATGGTGCTAAGGACGAAGAACATAACCAGGCTGTGATTCTTGCAGATAAGCTCGCGGCTGATTTAGGAGTTAAGGTCCACCCAATTAAAAAAAGCGAAAATTAACATAATCTCCTTAATGCTCTAAAGATAAACGCTAAAAAATGGATTTTTAGCGTTTAGATATCCTTTTTAAGCAACAATAACCCCCGAAAATCAATTTTCGGGGGTTATTGTTTTAAATCCTAGTGATAATTATGCTAAAAATTCAATTTTTGGCCTTAACAGTAACTTATTTTAATAACTTCAACCCTTGCTGCAAAACTGCATCATCTACAAAAGTTGTCAAAAACCGTTGAAGTGGCGTTTCACTATGGCGATCCTTAAATGCCATCGGCTCAGCGTCAATAATAACGGCCATCAGATTATTTTCCGTTAACATCAATTGCCCTGGTCGTTGATATTTCCCCTTTGTATGTTTCCCGGTCCGCCAAATATGGATCTTGGTGTTCCCTTGCTGATCTACTTTAAGTTGATACTGACCATTATCATCTGTTTCGACCGGAATACATGTAAACCGTTGAACTTCATACTTTCCTTTTTTACTCACTATTCTCTTCCTCCAGCTCCGTTAACCTACCCCATATTCTACACTCCTCTAGTCCCACTCACAATTAACAAAAAGTGCTAAGCTAAAGGTAGTTTATATTCAGGAGGTTACCATTATGGCAGACAAAGCAATTACCGCTGAACAAATGCGGCACTATGATTCGTACACGATTAACACAATCGGCATTCCATCACTAGTATTAATGGAACGGGCAGCATTGGCGGTTCGCGATGAGGTATTAAATGCATTTCCGTTGAATTTACAAAATGTTGTTGTGGTGGCCGGAAGTGGCAATAACGGCGGAGATGGGCTAGATGTCGCCCGTCTCCTCCATATTGCCGGTGTAAAAGTCACTATTCTAAACGTTGGTAATCCAGACCACGCTTCCGAAGAACACCAAGTTCAAGATCGGATTTGTCAGTACTATAAAATTCCGCAAACTTCAGATCTCGATGTCCTTAAAGACGCATCATTGATTGTCGATGCCCTTTTTGGTATCGGCATTGATCGTCCTGTTGAAGGCAACTATGCTGCGGCAATTGAGGCTATTAATAACAGTGACGCCGTGGTGGTTGCCGTTGATATGCCATCAGGTATTAATACCGATACTGGAGAAGTAATGGGCGTTGCCGTTAATGTAACGGCAACCGTTACCTTTGCAATAAATAAGGTTGGCTTGACCAAGGGTACTGGTAAAGAACACGCTGGTCGGGTAGTTGTTGCTAGTGATATGGGGACATATCCGATTAACGATTAATAATATTCATTTTTACTGTAATTGTATAAAATTTCATCGAATAAGCTTGATTTTAGATGCATTTTCCCAGATAATTAATGAAATAGTTCTCATAGTTAATATGATTCTATTGCATTTGGATTATCTAAAATGGAGGGAACATTATGAGTAAAATTTTTGCTTTTAGTATCCGAAAAGATGAAGAACCATACTTAAAGGAATGGGCAGCTGCTCATCCTGCAGTTGAAGTAGACTACACTGACAAGTTACTAACTCCTGAAACTGCTAGTTTAGCAAAGGGTGCTGATGGTGTCGTTGTATACCAACAATTAGATTACACTCCTGAAACGCTTCAAGCATTGGCAGACTTAGGGATCACTAAGATGTCTTTGCGGAACGTTGGGGTTGATAACATTGATATGGATAAGGCTAAGGAACTTGGCTTTGAAATTACCAATGTTCCAGTCTACTCACCAAACGCAATCGCAGAACATGCCGCAATCCAAACTGCACGTGTTCTTCGTCAAGACAAGGTCTTAGACGAAAAGATCGCTAAGGGTGACCTTCGCTGGGCACCAACTATTGGTCGTGAAGTTCGTGACCAAACTGTTGGGGTTATCGGAACTGGTCACATTGGCCAAGTTTACATGCAAATCATGGAAGGCTTCGGCGCAAAGGTTATTGCTTACGATGCCTTCAAGAATCCTGAACTTGAAAAGAAGGGTTACTACGTAGACTCACTTGATGATCTTTATAAGCAAGCTGATGTTGTCTCCCTTCACGTTCCTGCATTGAAGGATACTATTAACATGATTAACGATGACACTATCGCTAAGATGAAGGATGACGCAGTTCTTGTTAACGTATCACGTGGTGCATTAGTAGATACTGATGCTGTTGTTCGGGCATTGGACAGTGGCAAGCTCTTTGGTTTCGTTATGGATACTTACGAAGACGAAGTTGGGATCTTCAACGAAGACTGGCAAGGTAAAGACTTCCCAGATGCACGTTTGAAGGACTTAATTGACCGTCCTAATGTATTGGTAACTCCACATACTGCCTTCTACACTACTCACGCAGTTCGCAACATGGTAGTTAAGGCATTTGATAATAACCTCGCATTAGTTGAAGGCAACACTCCAGAAACACCAGTTGAAGTAAAGTAAACCTTAAATAAAAATTATCAATTATAGATAAAGGGGCCAGGAAAAACATTTTGTTTTTCCTGGCCCCTAATTATTTACCGCAAATACTTTGTTGGCTCAGCAACAAAATCTGCAATCTTAACATCAACTGTATCCTTAGTAGCAGCATTTTTCAGTTGGAACTGCCCTTCATCAACCTCACGTTCACCAAAGACCGCAAAGTACTTTGCATTACGACGGAAAGCTTCCTTAATTTGCTTACCAACCTTAACGCCACTGTAATCTTTATCAGCAACAACGTCCTTATCACGAATTTGGTTTAGAATCTTAAAGGCAAGGTTATCACCATCTTCATTTGCACTAGCAAAGAAGACATCTAATTGATCTTGAGGAGCAAATTCTAGATTTTCTTCTTGAAGAAGGAGCATCAATCGTTCTACTCCCATTCCGAAGCCAATTCCTCCTTCTTCAGGGCCACCAAGCTGGCTAATAAGACCGTTGTAACGACCTCCCGCACAAACAGTCGTGTAGCCACCACCAAATACTGGTGAATCTGACATAATTTCAAAGATCGTGTGGTTATAGTAATCCAAGCCACGAACCATATTGGTATCAATTTCGTAGTCAATTCCAAGTTCTTTCAATAAGGATTGAACCTGATCAAAGTAATTCTGTGACTTCTCGTCCAAGTAATCCAGAATAGACGGTGCTTGGGCAACGATCTTTTGGTCTCCAGCATCCTTACTATCCAAAACACGAAGGGGGTTCCGGTACATCCGTTCTTGAGAATCAGAGCTCAATTCATCATAGTGTGGCTTGAGGAAGTTGATTAATGCTTCACGATAATCTTCGCGAACTTGCTTATCACCTAAAGTATTGATTGTTAACTTTACATTGGGAACACCGAACCGCTTGAACAACTGCATTGCCATTGCAATTACCTCAACGTCAATTTGTGGTGATTCGTTATTTAATGCTTCAACACCAATTTGATGGAATTCCCGTTGCCGTCCAGATTGTGGTCGTTCATAACGAAACATTGGTCCCATGTAATAAACCTTGTATGGTTTTGGATATTCAGGACCATACAGCTTATTTTCAACGTATGCCCGAACAACCCCAGCAGTTCCCTCTGGACGCAAGGCGATGTGTCGATCACCCTTATCATGGAAATCGTACATTTCCTTTTCAACGATGTCCGAAGTATCACCAACATTTCGTGAAAAGACGTTGTAATCTTCAAACATCGGTGTCCGGATACCGCGATAACCAAATTGATCAAATACTTCACGCGCAACTTCTTCAACCTTTTCCCAAAGATTAGTCGTTCCTGGTAGTAAATCTGCGGTTCCTTTTGGTTTTTGGTATTCCATACTGGTACTCCCTTCAAAATAAAGCGCCCTCCTAAGACAAAGTGCCTTAGAGGGCGACTAATAAATTAAATCGTCTCTCTATAATTAATCGTTAATCTTAATTATCCATGTGTGATTTTACCATAGCTAGCAGACTTTTTGTACCTTTACCGTGCCTGCTGCTGGTGAATGTGAAATAATTTTATTCCTACAAACATCAAGGTAACAATCATCAGCATGAAAACCGAGAAAAATAGTTCTTGATAATTACCGTGTTCGATTACATATCCGCCATAAAGCGGCCCAATTGCTCGCCCAACTGAAATAACAATATTATACAGGCCCTGATAATGACCAGCATTAGCGGTCCCAGTCAATTGAGTAATCCACGCTGGTAATCCTGCAAAGCTCAATGTTTCCCCAATTGTCAAAATCACAAAGTCAACTACAAATTCGACCAAGTTATGGGCAAAGATTAAGAAGAAAAATGAACTAGCAAAGATTAAAATCCCTAGCACAATCTGAGTTGAAAGCCGCATATAGGGACTCAACTTGTTAACTAATGGTTGACCAATAATAATAATGATTCCGTTTAGCGTCCACAGTAAACTATATGCATAAAACGGAATTCCCATATTAGTCATGTGAACTGCCATAACGCTTTCCCAAAGCGAATAACTAATATGAATTGTCATTACATTGACCAAAATTAAGAACACTAGGGCAATAAATGTTGAATGACCCTTAGTTTGCCGATCTGGTTTTGAACGTTGCTGTCCGCTGCTCTTAACCTCAATATTAAATGTAAAAAGTACCATTAAGGTTAATCCTAAATAGAATGCTGAGGCAACACTAAAGACCAGTACGACACTAATCGGTAATAAGATCCCCACAAGAAGGGTCCCCAACACTACTCCCACGTTAAATGCCATGTAAATATAGTTGAATACAAAACGTGCTGGGTGATTGGCGACTGCTGTCCCGTAAGAATTAACGATCGTCATATTAATTCCATCGCCAAAACTATTAATAACCATTAATACTGCATACCATGGCCAACCGTGAATGAAAACCAGGAGAATAATTGGAACAGTCGAACAAGTTACCCCTAGCAAAGCTGTTCGATAGGAACTCCAATGATCAAATAACCATCCCCCAATGTAATTACCGGCCATCATTGCAATTGATATCAGGAGCATCACTACTCCTGCAGTCGTTAACGTTTGTCCTAAATATTTATTAACATACATCGTTGTTAACGGCCAGATAAAGGCAGCACCAGTATTGTTCAGCAACCTTGCTAGTGCCACCCACTTTAATTGAACCGTTTTTTCTTTCTTCATTCGATCTTTTTCTAATCCCACAACTTTTTATTGAACTCCTCAAAAAGAAAGAGATCGAGATACAATCTCAATCCCAATACTAGATCTCCATAATTAGTGTTCAGCTACCATGCTTTCCTGTGGTACCCGGATTAAAGTATAACTGGATGCAACATGATTTGCTCGTAAACTAAGACCATTTAGCGGTGTATTACGGTAGTGTCCCGTCATCACCGCGGCAAATGCATGTCCTGATTCATTATCAATTTTCTGCAGTTTTTTCTTATTCCATGGCAAGCTCGTTGCTTCGACAGGAATAAGCCGTGTTCCATCACTAATTGAACTAAACCGAGAACTAACCATATACTTAGAATCATCAGCCCAGTAGGTGTACGACACGATCGGCCGCTTTCCCGATGCACTATGCTTGGCAAGAACATAGTAGTAATCGTTCCCTTGATCATGCAATTGTAATGGCTGGTACTTTGTAGATAGTTGTACCTGTTGGTGATCATTGTAGTTAACTGGTTGAATAAAGCGAAGGTATCCTAAGCTTCCTAACCATAAAACAGCCACCAAACTCATTACTACATACTGGGTAAACAGCTTACCGTCAAATCGTTTCTTTGTTTTAGCGATTAACATTAACTGTTTTACCCGAATATAATGGATTACAAAACCTAAAAATCCAATCCCAAGGATCCACATTAACCAGCCTAGCCAGTTCCAACTCATAATTTTAATTCTCCATTTCTTCTCAATAGACTTAACTTATATTGATTATCACACAAAATCATACCATTGTCCGCCCACATCACCAAAACTTAAATATTTATTCCATTTCATTCTCGTAAATTATGATAAACTTAATTTTGGCATCGAATCAAAGAATGTTTTACAATAGGACTGTTAATCTTATATTAGCTTTGCTAAATAGCACTAAGGGGGAAATTTATTTCATGGATAATTTGAACGAAATTGCCCAGGAATTGATCAAATTTGAACGCGAGCACGATATGAACGATAATCAAGTTGCTTTTGGTAGTCACTTATCTGTTGAACGGATTCACGATATCAAATCTGGTAACAGTAACGCAACTGATGAAGAAGCCGAATTAATTGAACGGTTCATGCAAAGCAACAATACCAGTAACGATTAATTTAGTATTACAAGGCCCCTAGCATTCAAGAGAACTGAATGTTAGGGGCCTCTTATGTATAAAGAACTCTAATTTATTCATTAGTACATTAGAGCAGTGAACTAATTATTCCCTAAATTTTACCGGTAGCGTCACTGACTCAACCTTTTTCCGCGGGTTAGCAATTCGTTCAAATAACGTTGAAATCAAATTTTCGGCAAGGGCATGGATCGGCTGAACCACAGTCGGCAACTGTGGAGCAACTTGGCAAATCAGTTGCGATCCATCATACCCAGTGACAAAAAAGTCATGGTTAACCTGATAGCCCCTTTGCCGATACTGTGAAATGATCCTTAGCGCTTGAACATCATTCGACGCAATCACCCCATCAAATTGGTCAGCAAAGTCTGTCTGATCAATTTCTTCTTTAGTTAAAGTTATAAAATTGTGTCCCTGATCATTCAAGTAGTCAATTACTCCCTGCAACCGATTTAGTGTTGGTGAAACGGATGTATCTTCATCGACAATTACCGCCAACCGATCCACCCGATGTTGAATCATAAACTGAGCGGCTAATCTGCCACCACGATAACTATCAGCTGCAACAATCGGAATATTATCAGAAAGGTAACGGTCAAAGGAAACGATTGGCGCAGTTAGTTGCTGATATTCCTCAATTCCCAGGTTATGGGAACCTGAAATAATTCCGTCTACCTGATTAGCAAAAAGCATACTCAAGTACTCGTGTTCAATTTCGCGATTTTCAGCTGAAGAAGCAATAATCGTCTTGTACCCTTTTAAAAAAAGCTGATGTTCCAATTCATTAACTAATTCAGCAAAGAACGGGTTCGTAAGGTTAGGGAAAATCAAGCCAATGAACTTTGACGGTTTTCCTTGCATCGCCCGTGCAAGAGCATTCGGCTGATAGTTTAACTGATTCATTGCTTGATGGACTTTCTTAATGGTCTTTTCGCTTAAAGAACCATAATTGTTAATTACTCGTGACACAGTTGTTACGGAAACACCAGCTAATTTAGCAACATCTTGTAGTTTAGCTACCATACTTCTTCCCCAATCTTTCTCAAACTGCTTTTCATTATATCCTAATATCAAGTTCTGGGATTAAATAAAATAATTTTAACTAAACAACTAGCAATATAATGTTTATTAATAGGGATTATTTAGAAATATATTTTTCAATTGATAAGAATAAGTGATCGTTGTTTTTATAATAACGATAAATGTTAAAATTGCTTGCTCTTTTATCATATTAATGATATTTTTTACTTAGTTTGAAATCTTAATAACTTCTTAAAAAATTTACTTTTTATTACCTTTTAATTATTGTTCGATTAGTTAATAAAGTTCCAAGAAGTTTTTCTAGGGGGGAGTCAGAATAATGAATCGATCAGAACTAACAAATTCGACAACGCATTATAAAATGTATAAAAGCGGTCGAAAGTGGATGTTCGCTGGTTTAACTGCAGTCACCTTGCTAACAGCATCTGGTGCTGTAGCTCATGCCGATGAAACACAACAAACTAGCAATAATACCACTGAAGTCACTGCTAACACTAATTCTAATAGTAACAATACTGACAGTAGTGCTGCTGATACTGTTGCTAGTCAAAGCGCCAACACCAGCAATAATAGTGAGGTCGTTTCTGCAACTGTTGCGGCATCAAACGTCAAGGTAACTAGTGCTGCAGTTAGTGCTGCCAGTGCTGCCACTTCCACCGTTGCTTCAGCTTCTTCTGCGAGCTCTGCACCAGCAACTGCTACGAGTTCTGCCGTTGCTCCACAATCGGCAACTGCTTCTGCTAACACAACAGCAGCCTATGCAGCTCAAGCTCCTGCATCTTCAGTCAATTTAAATTCACTTCACTTTAGCAACAACGCCCGTTCACAGCAGTTCATCCAAAGTGTTGCTCAAGGGGCAATTGATGGTTGGAACCAATACCGTGTTCTCCCATCCATTACCGTTGCTCAAGCAATTCTTGAAAGTGGCTGGGGACAATCAAGTTTGTCGACTAGTGCCCATAACCTTTTTGGGATTAAGGGCTCTTACAATGGTCACTCAGTGGTAATGCGGACCCGAGAAGTCTATGGTGGCCGTTCAGTTTACGTTAATGCTAATTTCCGAGCATACGCTAACAATTCTGAATCAGTAACCGATCATGGCCGGTTCCTAAATGTTAATAGTCGTTACCGAAACTTGCTCGGTGATACTAATTACGTTTCAGTTGCTAACAAGCTTCGTCAAGATGGTTACGCAACCGACCCGAGCTATGCAAGCTCACTGATTAACCTTGTTCGGACATATAACTTGACCCAACTTGATTCAGTTGCTTTCTCGGGTAAGGTTGTTACTAACAAGAACAATAATGGTGATAACAGTAGTTACAATAGTGGTAGCTCAAGCGTAAGTAATACTGGTTACTACACAGTTCAATCCGGTGATACCCTTTCTGGAATTGCTAACCGCTTCAGCACCACTGTTAATCACCTTGCTTCACTAAACGATATCAGCAATCCAAACCGAATTTATGTTGGTCAACGACTCCTTGTTCGGCAACAAGCCAGTTCACAGACTAATACCAGTAACGCTAACACTTCAAGTAATACTACTAACACCAGTTCTAGTGCTACAGGTACATATACCGTTCAGTCTGGCGATACCCTTTCTGGAATTGCTAACAAATTTGGTACCAATTATGAATCTTTGGCAAGTCTGAATAACATTTCTAACCCGAACCGGATTTATGTTGGTCAGGTATTGAAATTAAGTGCTAATTCAAATACAGCTAGTTCCGTTCATCAAACAACCACTAACGTTACCCCAGCAGGTAGCTACAGTGTCAAGGCTGGTGACTCACTTTCTGCAATCGCTGCCCGGTACGGAATGAGCTACGAAACCCTAGCTCGCTTGAATAACATCTCTAATCCAATCCGGATTTACGTTGGTCAAGTATTAAGATTGGGTTCTGGTTCTACTTCTACTTCTACTGTTTCAAATGCTGTTAACCACTCCACTGCTTCGGCTGCTGGATCCTATACCGTTAAGAGTGGTGATTCACTTTCTGCAATCGCTGCCCGATACGGAATGAGCTACGAAACTCTAGCTCGCTTAAACAACATTTCTGATCCAAACCGGATTTACGTTGGTCAAACTCTTAACCTTGGTACTTCAGGTTACACAAGCTATCGTTATGCAGCAAGTTCATCAAGCAACGGTGGTTCCTACACAATCCAAGCTGGTGATACTCTTTCCGCAATCGCTGCCCGGTACGGAATGAGTTACGAAACTTTGGCTCGCTTAAACAACATTTCCGATCCAAACCGAATTGTTGCGGGTCAACGAATCGTTCTCTAATCAAATAATTAAATCATTAAAATAATGCGCTTAAGCATGATAAAAGAATCATACTTAGGCGCATTTGTTATATAATAGAGTTATATGTTATTGATATGTTTTGGCCTGCGTTTAGATAGTGAGAAGGGTGATTACATGATTAGTCAAACGGGGAGAGCCTTTGCTGATATAGAGGAGATTAGCCAATTATTTAAGTTACTTGGTAATCCGAAACGACTACAATTACTATATCTCTTAATTCAAGATTCAATGAGCGTTACAGAAATTAGTCAACGGATGAAGTGGGAACAATCAGGGGTATCCCACCAACTGCAGCTACTTCGTAAGTTTAATTTAGTTGAACAGAGACGCGACGGAAAAACAATTATCTACCGCCTTGAAGATCCACAAGTAATGACATTAATTGCAGATGTACTTTCACATGCAGAGCAAATAATTCATCGGTAATCTTTTAAAATGGGAGAATAAACGGACACCAATGGTTCGCTAAACTGAACTTTTGGTGTCCGTTTATTCTCCTTGTAGGTTACCTAGTGTCTCATCCCCATAGAGACTAAGTAAATTTTAACGCGATCTGATCTTTAGCCATAATGTCCCGAATCACAACTTCCTTTCCATCATGAAAGTCGCTATCAGTTAACCGGAAGCTTGGGTGACTATGTGCGTAAAACTTAAAGTAATATGTTGGTGTCGTTGTTAAATCTTCCACTTTAAGTACACCAGTGGAACCGTCAGAACAATTAAATTCTTGAGTTACGTTCTTTTTGTCTTGAATATAAACCGTCGTCATTCTTAACACCTCCATTATTCATTATATCGCCATTTTCGGATAACCTAAAAATAATTTTTAGGTTCTATCATAAAAATAGTCATTTTTAGCAAAGTAGTATATTAAACACCAGAAAAGGAGCATGCTGACCATTAGCGATGACTAGTCAGTTATGCTCCTTATTCAATATTATTTATTTCTGATCTTTAATCTGCTGCAAGCGCATCAATCGGGTTTAAGTTAGTTGCCCGCCGTGCTGGTAATAATGCAGCTAAGAACGATATTACTAACGCTACCACAAAGGCAAAAGCAATATTACCAAAAGTAATTTGAATAATATTATATTTAATCAAGTGGTACAGGCCATGATTAATTGCTAATGTAACAACAAGAACAATAATCAATGCTAAGATTGCCGAGAAAAAGCCAATAAATAATGATTCAGACGTAAACAACCGTCGAATATCTTTCTTTCGTTCACCCAGTGCTCTTAAGATTCCAATTTCCTTGGTTCGCTCTGAAACCGACATATACATCGTTACAATAATCATCAAGGCAGAAACAAGTAATGAAATTCCGGCAATCGCAGCTAATAACGTCGAGGCTAATTTAACGTACGTATTAACAGTCTTTAAAATTGAGCCAACTGTTACTGCACCTAAAATTCGTTTATTCTGACCGTTACGTAAATTATTAACCCGATCAGCAACAGTCTGTACCTGATTCAGATCCTTAACATTGACAGATAGAAAATTAGGCTGGACACTACCATTAGCTTCCCGAATCATCTTGGTTAGCGTTGCTGAATTAATCGAAGTCCGCACGCTAGTACCGTTAGAAATTCCTGATACCTTGACATTTCCCTCTGCTTGAACAGGCTTTCCTGAACCATCAACCCAGTTAAAACTAAGCTTAACCGTTTTTCCAATTAATTGTCGATAATTCTTAGCACTACTTAATTGAATTGCCTGTTGCTTAGTAAGGACAACTTCACCATTACCTGGCTTGTGGCCCTTAGTGATTCCCCTAGTAGTAGTTGAACTAGTCCAACTATCCATTGAAGTGCCGTTCTGTTGAAGATCCTTGTATGATAACCGATAGCTTGGTATCGTATACCCTTTTTCAACAGAAGAGACCCCGGCAATCTTCTTCACCCGATTAATCTCACTCTGTTTAATAAACATTGATTGAGGATCAGCCATCATATTCTGGGTCGACATCTGTAACTGATCCTGTGTCATCTTCTTGCCAGTCGTGTTTTTTAGAATCGTTACACTTCGCGGATTAGCTAGTGAGTTAATTTGATCTTGGATATAACCATTTACCCCATTGCCTAAACCACTAAACAGGAGAACCGCAAATATCCCAATCGCAGTGCCTAGCATTATTAGTGAATTTCGCCAAAAATTATACATCAAATGCTTAAACGCAGTCCGGTAGCTTGCCATTGCTGGAAGAACTCGCGATTGAAGATGCTCTGGATCATCTGGAATCGGGTATGCCGGTCTAAGCCTTTCATCCCCATCAATTTTCCCGTCTGCAAGATGGACAATTCGAGTACCATGATCCGCTACTTCTTGTGAGTGAGTAACAGCAATTACTAGTTTGCCGTCTTTTGCAATATCATCCAGAAGGTTCAATACTTCTTTCGTATTCTCAGAATCCAGGGCTCCTGTCGATTCATCAGCAATGATTAACTGCGGATCACTAGCTAGTGCCCGTGCGATCGCTACCCGTTGCTTTTGACCACCGGATAAATGGTTGGGATGTTTATTTACTTGATCTGCCAATCCAACCCGCTCAAGCAGTTCCAATGCCCGCTTTCGTCGAGCAGTTTTATCTAATGTCGTCATATCAAGAGCAATCAAGACGTTATCAAGGACTGTTAAATGAGAAATCAAGTTGTATGACTGGTAAATATAACCAACAGTTGAGCGCCGATAGTTGTCTAGCTGTTTCTCCTTACCGTGATCAATCGTCTTCCCATCAACGATTACTTTTCCTTCAAAATCACGGTCTAAGCCCCCAATAATATTCATTAAAGTGGACTTTCCACCACCGGATTCTCCAAGAATCGAAACAAATTCACCACGTTCAAAAGAAAGGTTAATCCCTTTGAGAACAGGAAATTTCTGTTTATCTAGGTAATATGCTTTGCGGATATCCTTTAACTCAAGAAAGGACATAGTCTCCTCCTTAACTGTTCTATCTAAACACTTATTAATATAAAGATTATATCAAGGTTACCGCTCTTATAAAATTACCTCAGATAATTCTAAACTAAATCTTATTATCATTTCCCGGGAAATTATTGGTGAACTTTTTCGCATTTTAGTTTGCCATCTTCCAATTGATAAACCTTATCGGCAAATTGACGTAACCGAAGATCATGAGTTACTACGATTACTGCCTTGTTTCGTTTGGCAGCTAATTCTTTTAACAGTTTTCCAACCATTTCCACCCGATCACTATCAAGAGCAGATGTTGGTTCATCAGCTAAAATAATTTGTGGTTCAGTATAAAGTGCTCGAGCAATTGCGACTCGTTGATTTTGCCCACCAGAAAGCTCTGCCGGATACTGTTTTAAGAGCTTCTCAATTCCAAGTTCGTCTAATAATTCATGGAATTCTTTTTGATCCATATTGCCATCTTCCTTTACTTGCTGAACCAGCTTAAATTGATCGGCAATGTTTAGGTATGGTAACAAGTTATACGATTGAAGGACAAAGCCAATTTTATTTAACCGAAATTGATCTCGTTCCTTACTGGGCATGCTCAAGAAATCTTGACCATCAACGATTACTTTCCCGCTATCCGGTGTTTGAAGACCACCCGCAATTGTAAGAAATGTACTTTTTCCAGAACCCGAAGGACCAAGGACCAAACATAGTTCACCGAGATTGGCGGTAAAATTAACATCCTTTAATACCTGGACTTTGCCGATACCCTTACCGAAGGACTTATTTACATTCTCTAACTTGATAGCTGTTTCCATAATTCTCCCCTCCTTAATTAAGTGCCTCAACCGGATCAATCTTTAAAATTAGTCGTACCGGCAGCAACGCTCCTAATATTCCTAAAATAATCATCACAGAAGACAATCCTAAAATTAAGGGCCAGTTCATCAAAATTGGTACTGAGGTTGGTAACATCAGTGAAATCAGTTCAGTTAAAATAATTCCTCCAATATCGCCAACAAGGACCAAGATTATTGCCTGAGCTAGCGTTGAACTGATCAGGTGCTTTGCAGGAACCCCTTGAGCTCTAAGCACAGCGAAATGGGCCATTTTCTGCATCGTTAAGATATAGAGGAAAACGGCAATGATAATCAATGAAATTACCATTAAAAATGAAATCATAAAGATAAAAGTTGTATTCTGAGCTCGGTAGCCTGGCAACTTATCAATAAATTCTTTTACTGTATAGTGAGCTAACTGAGGTTCATTACTAGCTGCTTGCTTTTGATTGCTAAAAATACCACTAGCAACAATTGAACTATTTGCTCCCTTTAATTTCCGCCATGTTCCCAAGCTGCCGTAAGCAATTGGTGCAATATTTAGCTTTGCGTTCTTCGCAAAACCAACAACTTCGTATTTTTGCGAAAGTGAATTTAAGGTGACCTTTCCTCCTAAGCGGTATCCCTTATCTTTCATGCTCTCATCCAATACAATCTGGTGATCATTCTTTGCCCGGTGTCCACTAACTAGTTCTAACTGGTCTTGATAAATAAATTGATCGCGATCTAAGCCAACAAACTGGATATTTTCCTTATGGCGGTCCGTTTTAGCGCTTGTTTCGATGACTACCGGAGTTGCCCCGACAAGCGCATCATTTTTAGAAAGGCCTTTAACTTGATCCTTTGTAATTAATGATTGACTAAGACTATCGTTACTATCCTTATTTAAAAATACTGTCTGAGTATCCCAGGACTTTATCGCTGCCGTATTCTCATTCGCTAGCCCCAGCATTAATCCCATTAAGATCAGCATTAAATAGCTAATCAGGATAAACATCGCCATTATTAGGCCATAACGAAATTTTTCATGTAAAATTTCCTTAATTGCTAAAAACATCTTAATCACGCTTTCTTTGTCAGAAGTCGAATTGCTTCATAACATCGTTCGATAATCTGCTTTTCCTTCTCTGGAGATTGGAGGCTCTCCTTGATTGCCTCATGACTTAATACCATCACTCCCCACTCTCGACTATCTTTTGGTTGCGGTGCCTTAGAGTGACTTGGCTTGACTAGGCTTTCATTTACTTGAAAATGAAGCCTCATCAAATCTTGATACGGACTGCCATTAACAGCATCTAAAAATTCTTTAATCTGCTTCCGGTACTCTTCCGCACTAAGTATTTGGTTACTGTTCGTGATCTTTTTATGAATTTCAACCATTGCTTGTTGGTAAAGATAAGTATATGCACCTTGCAAATCATCAAAGTACTTGTAAAACGCCCCACGAGCAATTCCAGCTTCTTTAACAATTCGTGCAACTTGTGCTTCAGAAACACTATGATTACTAAACTCCAGCAATAACGACTGAACGATCTTTTTCTTTTTATCTTCATTTAAATTTAAAAAAGTTGTACTTGGCATTTTAATTCCTCCATCGCTAAGTTGACATTGTGTCACTTTAGTTGAATTAACATTAACATTTTAGTGACACAGTGTCAACTTAAGAACAAAAAAAGAGAATCAGAAAAAGTTCTTCCTGATTCTCCTACTATAATTCGGTAGTTTTAAACTTAACTAAGACTAATTTCCAGCTTCTGTTTTATGCTTCTTCCCCAGCTAACTTAACAACAGCCTTAGAAACACCCTTAATTCGACCATTTACAAAGCCATCAACTTCTTTAAGGTCAAATTCGTGAGAAAGCAATGGTAAAACATCAACCTTACCTGAACCCATCAAAGCAATCGCATCTTCAAAGCAGTAAGGGTTAATGAAGGCCCCTTGAATGGTTAATTGCTTTTGGAATACTTCATAACTGTTAATGGAGAACTTATCATCTGGATTCCCAACACCAAACATCAATACTTGGCCACCACGAGCAGCTGCTTCAACCGCTTGTTCTTGTGTTTCTGGGCGACCAACGGCTTCAATAACAATGTCATAAGTATCGTTAGGAATCTTTTCACCCTTAGCGGTGTTAATAGTCTTCGCACCAAATTTGTCATGGTTTAACTTCAACTTGTCTTCGGAAAGACCACTTAAAGTAACTTCTTCTACTCCTTGAGCAAGTAAAGTCTGAACAAAAAGTTGTCCCATGAAGCCATCACCAATAACCAATACTTTTTGGTATGGGTGTAATTCAAGAAGGTCAACCCCGTGAACGGCACATGAAAGTGGTTCAGTAACCGCAGCAGCCTTTAATGAAAGACTGTCAGGAATTGGGTAAACAACCTTAGCTGGTGCAGTAAAGTAGTCTTCAAATCCACCATCACGAGTAACACCAACAGCATCTAAGTGTTCACAAAGTTCTGGACGGGATGTCCGGCAGTACTTACATTCGCCACAGTAAATGTTAGGGTCAACAGAAACCCGGTCCCCGACCTTAACATTCTTAACTTCTGAGCCAACCTTAGCAACTACACCAGAGTTTTCGTGTCCTAATACGATTGGCGGAACAGCGTCTGCTGAACCTGGTAAGCCAGCGTAGAGTGCGTGATCGGTTCCACAAATACCTGCATAAGCAGTGTGAACAAGCACTTCATCGGGCTTGATTTCAGGCATATCAACGTCTTTAACTTCTAAGTTCTTAACAGCAGTTAATACAAGAGCTTTCATTAATAATACCTCGCTTGTGAAATCTTTCTTTTAACTTATGCGTTTGATTATAATTGAATTTACGCTCTGATGTCAACCGGTTAACATAGATTTCTTCTACTATTTTTGTTATTTCATTTCTCGTTCCTTTTTTAGAAATAATTAACTAATTTTATGAATTTTAAATTTTATTTTCGCTTTTTGAAAGCGGTTTGATCCTCATTAGGTCAACCAAAATTTGCCTTTTGCTTTTCCTTATTTCATTAACAAAGCCCGTCAAATAGGCGATCTTCCATTGTAGTATATTATTTTTTATGTTATCCTAAAAAAGTAATCAATTTAAGTTAACCGATCTGTTCAATTTGTGTTAACAAAAAAAGATGAAAGGTGGATTTGGCGTGGACAACACAAAAAATCAACACCGTAAGCATCATTTAATTGAATATGCTAACGGTAAGTCTCTGGAAGAGATTAACGGAACTGTTAAGGTTCCACATGGTAAAGGTTTCTGGCGAACATTATTCGCTTACTCTGGCCCTGGTGCATTAGTTGCCGTGGGTTATATGGATCCTGGTAACTGGGCTACTTCAATTACCGGTGGTCAAAGTTTCCAGTACACCTTAATGACTACTATCTTGATTTCAAGTTTGATTGCGATGTTACTCCAATACATGGCAGCTAAACTCGGAATCGTGAGTCAAATGGACTTGGCCCAGGCAACACGGGCCCGTACCGGTAAAGCATTAGGTGTTATTCTCTGGATCATGACTGAGTTAGCCATCATGGCAACTGATATTGCTGAAGTTATTGGTGCCGCAATTGCCCTTAACTTGTTATTCCATATTCCGTTGATTCCATCAGTATTTATTACCGTTCTTGATGTTTTGGTATTGCTATTATTAACCAAGATTGGTTTCCGGAAGATCGAAGCAATTGTTGCCTGCCTAATTTTAGTTATTCTGTTCGTCTTTGCCTACCAAGTCGCATTGTCACACCCTAACTGGGGTGCTGCTTTTGCTGGCTTATTGCCTTCCACTAAGGCAATTGCTAAGTCACCAGAAATTGGTGGAATTACTCCATTAAGTGGTTCACTTGGTATCATTGGTGCGACTGTTATGCCTCACAACTTATACCTCCACTCAGCAATTTCTCAAACTCGGCAAATCGACCACAACGACTTGGATAGTATCCGCCAAACTGTTCGGTTCACTACTTGGGATTCTAACATTCAATTGTCATTAGCCTTTGTTGTTAATGCATTACTGTTAATCATGGGGGTTGCCGTATTTAAGACTGGTGCTGTTCAAGATAGTTCATTCTTCGGTCTTTACGATGCATTGAACAACACTTCGATGCTCAGTAATCCAATTTTAATTGCGGTTGCTAAGTCTGGTGTTCTTTCAACGCTATTTGCTGTTGCGTTATTAGCTTCTGGTCAAAACTCAACCATTACTGGTACCTTAACTGGTCAAGTAATCATGGAAGGGTTTGTTCACATGAAGATGCCACTTTGGGCTCGGCGGCTTGTTACACGGATCATCTCGGTTATCCCTGTTTTGATTTGTGTTGGGATGACTTCAGGCGAATCAACTATCCAACAACACACCGCGTTGAACCTTTTAATGGAAAACTCTCAGGTCTTCTTAGCATTTGCCTTACCATTCTCAATGTTGCCATTATTAATGATGACTAACAGTGATGTTGAAATGGGTGAATTTAAGAACCGTGGCTGGGTTAAGGTTTGTGGTTGGATCTCAGTTGTTGCATTAACCTTCTTGAACCTTTACAACCTTCCTTCAACATATGAAGGATTTGATATTTGGTCAAAGAGTACTTCAGATGTTCTAGCCTACATCACCATCATTATCATCCTTGTTCTCTTAGCTTGGACTTGTGTTGAACTATACCGTGGTGACAAACGCTTTGCCGCTGAAGGAAAAGGGTTCGGCCAAAAGGAAGAAAAGATGATTGATAGTAAGGACTAAAGAATCCTACTGAAGATTAAAACTTCCTTTATTATTCACTCACAAATTCTTCAAATTTTACCTATATATTAGGAAGCATAAGATAACTCCTATATCTTTTCCTCCCTAAATAAAAGCAAAGATTCAAAAATTAGGGACTGGGGTAATTCCCAGTCCCTAATTTTTTGCTTCTAAGTAGCACTAAGCCAGTCGATAATCCGGTAAAATGTTATAATATATCTTTGATAATATAAGTCTCATCCTTAACTTTGAGGTGAATTCATTGAATAATCAAAATAATAATGAACGTCCTACTCGCGTTCAGCTATATGATTCAAATAATAGTCGTCGTTCCCACCTTCATAAAGGCGGTAAAAAGCCAAAAATGCCCCACTTTAAGGGGAAAAATAAGCTTTTCAAAATCCTGCTGGCAATTCTGTTAGCAATTTTAGTGATCATGATTATTGTCTTTTTGATCAAGCAACAAAACCCTGTTAATACTGATAACAACGACACAACAGTCTCAACTAGCAGTAAGTCGTCGTCACACAAGAAGAAGCATCATAAAAAACACCAGTCTTCTAGTACCAGCGATGATAATCAGGATACTTATTCATTCTCTTACTCCACTAGTAACGGTGGCGGTTCACGGGGAACACAGCATTACTCAAATCAAGACCAACATCCCACAAATAATAATGGTGGAAACACTCCTTCTTCTCAACCTAGCACCCCACAGGCAAACCAAAACAATAATAACGGGAATGCTCACCAACCTAGCAATTCCGGTAATAGCCAAACTAATAGCGGAAATAACGGGGGTAGTACTGGTTCTACACCAGCAACAAATTCTGCTAGTCATTAAAAAAATTTAAAAAGGGGGTTGCGATCCGTTCTCCCAGTGATATAATCATAGGCAATTGAAGGATATGCACATTAGTTACCCTCTACTAGGGAGTCGGTGTCTAGGCTGGAAACACCGTTGAGGATCTAATTATTGTTGTACCACCTTTACTTATTGCTTGCCGAAATAAGGCGAGTCGGGTCGTGTCCGTTAATACACCTTAGAGAGGACAGTATTAATATGTCCTGAAGATGGGTGGAACCACGCTAATTATAAAAATAATTGACGTCCCTAACACTACTAAAGTAGTAGTGTTAGGGACGTTTTTTGTTTAACTAAAAAAAAGGGAGAGATTGTTTATGGCTCAAGTTGCTGTTATGTCACCAGATGGATCAGTTAAAAAAATTGATCGCGATTCAAAAGAAGGTTTACAAGCATTACGGAAGCTTTCTGCATTAATGTTGAAGGCTGCCTTAAAGCAAGAATTTAAGGGAATTCGTTTAGGAGAAGCAGTCGCTGACGAAGATGGCTTCCATGTTGATTCAGACAAGGATAACCAACAAGTTTCTGCTGACGAATTACCAGCACTTGAAGATGTTATCAAGGGAATGGCAAAGAATGACGCAAAAGTTGAATTTGTCGAAGTTTCCGTTGATGATGCTTTAGCAGAAGTTGAAGCAGACCGCTTCTCAAGTGAACTAATCAAGGAAAGCGCTAAGGATGGTAAGGTTGCAATGTATCAATTAGGTGACGTCAAAGCCGTTGCCGACGACGATATTCTCCTTTATGGTGATGTTGTCAAGAATCTTCGTCTTCTTTCCGTTGCCGGTGCTTACTGGAAGGGAATGTCATCAAACCCAATGCTTCAACGGATTTATGGTACTGTCTTCTACAAGAAGGATGCCTTAGAAGAAGATCTTAAGAAGCGTCAAGAAGCTAAGGAACGTGATCACCGGGTTATCGGTAACCAACTTGACCTCTTCTTCGTTGATCCAAAGGTTGGTGCCGGGTTACCATACTGGATGCCAAAGGGTGCCACTATTCGGCGGACAATCGAACGTTACATCATCGATCGTGAAGTAGCGGACGGTTACAAGCACGTTTACACTCCAGTATTAATGAACCTCGACGCTTACAAGACTTCTGGTCACTGGGAACACTACCGTGACGATATGTTCCCACCAATGGACATGGGTGACGGTGAAATGCTTGAATTGCGGCCAATGAACTGCCCAAGCCATATTCAAGTTTACAAGCACCACATTCGTTCATACCGTGATCTCCCATTGCGGATTGCTGAACTTGGAATGATGCACCGTTACGAAAAGTCTGGTGCCCTTTCTGGTCTTCAACGGGTTCGTGAAATGACCCTAAATGACGGTCATACTTTCGTTACCCTTGACCAAATCCGTTCTGAATTTGCTAAGATTCTTCGCTTAATCATGGATGTTTACAAGGACTTTGATATTACTGATTACAGTTTCCGTCTTTCTCTTCGTGATCCAAAGAATGTTAAGAAGTACTACGCTAACGATGAGATGTGGGAAAAGTCTCAATCAATGTTAAAGAAAGCCATGGATGACCTTAACCTTGATTACTACGAAGCTGAAGGTGAAGCTGCTTTCTACGGTCCAAAACTTGATATTCAAACTAAGACTGCCCTTGGAAACGATGAAACCATGTCAACAATCCAACTTGACTTTATGCTTCCAGAACGATTCGGTCTTACTTACGTTGGCCAAGATGGTAAGGAACATCAACCAGTTATGATCCACCGTGGTGTTGTTGGTACCATGGAACGGTTCATCGCTTACTTAACTGAAATTTACAAAGGTGCTTTCCCAACTTGGCTAGCTCCAGAACAAGTTCACATTATTCCAGTTAATGAAGATGCTCATGGCGAATATGCTGATGAACTTGCTAAGAAGATGAAGGCTGCTAATATCCGGGTTGTTGTTGATCACCGGAACGAAAAGATGGGTTACAAGATTCGTGAATCTCAAACTCAAAAGGTTCCTTACACTCTTGTTGTTGGTGACGATGAGAAGGCTAATAACGGTGTTTCTGTACGGAAGTATGGCGAAAAGGAACAAAACGAAATGAGTCAAGATGCATTTATGAACGAAATTCTCGATGATATTGCATCCTACTCCCGTGAAAATTAAAAACTAACTATCCTAGTAATAGAGGTCGAAAATCCTGGATTGGATCTTCGACCTCTATTTATATTCTATAAAGATATTTTTTAGATTACTGCTAACTGCTCCACCCAGCACGCAAAAAGGCTCCCAGCCAATGGACCTAGCATTGGTACCCAAGCATATGACCATTCGCTTTTTCCCTTATTGGGGACAGGAAGAACAGTATAAGCTAACCGTGGCGACCAGTCTCGGGCAGGATTCAAGGCAAAACCAGTCGTTGAACCAAGACAAGTTCCAATAACAGCAATCACAAGGCCCACCATAAGCGGTTTTAGTTCTGAGGTAAAGTTACCTAAATTCAGCAAGACAAAAATAAAAGTAAAGGTTGCAATAAATTCTGAAAGGAAATTAAACGGAGCGTTCTTGATTGCCGGACGCGTAGCAAAAATTCCAACAGTATTTCCTTCCTTAGGTGTTTTGGTGACTTTAAACTGCGGGTAAAACTGAATAATTACAATGATCGCACCAACAAATGCTCCCAGGAATTGACCTGCTAAATAGGGAACAACCGAATGCCAAGGAAACAAGCCAAAAATTGCATACGGAATTGTTACTGCTGGATTAAGATGTCCTTGAGAACCAAGGAATCCAGCAACATAAACTCCCATTGTTACTGCTAACCCCCAAGGAATCCAGCAACATAAACTCCCATTGTTACTGCTAACCCCCAAGAAATACTAATATACCACCAGTTACTTCCCCGACCGTAACTTTGTTTTAAATTTACGCTGGCACATGCACCACAGCCAAGAACAATTAAGATCATTGTCCCAAAGAATTCGCCAATAAATCCATGCATTCGAGTTTCCGCCCTTCTTGTATTCGCTTACAGAGATGGTTTAATTTTAGCATACTTAGGTCAAAATTACTGTTAACTATTAGATTCCGCGCCATTGACATCGTTTGATATCAACATGGTTTTCATCCTTAAATGGTACCTTCTCAGCCATCAGCATTGGTCGTTGGTCAAACCACCCTGGAACAAGTCGACCAGTAGCAGTTACTACTCTGTGACATGGATGTTTACCATACCCGCCAGATTTGCCAAGAGCCATCCCCACTAATCTAGCATTTCGGGGACGACCAATTATCTTAGCAATTTGCCCATAAGTCGCCACCCGACCTAGCGGAATAATATCAACAATGTTTAGTACAGATTGCATAAACTGCTCATCAATCTTTGTCATTTAATCACTCGTTTCCTGAGTCAAACGCGGTAACATTAGAAAAATGATTAGTCCAATTAAGAACAGAATACTAAGAGAAGCCGCGCCAACTGTTGACTTATTAGTCAGTTGGGTTACAAAGCCCACAATTACCGGGCCTAAAATAGCAGAAAATTTACCAAGGATATTATAAAAGCCAAAGAACTCACTACTCGAATTTTTAGGAATTAGCTGGCCAAAATAAGACCTGCTAAGTGCTTGCAACCCACCCTGACTTGTCCCAACTAAAATAGCAAGAACCCAGAAATCAGTTAATGATTTTAAGCGTAACGCATCTAAACAAATAAAAAGATATATGATAATTCCGACTAAAATCGCTAACCGGTTAGAGGTCTTCTGGGCTAACCAACCATAAAGAATTGAGCACGGGAACGCAATTAATTGAACCATAAGCAAAACAAGCATTAGCATTGTTGTTTCAATCCCGAGGTCCTTCCCAATTGCAGTTGCCATTGTAAAAATAGTATCAACGCCATCAATATAAAAGAAGTACGCAACCAGAAACCAGAAAATTTTTCTGTGTTGTTTAACGTGATAAAGCGTTCTTCCCAATCGTTTGAAACTATCCACCACTGGATCGGTTACCGCTTGAACATTATGGTACTGATGACCATGCCTTAACAACGGCCAGGCAAAAATAACCCACCAGACCGCAGCAAGGATAAAGCTAAACTTGGCGATTCCATAGCTACTTAAAAGGCCATTAAACCCACCAGTTAGTTGTGCACCAAGAAAAATAATGAAAGCTAGAACGCCGCCAAGGTAACCCATTCCGTAACCAGTTGTTGAAACAGCATCCATCTGCTGATTATCAGCGACATCTGTAAGAAAACTATCATAGAAAAGGTTTCCGCCAGAATAACCGATTACCGAAAGAACATAGATGATTAATAACGCAGCCCATTGATTTATCGGAACAACAGCTAACGCAAAGGTCATCGCGATTCCAATCCACGTAAATATATTCAGCCACCAACGTTTTGAGTTAGGGTAATCCGCCAATGCACCAAGCAATGGTGCCATTAATGACACAATTAAAGTACCAAAGCTATTTGCATAACCCCAAAGTGCGGTTGAATTTGTTGCACTAATCCCGTTCTCACTTGCGATCGCTTTAAAGTAAACCGGTAAGACAGCAGTTACTACTAAGATTCCGTAACCAGAATTGGCCCAATCATAAAAAATCCATTGCCACTGTTGCTTATTAAACTTCACTTACTTAACCTCACTTTTAATTACTCCAGGGATTACCTGACCAGCAGTTGGTGCAGGATAATGGAGTCCTAATATCTTAGCAAATGTTGGCCCCTCATCAACCAAGTGAGCTGTTTCTACTTCCTTTCCTTGATTAATACTTGGCCCAGCAAAAATTGCCGTTGTAAAATAATTGGGCTGGTTAGGGCCATAACCGTGAACAGCACGGTAGCGATCATGTGTACCAAGTGATTTTGGATCAACCTTTTCGACGACTGCTGGTTGATTAACTTCATCGGTAAAGTAATACCCTGGCTTAGCCTCAACCAAAAAACTACACTTTGGATCAGCACCGAGTTTTACCGCTTCGGCACCACTATAAATTCGTTCAACACCTTCGACACCAGCAATCAATCGCTTCAGCTTGTTCAAATCAACATAGCCCTTGGTATAAATATATGTTTCCCCGTCGCATGTTTTAGCAGTCACTCGCCAATTATTTTTGTATATTGACTTTCCTTTAATTGGAGTTAGCAAGCCCTGTTTGGCAAAGACCATGTTAAGGTGAATCATTTTATTAACATTGATTTGATAGTGGTCACCCAAAATCACGAAATCCGTATCACTATACGTCCCCGCATCACGACTTGCCTGAATAATCTTTGCCACTCGACGATCTAGCCTTTGTAAAGCAGCCTTAGCTTGCGGAGAGCGGACTCCATTCCGGTGACGCATGCTATCCATGTCAACTAAATGGATTAGTGTAAGGTCCGGCCGCTTATTTTTGATCGTATCTACAGCACATGCCGTCACAAAATCATCGAGCCACGGTTGCTTGATTCCTCGGCGAAGTTTTCCGTAACGATGGTTCATTTGGTAAAGAAACAGCGGTGAGCTTGCTTTAAGCGACACTAATACTTGGTTCGTCCAAATCCTATTAGGGAAAATTTCTGCTAAGTTATAATTTATTTTACTTCCCGCAGTAACCGGCCACAAAAACGCTGCCGTTGTTAAGCCGGCTTCACGTGCAACATCATAAAGCGGCATTGACTTAATATCTTTACGGTACCAATACCAATCCGGTGATTCGCGTTGTGGCTGAATTTTTGTGTTATTTACAATGCCATGAATTGCCGGATATTGACCAGTAATGATTGAAGTATGCGATGGATAAGTTAAGGTTGGAAAGATCCCCTTAACGCGTTTGACCCACGTCCCCCGCTTAATTAATTGATCAAGATGGGGAACAAACCCGCGAAACTCATTGAGATCACGAAAGCCCATCGAATCAAGAGAGATTACTACCAATTTATGTAATGCCATTATCCCATCTACTTCCTTTTAAGTCTTGTTTCCATTTTAAAATAAAAATTAACAGATTCGTAACCCTAAAGAGCTAAAATGATAAAAGTAAATTTAGTGAAAGAATAACCAGAGCAAGCGGTTACAGGATTTGCAATTTGATTCACAGCGATTTTTAATGTAAAATTAAGGTTCAGTTTTCTGTATTTTTTTTGAAAGGAATCATCATTATGCAAAATCAGTTACCAAAGGGTAAAGAGCATGAGAAAACTCTCGGTCTCTTTGACCTTTCCATTTTAGGTATCGGCGCAATTATTGGTACGGGAATTCTAGTATTAACTGGAATTGTCGCCGCGGAAGATTCAGGTCCAGCGATCGTCTTTTCTTTCTTAATTGCCGCGTTAGCTAGTGGATTAATTGGCCTCTGTTATTCTGAACTAACTACTAGTTTACCTAATTCAGGGAGTGCCTTCTTCTATGCTTGGGTATCCATTGGTAAGTTCGTCGCATTTTTGGCTGGCTGGACATTAATTGGGGTTTACGTTACTACCACAGCGACAGTTGCAAATGGATGGACCGGTTATGTCCAATCATTTCTAGAGGTTCTTGGCATTAACCTTCCCCATCGTTTCCTCGTTACTCCAGCTGCTGGAGGTTATGTTAACCTTCCAGCTGTCCTGATGATCTTTCTAATGACAATTATCCTAACTCGGGGAACAAGCGAAAGTAAGTTAATTAATAACTTCCTTGTTGGGGTAAAAATTTTTATTATTCTTTTATTTATTATCGTTAGTGTTCCACACGTTAACCCAAGTAATTGGCACCCCTTTCTCCCGTATGGTTATAAGGGGATCTTCACCGGTGCTTCTGCTGTTTTCTTCTCGTTTCTTGGCTTTGACGCCCTAGCAACTTCCGCAGAAGACGCTAAAGACGTTGATAAAAATATTCCCCGGGCAATAATCTTGTGCCTGGTTATCTCCACCACCCTCTATGTATTAGTAAGTCTTGTCATGACAGGAGTTGTTTCCTATACCAAGTTAAACGTCTCTGAAGCCATGTCCTACGTTCTGATTGTTAAGGGACATAGTTTTGTTGCGGAAATCGTCTCACTTGGAGCTGTTTTAGGGATCATGGCGGTTGTGTTCGCCTTTATCTACGCCGGCTCTAACATTCTTAAATCAATGAGTCGGAGTGCCTTTCTTCCCAAGGGTCTTGCTAAAGTAAACACTAAAACTCAAAGTCCTAATCGGGCAATTTGGTTAGTGGGAATTTTCTCAGCAATCTTAGCTGGTGAATTTGATCTTCACTACTTAGCATTAATTGCTAACATCGGTTCTTTAATGGTGTTCGCGTTAATCTCACTTATTGTTATTATTCTGCGTCTACGGTACCCAGAACTCAAACGACCTTTTAAGGTGCCATTTGGTAAAACAATTCCGGTACTTTCAATTATTATTTGTATCGTTCTTCTTGTTAGCATCTCGTTAACCGCCTGGCTAACATATCTTGTTTGGATTGCTCTTGGCTTAATTATTTACTTCTGCTACTCACTCCGTCATGCGGATGAATTTAATTTTACAAAGGAATAAGATCCATCTTTACTATATTAAAAAGCTTCAAGTATTCGGGCTCCCCTGAATATTTGAAGCTTTTTTAATGTGAATTATCAGTTAACGCTATCGTTTGCTTATTTTTGTAGTTTCCGTTTAACCATTGTTGGATCGGCCTTCCCGGGATTCAACTCTACCAACTTACCTGAACCACTATAGATAATCCATTCTGCAAGGTTCACAATATGATCGCCAGCACGCTCAAGGTAACGAATTACGGAAAGGTAATCACCATATGTTTTCACGTTCTGCCCTGCTTTTACTAATGCATTCATAATTGCTCGTTGTTGCTGAACATAGATTAAATCAACTTTTAAATCCTCGTTAGCAACTTCATAGGCCTTTTGTTCATCAGTATAAACATATGCATCCAGAACTCGTTCTAACATCTCCCGAACAATCATCATCATCTTTTCAATCTGTTCTTCAATTTCTTCATTATGCTCTCGATCACTTAAATGAATAGCTGCCCGGGCAATATGGGATGCATAATCGCCTAATCGTTCAATATCACTACTTGCTTTCAAAATACTGATAATCTTGCGAAAATCGCTTGCTACAGGTTGCTGCAATGCCATTAGCTTAAGTGCCTCTTTTTCAAGATTAATTTTCTCATCATTAATCTTGGGATCAGCTTTTAGAACCTGTTCTGCCAGCGCTGTATCACTTTCTGTGAACGCCTTTGTCGCCTGGTATATCTGTTCACTAGCGTCAATCCCCATCTCCATAAAGTGACCACGAAGCCGTTTTAATTCATCATTAAAAATTGCACCCATCTATCTACAACCTCCTAACCAAACTTACCGCTTAAATAATCAGCAGTTTTTTGTTCTCGTGGATTCATAAAAATATTTGCCGTCTTATCAAATTCAATGAGGTGTCCCTGATGCATAAATGCAGTCCAGTCTGCTGAACGTGATGCCTGCTGCATATTGTGGGTTACCATAATGATCGTTAATTGCTCTTTCAATTGTACTAGAGTATCTTCAATTTGCGAAGTTGAAACTGGATCAAGGGCACTGGTTGGTTCGTCCATTAGAATAATTTCTGGTCGAACTGCTAGCGTCCGGGCAATACAAAGCCGCTGTTGTTGTCCTCCCGAAAGCGCGAGTGCACTGGATTTTAACTGGTCCTTTACTTCATCCCACAATGCTGCCTGACGAAGACTTTCTTCAACTCGTTGGTCAAGTACCCGTCGATCCCTTTCGCCCGTTAACCTAAGACCATAGATCACATTTTCATAAATTGACAGCGGAAATGGCGTTGGCTGCTGGAAAACCATTCCGATTCGCTGACGAACTCGGTAAACGTTAACTTTCGGTTGATTGATATTTACCCCGTGAAAATTAATTTCTCCCTTTACCGTTGCAAAGTCATCGTTCATCCTATTCAAGCTCCGCAATACCGTAGATTTTCCTGAGCCAGAAGCGCCAATCAATGCCGTAATTTTATTTTGGGGAAATTTTAGATTAATATCATGAGCAACATGCTTTTCACCATAAAGGACCTGAAGATTTTTTGTTTCTAAAGCCGTACTTGTTTGCATTTGTTTCTCCTTACTTAGTTAAACGTTGCTTAATTCGGTGACCAGCATAGCGGGCTGCAAGATTAAACAGCAGAATCGTAATAATTAATACGGCAGCTGAACCATTTGAAACCGCTCGGGCATCAGGAACTAGCCCCTCGCTATTCACTTTCCAGATGTGAACCGCCAATGTTTCTGCTGGTCGCATTGGGTTCAGGAAACTTGTTGGACTAAAAGGATTCCAATCAGCATAGTTAATTGCTGGAGAACTTTGCCCCGCCGTATATATTAATGCGGCTGCTTCACCGAAGATTCGTCCAGCGCTTAATATTGCGCCAGTAATAATTCCTGGTAGTGCTGCCGGAAGAACAATTTTAGTCGTGACCCGCCATTTTGACATCCCTAATCCTAATCCTGCTTGGCGTTGCAAATACGGGACCTGTTGTAGCGCATCCTCACAACTACGGGTTAAGATTGGTAAGTTTAAAATCGTTAATGCTAATGCTCCTGCTAATAATGAAAAGTCAAAGCCAAACTGCAAGACAAAGACTAAGTAGCCAAACAGACCAACTACTACAGAAGGTAAAGAACTTAAAACCTCAATCGCCAGCCGAAGCATTTGTGTCCACCGATTTTCTGGAGCATATTCACTCAAATAAATTGCCGCACAAAGAGCTAGCGGAACTGAGACGATTAGGGTCAAAAGCACTAAGTAAAGGGAGTTAAAAAGCTGATCACGAATCCCACCACCCGCAGCAAATGATTCAGCATTAGCCGTTAAGAAGTGCCAGGAAATATTAGGAATTCCCATTGCTAAAATGTAAATTAACAAACTAAGGATTACCAAGCCAACCAATCCTGCCAGTCCTAGTATTATCCCAGTTGCTACTTTGTCAACTCGCTCTGGATTCATCATCTTGCTCCTTTCTTACTTACCAATCGCATTAATAAGTTGAATGCCAGAGACATCACAAGAAGGATTAATGCTAGCGACCACAAAGCATTATTCGATGCTGTTCCCATTACTGTATTCCCAATCCCCGTTGTTAAAACACTCGTGAGCGTGGCTGAGGATTCCATCAAACTCTTTGGTACAATGGTCGTATTTCCAATTACCATTTGAACCGCTAATGCCTCCCCAAACGCCCGTGCCATTCCAAATACCATCGCCGTTAAAATTCCACTCTTCGCACTGGGAATTATTACCCGGGAAATAGTCTGCCACCGTGTCGCTCCTAGGCCGGACGATGCTTGCCGATACTTTTGTGGAACTGCTTGTAAACTATCAATGGTCATTGATGTCATTGTTGGGAGAATCATTAGGAAAAGAACACTTGTCGCTGCTAGAATTCCAAATCCAGTTCCCCCAAATGCTTGACGAAGATATGGAACTATTACGGTTAACCCGAGGTACCCGTATACAACTGAAGGAATCCCCACAAGCAATTCAATTAATGGTTGAAGATACTGATAGGCTTTTCGCGGAAGCATTTCCGTAATTGCAATTGCTACCACCAACGCTAATGGTAGGGCGATAATTCCCGATAAGGCAGTTACACTAAACGAGGTGATAATCATTGGTAACGCACCATAGTAATGATGACTTGGCTGCCAGTCAGTACTGGTTAAAAAGTGCCAAACTGATACCCCATCATCCTTAAAGAGGGCAATTCCTTTAACGGTAAGAAACATTAGAATTGTCACCACCAATCCGCCAATCAAAATAATTGCCAGGTAGCTGATCAATTTACCAACCCATTCCTGCTTACTTTCAATTGACGGTTGACTTAACTGCTTCTTCAAATCATCCATTACTTACTCCTTTATACTTGTCTTCCCGTCCGCTGTTCGTTGGACCTTCATATCATGAATATTAATGTAGTTTGCATCTTCGACTAATGTTTGTTGAACCTTCTTCGTTTGCATGTAATTAATAAATTCCTTAGTTGCCCTAGTTGGCTTTTTCTGGGTATACATGTGTTCATATGACCATAATGGCCACTTATTTGTCGTAACATTCTTTGCCGTTGGTGTAACTCCATCAATCTTTACTGGCTGAACTTGATCGTTAAGGTAGGCAAACGAAATATAACTAATCGAGCCTGGAGTATTCTTAACAATTTCCTTTACAGTGCCGTTCGAATCCTGTTCTTGAGCATTAATTGACCGTTCGCCATTTTTGAGGACTACCTGTTCAAATGCTACCCGGGTTCCGCTTCCGGCAGCTCGATTAATCACTGTTATTGGTAAATCGGGGCCACCAACTTGGCGCCAGTTTGTGATCTTCCCCGTATAAATTTGCCGTAATTGTTCAAGAGAAAGATTATTAATTCCTAGTTCATGGTTTACAACTGGAACAATTCCAGAAACTGCAACGATATGATCCGTAAGTTTCTTTTCATTAATCCCATCCTGTTGATCCGCGAAAATATCTGATGAGCCAACATTAACTGCTCCTGCTTGAACCTGACTTAATCCAGTTCCAGATCCGCCACCTTGGACAGTAATACTCGTTTGTGGTTTTACCTTCCGATAGTTCTCAACAACTGCTTCAGTTAATGGTTGGAGGGCAGTAGAGCCAACAATTGTAATTTTTTCTTGCGGTGGTTGTTTCTTCGCTGCAACCCAACCGGCCCCTAATCCGACGATTATTGCTGCAACAATAACTCCTGTAATTATTCTCTTCATCTTATCTCCCTAGTTGTTTTCGTTAACTTCATATGATACAAATAGAGAATATCAAGTCGATGTAAATATTTAATCTTCGCATTGTAAAAGTTGTGTAAATTTTGGAGAAGAATATGACTAACAAGTTTTTATTAATGAGTCAGAACACTGAATTAACTCAGCAACTAACCACCCTTTGCAAAAAAGCGCGGTGGACTCTTAGCCAAATTACAACCCCAACCGGATTAGTGGTTGAACTCGAAAAGCAACCAGTTACGGGGATCTTCTGGGATCTTACTGACACAACTCTAGATACCACGATCGCAACAATGACCCTGATCCGCGAGCAGATCCATGGCCCAATCATTGTTTTGGCAGCTAAATTAACAGAGCGAATCCAGCGAAAGCTTTATAAAGCACGAGTGGATGATCTAATTTCATTTCCGTTTAATGAACGGATCATTCAACCACTGCTTGAGCAACGACTGTGGCTATATCAGCAGTTAAAACTCAAGGAGTCTGCGCCTACTAAAAAAATAATTTCACCACAAGTAGTTTCAATTGGTTCATGGCAAATCGATCAAAAAAATTACACTGTCACTAAAAATGATTTGCCAGTTGAGCTTACTCCTAAAGAATTTCAATTGCTTGCCTACTTAATTGAACACCACGATCAAGTACTCAGTCGTGAGCAACTCGTAAATGGCGTATGGGGATATGACATTCTTGATACTTCCCGAATTGTTGATATTCATATCAGCCACCTTCGAGATAAACTTGAAGATGATCCCCATAAACCAGATCACCTATTAACGGTGCGTGGCTTTGGTTATAAGCTAGTAAAATAAGTTTTTTAGATTTCAGCCCTGAAAGTGTAAAATAAAAGAAGATAGAACTTTGGGATTATTACACAAAGGGGATCTGATTTAATGACTCGTTTTAAAAATTCTGCATGTACGTCCATTATGGTTGGCAAAAAAGCCTCAATGGATGGTTCAACTTTTATTGCCCGCAATGAAGACCGAGTAGTTGCAATCGAACCAAAACGGTTTATTGTTCAACCAGCAGTTTCCGGTCGAAACGAGACATATGTTTCACCATATAATAAGTTAACCGTCAAATTACCAGCAACCGGAATGCGCTACACTGCAACACCAAGCGGCGATCAAAGCATGGGTCCAAATGAAGAAGACGGTTTTAACGAAGAAAACGTTGGCGAAAGTGCTACCGAAAGTGTTTACGCTAACGATCGCGTTCTTGCCTATGATCCATACGTTAAGAATGGTTTAGCTGAAGACTCAATGACTAACCTTGTCCTGCCATATATCCATAGTGCTCGTGAAGGAGTAGAATACCTGGGTAAATTAGTGGCAGAGTATGGGTCTGCTGAAGGTAACGGTGTTCAATTTAACGACCAAAACGAGGTCTGGTACATGGAAATTGCTACCGGACACCATTGGGTAGCAGTCCGGATTCCTGATGATTGTTATGCTGTCGCTGCTAACCAAATTGCCATTGAAAAGATTAACTTTGCAGATTCAGATAACTATATGTGGTCCGATGGAATTGAAGAATTCGTTAATCTTCACGGTTTAAATCCGGACAATGATCAATGGAATTTCCGTCATATTTTTGGAACCAACACCCAATTTGATCATCATTACAACACTCCCCGAGTTTGGTTTGCCCAACGCTACTTCAATCCTGTTGCTGCCGCTAGCCAAACACCTGAGTCTTCAGAAATGCCCTTTATCCGGAAGCCAGAACGGAAAATTGCGGTTGAGGATATCCAATATATTCTGAAGTCTCACTACAATGAAACAAAGTACGACCCACTCGGTGACGGTAATGAGCATGATCGAAAAGTCTATCGGGCAATCTCCCTTTCGCGAACTGCCCAGTCGCATATTCTTCAAATGAGAAATAATGTCAATTCAAAGCACGCTGCCGTCCAATGGATCGAAATGGGAGTTCCCAGCTTCAATGCCTATGTTCCATTCTTTGCTAACGCGGACGATACTGATGTTTCCTACCGTGAGCTACCAAAAAAGATGGATTTAAAGAGCGCTTTTTGGCTTAATGAAGCTCTTGCAATGGTCGTTGAATCCCATTACAGCGAATTTAATCAAGCCGATCTCGACTTCCAAAAAGAACTTGGCGAATGGTGCCGGCGAAAGATTCACGAGGTTGATGAACATGCCAAAAAGCTTGACGGTAAACAACTCACAACTTACCTTACTGGTCAAAACCATGAGATTGCGAGCCACTGTAACGCTAAAGCAAAAGAATTATTATTCGACTTAATGACTCAGGGAACCGAGTTATCAAAGTTAACTTTCAAAATGGATCCAAACTTATAGGATAATCACAAAAAATGAGGGCGAGAAAAAACGTTAAGTTTTTCCCGCCCTCTATATATACTTATTAATCTCCGAACTTAGAGAGTCTAATCGCGGGAATTAACTGAGGGACTCGAGCCTAACTACGAACGACTCTGATGATTTCATCATCATTCATCGTTCTAGGTTAGTCAACCGTCCCTCCGAGAAAGTTAATTCCCAGCTCCATCTTTTATTACTTTCGATGTTCCCGGGTTGCTTCTGCAAGGTGAACCAGATTAGTTACAAAGTTATGGGTTTTTGCTTCATAGTGGTACTTCCGCCCAAGTTTTACAAAGTAGCCATTGATATAGTCAACCTCAACTGGTCGATTATGACTCATATCTTGATACATTGATGGGTAATGGTGAGGGTTACCAACTTTTGAAACATAGTTAACACTCTCCAGTTCTTCTGCCCGACTATTAACTAACTGGACTCCTGCCCGCTCACAAACGTCATAGGCTTCATCAATTAGTTGCCGAGATAATTCATCCGCCTTCTCAAAGGAAGCATATTCCCCCATCGTGATTTCAAACATCGTACATAAAGTATTAACAACTGAATTAAAGACTACCTTGGCCATTAAAGTGCCCATGAAGTTATCCTTTAATGTTGGGTTGAAGTTTGCCTTTTCTAATTCTGCCATTAGCTCATCTGTTTTGGCATTCGGCTTCTCGGTATAGTTTGCCCAATTGGTAGTCCCCATCCCTGGCTTACCAACAAACTCGACTTCGCCCGGACCAGTCAAGATGGTTGCCACAAGTGCAGTTCCAGCAGTTAGCTTTTCTTTAGGGAAATATTTAAGTAATTTCTCGACGTGCCCCATCCCGTTCATCGCGGTTAAACAATACTGATCTTTGAAGAAATGTTTACACCGTTCCAACATATCATCCAATTGCATTTGCTTCAGTTCAAAGAACACAAAGTCAGCATCGGTTGCTTGATATTCTTCTGGAGTATAGACGTTTACCGGAACGAGGTGCTTGTTTTGGTGTTCACGGGTAACGTATACCCCACCCTGTTCCTTCATCTTGTCATAATGTGGTTGCCAACCTTCCACAAAGTCAACTTCATTTCCTTGTTCTTGTAGCAATACACCAAAGCGGAGACCCATTGCTCCAGCACCAACTACTGTAAACTTCATAATATCCAACTCCCTTTCTCTAGCTCACCAATAAGTCTCAGTGATAAAGCGTTCATGCTGATCGGTAATTCGTGAATAAAAAAAGCGCCCAAAGATTGATTAATCAACCTTAAGGACGCGCCTGCGTGTTACCACCTTTTATTCGTTAATAGCTCACACCATTAACCTCAAATGTTCAGTCATAATAACTAAACACGGTAGCGATAATGGGCTACTCCCACCGCAGATTACTAACTTCATCCTGGCACTCAAAGTGATTTTCATTAGCATCTAGTTATCCTTTTTCATCAACCAAGGACTCTCTGCAAACCCGATCCTAACTACTCTTCTTGTCAACGTGTTTTATAATTATTATTTAATTGTATTTTAATCTAACTCGTTATTTATTAATTGTCAACGTCCTTTTTAAATCCCTACTTTTATACACTCATTCGATGCGTTTATCCTGTCAACGAACTAATTAAACTTAATTTTTAAAATAATGATGATTAATCATTGACATTAAAATGAGAATATTCTAATATAATGACGATCAAATTTACAAATTGCATTGAAAAGATGAGTAGTCTTAGAAATCCAGCACAGAGAGTTGCGTTAGATGAGAAGCAATCTGGAGGACTTTGACGAAGATGGTCTTGGAGCATTTACGAACGATGAGCTAATCTAGTTAGTTGTTCACGATTGACGACCGATAAAACGTCTAGGTTTACCTTCGGGTGTACCTACTGAGGATTAGGTTGTGAGACCTGATCAAAATAGGGTGGTAACACGTTATTTCTAAATGATTGAAATTGACGTCCCTAGGAAAAGTTAAACTGCTTTTCCTAGGGACTTTTTATTTGCTCTTATTTCCTGAACTTATCTAAAAAAGAAAGGATGTATTCAATATGACTCAATTTACAACTCGCACTACTTCACCATTCCGTTATGATATTGTTGGTAGTTTTCTTCGTCCGCAAAAGCTAAAGGAAGCTCGTAATGATTTTGCCCAAGGAAAGATTAATCAAGAACAACTCACAGAAGTCGAAAATCAATGTATTACCGAACTAGTCAATAAGGAAGAAGCAGCTGGCTTAATCGCTGTTACAGATGGTGAATTCCGGCGAAGCTATTGGCACCTTGATACTTTCTGGGGATTCGCGGGAATTAAGCATACAACTCAGGAACATGGCTACCTCTTCCACGATGAGGAAACCCGTAATGACTCTGCACAAGTTGCTGGGAAGATTTCCTTCAAACCAGGTCATCCTGATGTTGAAGCATTCAAATTTCTGAAGAGTCTTACAGATGGTAAAGACGTCACTCCTCGACAAAGCATTCCAGCGCCGGCTCAATTCTATGCCGAATTAGTTCGTGGTGATGAAAACATTGCTGCTTTACGGAAGTACTACCCTACCGATGATGAACTCTTCCATGATATTGCAAAAGCCTACCACGATTTAATTCTGGCACTCTATGATGCAGGTTGTCGCGATGTTAAGATTGATGATTGTACTTGGGGAATGGTTGTCGATGATGAATTCTGGGCAACAATGGCTAAAGCTGGTTTTGACCGGGAAGCACTCGAAAATACCTACCTTAAGTTAAATAATGATGCGATTGCAGACCTTCCAGATGATCTAACCGTCACTACTCATATTTGTCGTGGAAATTACCACTCAACTTGGGCTGCTAAGGGCGGTTATGGACCAGTAGCCGATCACCTTTTTGCAAAGGAAAACGTTCAGGCCTTCTACCTCGAATATGACTCTGACCGCGCTGGGAACTTCGAACCATTAGCAAAGGTTCCTGATGATAAGTATGTCGTTCTCGGTTTGGTAACCTCTAAGAGTGGCGATCTCGAGGATCCTCAAACAATTATTGACCGAATCAAGGAAGCTGCTGAATTCCATCCCCTCGATCACCTCTGCCTAAGTACCCAATGTGGTTTTGCATCAACCGAAGAAGGAAACATCTTAACCGAAGATCAAGAATGGGCAAAGATTAAGCTTGTTAAAGAAGTTGCAGAACAGGTATGGGACTAGAAAGTACAAAGCCGTTAGCCTATAACATCAACTCCAGAATTATTTTAAAAAATTAAATCCCTGACAATCGTTACTTCTAGCGTTTGTTAGGGATTTTTATTTTCTATACTAACTTACCAACAACAGGCAAATCTTTTAATACCTTATCTCCATGAGGCGACTCATTATACAAAACATCTGTTAGATCCTGACCGGCCTCATTACCGTGGTGTTTACCACCTTTCCAAGCAGCCTTATTCGAGACATCATAAACTGTTCCAGAAATGGCAACATATGCTGGTTGACCATTTTGTCCATTAAACTTTGCTAATTCTTCGCGAGTAAAAGTCTTTTCTGCCATCAGCTACTGCCTCCTTAGTCAACAAATTTAATTATTTCATTTTCTAATTTGACTATAACACTATTAGGCCTTAAGCACTAATGTTTCGCTTCTGAACAACTACATCACCAAACACCTTTAAAAAAATTTAAGCTGTTATAATGAAGATAATGGTTTGAAAGGAGGTCGCCCATGAAGAAGTTCTTATTGCCAATTTTAGTTAGCATGATGACATTCCTTATTACTATAACTATTACAGATAAACCCGTTCAAGCAATGTCGCAAAAGTCATTAAATAACCGTGTCTACCTTGTTACTTTTATCAATTCAAATGGTTACACAACTGCGCATCAATACGTCTTCTTTACTACTAATGGCAAATCCGCTTACGTTAACGTTACTGATACTGATCAATCAGGCAAACCAGTAATTAACAAGGATTCCACGAAAGAAGAAAAGGCTGCCCCACGAACAATTAATCGCTATCTCGCTGACCGGACAATCCTTAACAAAGCTACTAGCAAGAAATATTACAAAATTAAGAACAATAAGGTTACAATCGATAATGGACTAGTAACAAAGAAGTCATCCGGAAAGATTGAAAAGGGTGGTAACCTTGAGAAATTCACTGTTAATTTCCCTGATGGTACTCAAAAATATGACCGCGTTTTATTCCAGATGGCCCAAAAAGACTATCAATATCGATAATATTACCTAATTTCAAAATAAGGCATCAGCAATCTTTTTTACAGAAGATTATTGATGCCTTATTTTATTTAACTAATTATCGTTAGTCCTTTTCATTAAAGCCAATTTGGCTTATCACCGTCAGTATTAGGTTTATTAACACCGAAATCCTTACGAGCATATGGAGCGGGATCAGAAATAATTTTTGCTACAAAATTACCAATTGATTTTCGTGAAACCTCAGTCCCCTTAAACGCTTCTCCTCGTTCTGTTGTCTCGTAATCAACCTCATCCTTATTTGTTAACCATGCTGGACGAATAATTGTGTAATCAAGATCAGAGGCGGAAATAACATCAGCCGCGCTCCGGTAAGTTCCAAGATAACTATCCTTTTGACCGCCACCAAGTTCAGCATTATTCCATTCACCAAATTTACCGGGAACTTCATCATAGATCCCAATTGATGAAATCCAAATTAGCTGCTTTACTCCATATTTATCCATTGCCTTAACAATATTTTCAGCTTGCTGTTTAATCTCGGGGTTCCGCAAATTAGCGTAAACAACATCTGCTTGTGACACAGCAGCGTCTAACTCGTCCGTCTTCAAGGTATCGCCCTTAATAACCTTTTCCCGACTTTCATCTATGTTTTTTAAATGTTGCGGGTGACGAGCAAAAAGCAATAGTTCTGCATCACTATTCTTTAATAACGCGTTAATTGCGTGTTGAGCGATTTGACCAGTTGCGCCTAAAATTAGTACTTGCTTTGTCATTTTATCTTCCTCCTCGTATTCTATCCTTTGTTCATTTTTAAGTATAAGGAAATTGAAGCTTATTAAAAGTAAGCACTTTTGTGTAAGGTAGTTACCCTCAAGTAACATTTACTTGGCGCTCAATCAAAGGCGGTATTTAAATTTTTTTACTAATCCAGACTAATCGCTACTTCTCCACTCTTGTAGCCCTTCAATTACTGGCTTAAGCTTTTTACCACGTTCAGTCAAAGAATACTCAGTTTTAGGTGGAACTACCGGATAAACTGTTTTACTAATTAGGCCATCATGCTCTAGTTCCTTTAACTGTAACGCTAGCATTCGCCGTGAGCACTCAGGGATTAGCTTTTGCAATTCATTAAATCGGCATCGAGGATGTTCTAAGAGACGAAAAATAATTACACTTTTCCATTTTCCTGAAATTTGTTTTAAGGTGGTTTCGATCGGACAATCTTCAACTTGTTTAGTCATCACTTTATCCCTCCTTTAATAATTACTAGGTGAAATAAAATTCCCCTCTTGTGTCATCAATCAATTATACTTATTATTAGTAAGTAATCAAACAATGAACGGAGGAATTACTTATGGAATCAGCATTTAACCAATTAACTGCCCAACGGCGTTCAATCTACGCTCTCGGCGATCAGCTAACTAACTCCCCAGAGGAAATTTATGATCTAATTATAACGGCAATCAAAAATTCGCCAACCGCCTTTAACAGCCAAACTGTTCGGGCTGTCGTCCTATTTGGCAAGTCTTCAGATAAAGTTTGGGACATTGTCGAAGCAGCATTAAAGGAAGTTGTCAAGGATCCACAGGCATTCGCCAAAACCCAACAAAAGATTGCTAGTTTTCGGGCTGGCTTCGGGACCATTTTATTCTTAACCGAAACTGATACTGTTCATGAATTGGAGAAACAATTCCCAGCTTATGCAGACAACTTTGCCGACTGGGCAGAACAAGGAATCGGTGGCACTCAGCAAGCCGTTTGGACTGCTCTTGCTGAACAACAGATCGGGGCTAGTCTTCAACACTACAACCCACTGATTGATGATGCAATTCACCAAGCATTCGACCTTCCTGATAGTTGGCAGCTTCGTGCTGAAATGCCATTTGGCTCAATCGAAGCATCCGCTGGCAATAAGGATTTTCTCAATGATGGTGAGAAATTTAAATTAATCAAGTAATATAATTAATTCTCTCTTTAGCGGTTTCATAATATAATGAAATTACTGAAGGGAGGATTTTTTTATGGCTAAACAGGTAAAAATGTTTAATACGGGTGCTGATTATGCTCTTTCCCTAATTGGTGGCAAATGGAAGCCGGTTATCCTCTACCTACTTGCTGGTCATCCCCGACGCACTGGCGAATTAGTTAAGCAATTGGGAACATCACATAAAGTATTGAGTGACCAGCTTCGTGAACTTGGCGATGCCGGTATAGTCGCCCGAAAAAGCTATAATACCATCCCGCCCCACGTTGAATATCGTCTAACTGATGAAGGGGAAAACCTTTATGCTGCTCTTCGATATTTAAATTACTGGGGTGAGCAACAAGTTAGTAATAAACAAGACGTTAAAATTATGTGTACAGACAAAATGAAGGAGCTTGGCGAAGATGGCCTGTGTGTAATTACCAAGCAACACCTTCATCACTGGAAGCAAGAAATTGTTAAAAAGTAATCAATAAAAACAGCGGAAGTTCTAACAACTGGAGCTTCCGCTGTTTTACGATAGTTCACCTAATCTCGATCGTAAATTAGGTGAACGCCACCATCACCTAGCTTTTTCGTTTGGGTAACATGGAAGCGTTGATTAACAAATTCCCCTAACGTGTTAAAGGTTCCCTTCTTCTTCGAATCACCTGAAATATACGGAGCAATTACTAATGAAATCTGGTCTACTAATTCAGCTTTAAGGAAGGCACCATTAATTAGCGCACCTCCGCCCAGAACCATTGTTTTAATATCAAAATATTTTTTCAGCTTAACCAGTGATTCAGCAAAGTTGATCTCTCGTTCACCACAAACTAAGTACGGGATCTCCATTGATTGAAGAAAGGCAAGGTAGTTTCTTGATGCTTGCTTGGTAATAACCTCAATTGCCCGGTTCTTTCTCCCGGCATACGGAAAGTAGTTTTTCTCCCACCCGGCACGGCCACGGCGATCATAGCTAACATCCCAGGTTGCTGATTTAATTTCGCTTGGTACCCAATCACGGTATTCTATCCGTTGACCATCATATTTACTTAGGTCCGGCTTCCCCTTAGCAGCATACATTACGATTGTATTGCTTCCATTGGCGTTCGCACTCCCTAACTTAAATAATTGATCATCATAGTAGTCACCGGAAATCTTATCGCCAGGAAGGCCATCCCAATCACCATCGATCTTTCCATCAATGGACATGTACATATGAATAATTACCTTTGCTCGTTCCATTTTCAGTCACTCCTTTAATGTTAGTTTACTCCTGTTGTAGATTGTTTAAAACGGCCAATGTTTCATATGAAATACTGACCGTTATTTATTATCCATTGAATTTTTTTAAGTTCTTCCAGGCAATTACCCCTGCCAGTACTCCAGCAAACAAACCAACAAGTATGGATACAATAATCACATTAACGATCAGTGCGTAGCTCCATTTGACTGAATAATTCTGGTAAATAATTATTAAACCAATACATTCAATCAAGGAAAAAACAATTCCTGTAATAATACCACGTCTAATGACTATTTTTCGTTTTTCTTTCAGTTCGCCCGAATCAACCTCATTTACTAATACTTTTTGCCGAATAGCAATAATGTAAAAGTACCAAGTAACAATAATAAATAAGGCAAATAAACTAATAATCGCGAACCAAAAGGCTATCTGGTAGGTAGTAACTAATGCCAAGAGAACCGCGATACATAGTAAAGCTGGCGTAACTAAAGTTAAGATTAAATAAGCTGAATTACCAAGGTGATCTAGTTGCTTTTCTTGGTATTCATCAATTGGGCCACTGATTCCGTATGAAAATTTAAGAAGACTATTACGTAGTTTTTCTTTTGTCATTTTGATTTCTCCCAAAAAAGTGAGTTTAGATCTGTTTTTAATGCAGTTGCTAACCGGCAACATAAGTCTAGTGACGGATTATATTTATCACTTTCAATCAGACTAATTGTTTGGCGCGCAACCCCGATCTCTTTTGCCAATTCAAATTGTGATAATTGTTGCTTCTTCCTAAACTGACGGACACGATTCAATAATTACTCACTCCTCTATCTGTCATATATAAATGACATTTGTTGGTATTATCTTACTAAGGTCATTTCATTTTGTCAACTATATATGACAAAAAATAAACTGGTGAGAAAATTAGTTTTTTCTCACCAGTCATTACTAGCCTTTCAACATTAAATAATTCAATTGTAGAAATTAATGATTGCCGACCGCACTATTCAACTTTCGCCGATTGAAGAAGTAAATCAAAAGAATCAGAGGAACAGTGACAAGCATTACTGGATAGAACCATTTAACTGGCATTGTACTATCAATAATCCCACCAAGAACCGGACCAAGCGTCATTCCAATATCTAGCCCTAAAAAGAAGGTCGAACTAGCCAGTCCTCGTTCATTTTCTGGTGCAAGCATCATTGCCGTAGACTGACAAACTGAATAGATCAGGCCATAACCAAAAGCCATTCCTGCAGCCGCTAACGCCATTTCAATATTAGTCTTCATTACCGTTAGCATAATGAGGTAAAAGACCGTGGCAACAGTACTGGTAACTAACCAGGGACCAAAACGAACAGTATCAAATTGGTTCCTTAAGAATAGCCGAATTGCCAATAAGACAATAGCATAGATTAAGAAGTACGAACCAACAGCAATCTGTAAATGACGCTGTTCAGTATAGGCAACAATGTCCGCTTGCGTTGCAAAGTACGGAATCGCAAATAATGCCGTTAAGGCGGCAACTGGTAGCGAATCTCGCTGAATAATCTTCAAATGAAACTTTTTGGCCTTTTGTGCTTGTGGTTCTGGTTTAGCTCGGTTACCAACGAACTGAACAGTAATTACCACCATCAGTGCTGATAAGGCCGAAATAATGATGGCATCTCGATAACCAATTACCCGGTAAAGGTTAATTGACACCGCTGGAGCAAAGGCCATTGCCAAAGCGTTCATCAGGCCATAAAAACTCATTGCTTCCCCAACATGGTTAAAAGGAACCAGGTATGAAAGCCAGGTAGTCATACATACGGTACAAAGAACATACCCCAAACCATTAATCAATCGAAAGAACAATAGTAAGCCACTATTAGGAGTAATTACATAGCCCATTACCCCAAGGAAACACAACGCGCCGCCAATGAATGATAGTGAGTACTTCGAAAAGTGGTCGGTCAAGTTCCCCGCGATCGGTCTGAGGAACATTGCGACAATACTCATCATCCCCACAATAATTCCAGCAAAGGCACTTGAAGCTCCTAATTCTTGTGCATAACCATTAATTAACGGGTTGCAGTACATATTACTAAAAATGAAGAAAAACGATGCTGCCATTACTAGGACAACATCCTTAGTAAAGATTGATTCTTTTTTCTGCTTTACCACGATTTAACCAACTTCTTTCTCTCTAAACTTCTCTTATAGCAATAATCATACCGCAAACGGTAGTTAATTTTTTAAAGAAAAATAAATCGCCAATGAGTTTTCTCATTAAGCGATTTATTCAGTAGCAAATTATCTTTTATTATTTTTAATGTACTAGATCTAGTGTTCTACTATCACAGAGTCTAGATCTGCTCGCCAGGGACTTGCTAGAGTTAGCGGTTCTAATGCAGCAGAGTCTAGATCTGCTCGCCCTAACCTTCCTCAAGCTAACGACCTCCACCTCCGACGGCAAGTCGTCGTTCGGTGGAGAAATCGTTAGCCACCGGAAGATCTTAACGGGCTCGCACTCTCTTTATTGCAACGAATCCCATGCTTTCAGGGTGACGGGTTCGCTGTCGGCGAGTTTTTTGAGGTCGTCGCTAAGGTATTTCTTGTTGATTACGGCTTCGTAGGTGTACTCTTCAAACCAGTCCTGGGTCATTACAAAGTAGCCGTTATCACCGTTATCCTTACCCCAACTGTTTTCAATCTTCCACCGGTTTGGCTCGCCATTTTGAAGGTTAAAACCAGTTAATGTCATGGCGTGAGATACCATTGCTTGCTTCGATTCGAGGCGATCCTTCTTATCCATTACGAAATCAACATCTAACAACTGGGCACGTTGGAACAACTTAGCATCCATTAAGCCGCGCTTTCGGTCCATTTGTTGAAGGACATCATTACCAACCCAAACGGTTTCACCTGCTTTTAATTGGTTCATTGCTGTTTCTTGAAGATCCTTAAATGGAACATTAACAAACTTAATTGGAATTCCCCCAGCAACACTATCTTGAGTTGGCATTGCATAAACCTTGTTATATTCGTGATCAGGTGCGTTAGTGATTACAACATAATCATTCAGGTTCGTATCAAAGTACTCACGATAGAACTTCAGTGGCGTAAGACCAAGAACTTGGTGGAATTTCTTATCATCGTCACGAAATTCAAGATCAAACTTTGTCGGTGGTTCACCAAAGGAGTAAGCAGCAACCTTATAAACATCAGCCATCATTCGTTGTTGTGCTTCTGCTAACTCCTTTTCGTCAGCACCATCATTAACCATGTGCCGTAATTCTAATGCATCTTTCCGCATTAAGTAATTCATTACTTCAGCAACGTCACTAGTATCACGAGTGTTATGTGTATCCGGCATTACGTATTCTGGAACAACACCGTACTTTTCAATGATTGAGGCTGCATTAGCCCATTGACCACCATCATTTAAGGCAAAGCTCAAGTAGAAATCAACGGTCCGATCATGAAGGGGCTTCTTCGCGGTTTCAATAATCTTTTGGAAATACATGTTTGCCCGTTCAATCCGGTCCCAGAAGAATAAGTAGTTTTGAGAAAGTTCAAAGTCCTTAAAATTGTACTTCTTAGCAAACTTGTGCCGCATCGTATTCAGGGTCGCAAATGACCAGCACCGACCACTATGGCGCTGGTTACTTGGCTTCCCTGTTTTAATCTCGTAAGAAAATGCTCTATGAAGGCGTTGACTAGCAATCGGGTCCTCACTGGCATTTTTAATTCCGTTCTTTTGAACCGCACGAGCAATTACTTCCGCATCTTTTCGCGTATGAAAAACTTTTTGATACTTCTTAACCATTTCTGTGGTCAAATGCTTTTCTTCTGTCACGATAATCCCTTCTTTTACTAAATTTTCGGTGACTATTACTCTTTAATCATAACTCACTTTTTCGTTAACCGTCTATTAATTGACCTAGAAGTGTTATCGCTTTCTTGAATTAAATCAAACCGTTAAAATTAGAATAGTAATACCAAAGGAGGAATTACCATGAGTAAAGTATTTATTGCTGGTGGTTCAGGTCGGGTCGCTACTGAACTAATTAAAGACCTTGTTAAAGATGATAATGAGGTCGTTGCTGGTTCTCGTAACCCAGAAAAGATCGTTAAACTTGAAGGAGTTTCTGCAGTCAAGCTTGATCTTCACGCAGATGTTGACGCAATTGCTAAGATTATGGATGGGTGCGATGCAGTTTACTTTGTTGCCGGCTCCAGAGGAAAAGATCTCCTTCAGACAGACGCATTTGGTGCCGTCAAAACAATGATGGCCGCCGAACGAGACGGCATTGAACGTTACATTATGCTGAGCTCAATGTACGCACTCCAACCGCAAATGTGGTCTAAATACAAGGCACTAGCTGCGATTACCGACTATAATATCGCTAAGTTCTTTGCAGATAATTACTTGATCCACAACACTAACTTAGCTTACACAATTATCCAGCCTGCATCCCTCACTGACGAGCCAGGAACGGGAATGGTTACACTAGGCGAAGGTGATGATACCACTAACCCAATTCCAGATGTTGCTAAGGTTCTTGCTGATACGCTCAAATATAAGAATACGATTGGTCATATTATCATGATGCGTTCAGGAAAGACTCCAATTGAGGACGCCTTGAGTAACATCGGTGATCCTGTTGCTTACAATGATGCTGGCTTGGCTGACTAAATTTCTAAAAGTCTATCTTAGCGAAAGCAAAATTATTAGTAAAACTAGTAATTTTGCTTTTTTGGTATAATAAATGTATCCGCTTACATAAATAATTAATTGGAGTTGATTAAGATGGATAACCGTAAATTAATGCATTCTGGGGATATCTATTCACCAGAAGATCCCGCAATCCTTGCTGAACAAACTCAAGCAATGTTACCAATGTATGAATACAATCAAACTTTACCTACTGAAGGGAAGAAACGGCAGGCACTGCTCAAAAAGATGTTTGCGGCGGTTGGTAAGGATTGCTATATCGAACCACCCTTTCACGCAAATTGGGGTGGTCACCACATTAAACTTGGTAATCACGTCTACGCAAACTTTAATCTAACAATTGCTGATGATACCTATGTAACCATTGGCGACAATACAATGATCGGTCCAAACGTCACTATGTCGTCCGCTGCTCATCCAATTTTGCCCGAATTACGAAAGCACGGTTATCAATATAATCTTCCCATCAAAATTGGTAGCAATTGTTGGCTCGGTGCCGGAGTAATCATCCTTCCTGGAGTTACTATTGGTGATAATTCTGTTATCGGTGCTGGAGCAGTTGTTACTCGCGATATTCCAGCAAATGTTGTTGCAATGGGAGTTCCAGCAAAGGTCTCTCGTCAAATCTCTGAACATGACCGTAAATTTTATTACCGTGATCGACGAATTAATTCTCAACTTTTAAAATAAGATTAATGATTCACAAAGTCGGTGCTAAAAGCTTGCGAGGGGGATTTTTTCTCGCTAAACTAATACAGTAATTTTATTTTATGGGGAGAAATAATTGATGGAAAAAGTTTTTATTGTTGCAGCTCAACGGACACCAATTGGTAAATTCGGTGGTGCTCTTTCATCAAAGTCTGCAGTTGAATTAGGAGCAACTGTAATTAAAGATGCAGTACACAAAGCCGGTATTCCTAATAAACAAGTTGATCAGGTATTAATGGGAAATGTTCTTCAGGCCGGTACTGGTCAAAATCCCGCTCGTCAAGCTGCCATCGCTGCCGGGCTAGATCAGTCAACTCCGGCAATTACAATCAATGATGTTTGTGGTTCCGGATTATCTAGCATTATCCTTGGGGTTTCACTAGTCCAATCTAAACAAGCTCAAGTGATTGTTGCTGGCGGAATGGAAAGCATGTCCCGAGCGCCATACGTTCTTTTAAATGCCCGTCATGGTTATAAATTCGGGAATGGTGAGTTAGTTGATACCATGCAAAATGATGCCCTCCAAGATGCTTGGGGTGGCTACGCGATGGGGATTACGGCCGAAAACGTTAATGAACGTTACCACATTGCCCGCTACCAACAAGATGAATTTGCTCTCCGGAGTCATCAAAAAGCTGTTCAAGCTCAAGAGGACCACGCATTTGATGATGAAATCACTCCGGTCAACGTCACTGTTCACCATCAAGATACGGCAATCGATACTGATGAAGCACCACGGGCTAATACTTCTTTAGCCGCACTTCAGGGGTTAAATCCCGCTTTTAAAAGGAATGGTTCCGTTACGGCCGGAAATGCTTCTGGATTAAATGATGGGGCAGCTGCGGTTGTCCTCGCTAGCGAGTCAGCGGTTCAAAAATACCACCTTACTCCGCTTGCGGAATGGCAAACTTCTACTACTGTCGGTCTTGATCCCGCGGTAATGGGCCTTGGACCGTATTATGCTATCAGTAAGTTATTTGCCCAAACTGGTCTTGATAAAAATGCCATTGATCTTTTCGAACTAAATGAGGCGTTTGCTGGTCAGTCAATCGCTTGTGAACAATTATTAAAGCTAGATGATCATAAGGTTAATCCCCGCGGTGGCGCAATCGCCCTTGGTCACCCTGTTGGTTGTTCTGGAGCCCGAATTGTTGTCACTCTTGTCCATGAAATGCAAGATCTGCAGAAGCAAACCGGTGTCGCTTCTCTCTGTGTTGGTGGCGGAATGGGAATCGCTGCTTTAGTAAGCCTACCTAATTAATATCTAAATACGGAGCCTGGAAAGGAATTTGCTTTTTCAGGCTTTTTTTATGATCAATTTATTGTTATTCAATATTAAATTATTGCTTTACAGTAATTTATTATCGTTTTATAATAAAACCACAATAAAATGAAAGCGGTGTCAATAATGAAAAAGGTTAATCAGTTTCTTCTTGGAGCTATTCAAGCATTGGTTGATTTGGGAATTATTTCAAACGGTCTTTTAGGAATTGGGTTTCTAATTGTCGGTCCAATTTATATTTTCACTAACGCTATCTCTTTCAAACAGATTGGTAATAACTGGGCAATTGAACTTCTCCTCTACTTCGATATTTTACTTTTTATGGCTGTTTTCTTGTACGGTTGCCTTGCTTTGCATCACATCCTCAACAATATTAATCTTCAGAAATACTTTGCTCCTGCAAACATGGTAGCTTTACGTAAATTAATGTTCTCGTTCCTTATCCTTACCATCCTTGACGGAATTAACACGGTCGTTAACCATTTTATTAATATAACAACACAGCTCGACTTCTTCCCGTGCGGTAATTATTACGCTTACTTTATTTCACTAATTATTTGCTACCTCGTTTACTTTATCTTTAAGCGTGGATTGACTTTACAAAATGAAAATAACAGTATTATTTAGAGGGTGAAAGTAGATGATTAAAGTTAATCTTGGAGTTGTTATGGAAAAGCAAGGAATCTCTTCTAAAGAATTGGCTAAGGAAATTGGGATCACACCAGCTAATCTCTCAATCTTAAAAACGGGCAAGGCAAAGGGAATCCGTTTTGCAACCTTAAATAAGCTCTGTCAAATTTTGCATTGTCAGCCTGGAGATATTCTAAGTTACGACCAGAACTAATTAATAAGCGTCTAAGCAAACTCTTTTCCTCTTTTGTTGTACAATAAAAAAGGATGATGACTAGTAAACCTATTTTGTTAATTATTAAGCTTATCTAGTAGTTGATTCTGCTATTATCTTTACGCTAAATAGAAAGAGGATGGCGTCTTGCTTTCATCTATAAGTCATTTTTTTAATGCTTTCGGCGCTACGGTTGTTGTACCAATTATGATCTTTATCATTGCCCTTTTTCTTAAGGTTAAATTAAAGACCGCATTAATGTCTGCACTATACGCCGGGGTTGGCTTAACCGGATTTTCTTGGATTATTAGCGAGTTTACTCCGGTTGTCACTAAAATTATTCATCAAATGGTTAATAATGTTGGTATCAAGCTTCCAGTGGTTGATATTGGCTGGCAAGCAGGTTCTTTGGCGAGTTTTAATTCTTCAGTTGGCTTGGCTTTTTTTGTATTCGGTCTGATTGCTGAATTTCTTCTTTTCGCACTCGGCATCACAAAAGTTTTTATGCCGTCTAACTTGTGGAATAATTTTGGCTTTATGATTTGGGGAACCCTTGCCTATTATGTTACCCATAATTTTTGGTTATCAATGGGGCTATCATTTTTCATGCTTCTTTACACTCTTGAACTAGCTGAAATTCAAGCCGATCGTTGGTCATCTTATTATCAAATTAAGAATACAACGGTCTGTGCTGCCCAAAATATCGTCCAAACAGTTCCGGCAATCTTACTAGATCCGTTATGGAACATGCTTGGTTTCAATAAAGTTCACTTAACTCCCAAGACCTTTCAACGGAAGTTTGGTGTCTTTGGTCAGCCAACCACTCTTGGGGCAATCCTTGGTCTGTTAATCGGAGTTCTCGGTAACCTTAACCGGCTCAGTAGCTATCATGCCTGGGGACAGATTTTCCAATTTGCCGTTCAATTAGCGGCCGTAATGACTATTTTCCCGTTAGTTACAGATGTCTTTGCTAAGGCATTTAAACCACTTGCTAAAAGTATTGACCAGCAACGAAGAGCGGCTGCTGATAAGCAGGCAATTGCCGATCCAATTAACGACCGGAAGCGCTGGTTCCTCGCTGTCGATGACGGTGTTGGTTATGGCGAATCAGCAACAATTATTTCAGGAATTATTTTAATCCCAATTATGGTTGTAATTGCCTTTATTTTACCTGGTAACCGTACTTTACCAGTGGTCGATCTAATCGCCCTGCCCTTCATGGTAGAATCAATCGTTGCTATCACTAATGGAAATATCCTTAAAGTGATTGCTAACGGAATTGTCTGGTTCAGCATTGGATTATACTGCTCTAGTTGGCTAGCTCAGATCTATACCGGAGCTATTTCACATTATGGAGCTGCCATTCCTGCTGGGATTGTTCTTGTAACAAGTTTTAACCTAATGGCACGACCACTTAATGCATTGGTTTTTGCTGCTTTTATTTCACAAGATCCAGTTTGGATTGGTTTATGTATTTTGGTTTACCTATTACTACTATACTGCCTTCGTCGCTACCGACCACAAATTTGGCACTATCTTAAACGAATGGCAGATAAGAATACTATTAAGCCATCAAAGGAGTGATTTAGAATGTCAAAATTAAATTTAAAGAATACTTTGATTGCCGGAACAGCTGCGGGAGTAATTTCTGGCCTTGTTAAACTCGGGTGGGAAAATATCCTTCCACCACGGACTCCAGAACGGGACAAGGTTAATCCACCGCAAACCCTGCTTCAACAACTCGGGGTTCCCGCTAAACTTACTCAAGCTACCTATACGTACTCTGGTCAGCAACTTCCTTGGGTATCATACCTAGTTCACTTTGGCTTCTCGATTTCATTTGCGACTACTTATGCTGTCCTACTAGAAAAGAAAGTTAAATTCTTGACTCTCGGTGAAGGGATTCCGTTTGGGATCGCTGTTTGGATCGCTTTCCACTTAGTAATTATGCCTGCAATGAAAACAGTCCCTAGTGCCAAGGAGCAACCTTTTGAGGAACACCTTTCCGAGAGTCTTGGCCATGCAATCTGGATGTGGACTAACCACGAAATTGCTGACGAAGTATTGAGACAGTTAAAGAACCGCACAAAATTTTAACTACTAAGAAAAAATTTTAAAAGTAGTTGCAATTTCTAAAAATTCGGTTAAAATACAATTAAAGAATTTCAAAAGCGATGAAAAAGACGAGTAAATAATTTTCAGTCTAACAGTGAGTCGGTGATAGTGGGAGACCGATAGCACCTGGATTATTGAAAAACCCTTTTTCCATGCTACTAACCCAAATAACCTCGTTTAAAGTAGGCTTAGTCGTCACCGGCACGTTATCTCACCGGAAAAGTATTTATGTACTTGATAAGATGGTCTAAAAGTATTTTAGACAATTTGGGTGGTACCGCGGAACAAAAGCCTTTCGTCCCTTAGATGTTGGGGATGAAGGGCTTTTTTATTTATCTCCGATTCTAAGCATATTAAGGAGTTGCTAATTATGAGTTTAATTATTCCAAAGGACTACGATCCAAAATTGTCAATTCGTGATACCGAAGCTGCCATTCGTTACATCCGAGAAAACTTCCAGGATGAATTTGGTCAAGAATTACACTTGCAACGGATGTCAGCACCAATGTTTGTTGATAAGAGTACCGGGTTGAACGATAACCTTAACGGCATTGAGAAGCCTGTTTCATTCGAAATGAAGGATCTTCCTGGTGAAACCATCGAAATCGTTCACTCCCTTGCTAAGTGGAAGCGAATGGCACTCAAGAAGTATGGCTTTGGCCTTCACGAAGGACTTTATACCAACATGAACGCCATCAGGAAAGATGAAGATTTGGATAACTTCCACTCGATCTACGTGGACCAATGGGACTGGGAAAAGATTATTACTAAGGAAGAACGGACTGAACAAACATTAAAGTCTACCGTTCGGCAAATCTTCAAGGTTATTAAGCGGATCGAAAAGGAATTATGGTACCTTTATCCTGATGCTGTTTACCAATTACCAGATGACATTCACTTTGTTACCACCCAAGAGCTTGAAGACCGGTGGCCAGATCTTACTCCAATGGAACGAGAAGATAAGATTGCCAAAGAAATGGGCGCTGTCTTTGTAATGAAGATTGGGGACAAGTTGAAGCGTTCTGGTAAACCTCACGATGGCCGGGCACCCGATTATGATGACTGGAGCCTTAACGGTGACATTATTTTCTGGTATAAGCCACTGCAAAAGAAGCTTGAAATTTCCAGCATGGGGATTCGGGTTAGTCCAGAATCAATGAAGTACCAACTCGAACAAGCTGGTGCTACCGACCGGGAAGAATTACCATTCCATAAGATGTTGCTCAATGGCGAATTACCATATACAATTGGTGGAGGAATTGGTCAATCTCGGCTCTGCATGCTCTTACTTGGCAAGGCACATGTTGGTGAAGTTCAAGCCAGCATTTGGCCAGAAGACATGCTCAAGAAGTGTGAAGCTGCTCATATTCAAATTCTATAAAAATTAATTGATTAAGGGAGAGTATTAAAGTGGAAACAATTACAATTAGTCAAGCCCCAGAACACGTTGGGGAAACCGTTAAGATTGGCGTTTGGTTAACTGATAAGCGGTCTAGTGGGAAGATCGCTTTCTTACAATTACGTGACGGAACTGGTTTTTTCCAAGGGATTATCCGGAAAAATGATGTTGATGAAGCTAAGTTTGATTCTGCCAAGCACGATCTTCACCAAGAAACCAGTTTTTGGGTAACTGGTGAAATCGCTGAAGACAAGCGTTCTAAGTTCGGTTACGAAATCCACATCAAGGACTTCAAAATCGTTAGTGAAAGCGAAGATTACCCAATCGGTAACAAGGAACACGGGATTGAATTCTTACTTGATCACCGTCACTTATGGCTCCGTTCTCGTAAGCCATGGGCATTGATGCGGATCCGGAGTCGGGTTAAACTTGCCACAATGGAATTCTTTGACAAGCACGGCTTTACTCAATTTGATGCCCCAATCCTTACCTCATCAGCACCTGAAGGAACAACTGAATTATTCGATGTTAAGTACTTCGACACTGATGCCTACCTATCACAATCAGGTCAATTATATGGTGAAGCTGGAGCAATGGCGCTTGGCAAGATTTACACGATGGGCCCAACTTTCCGGGCTGAAAAGTCAAAGACCCGGCGTCACATGACTGAATTCTGGATGATCGAACCAGAAATGGCTTGGATGCACCAAGATGAAAGTCTCAAGATTCAAGAACAATACGTTGCTTACCTCGTTCAAGACTTGATTGACCACTGTGCCCAAGAATTAGAAATGGTTGGTCGTTCAGTTGAAAGCCTGAAGCCATTTACTGAATTACCTTACCCACGGATCACATACAAAAAGGCAATCGAAATGCTTCAAGAAGGTGGCTTTGATTCTAAGTACGGTGATGACTTCGGTTCACCTGAAGAAACGTACTTGGCAGATCAATTTAACAAGCCAGTCTTCATCATGAACTATCCACGGGCAATCAAGGCCTTTTACATGCCTACTGATCCAGAAGATGACCGTCAAGTTATCTGTGCTGACTTACTTGCACCAGAAGGCTACGGTGAAATCATCGGTGGTTCTGAACGTTCATACGACTATGAATACATCACCAACAAGCTTGAAGAAAACGGCTTAAGCAAGGAAGACTACGGTTGGTATGATGATCTGCGAAAGTTCGGTTCAGTACCTCACTCCGGATTCGGAATGGGTCTTGAACGATTCCTTTCCTGGATTACTCTTCAAGAACACATTCGGGAAAACATTCCGTTCCCACGGATGATTAACCGGTTACGTCCATAATAATTAGAGTGCTCAACAGCAAAGGACTTGCGGAAAGCTAGCAATTTCTCCTGACGAAGGCGACTTGCGCCTAGGAAGGAGGTTGCTAGCTCTAGCAAGTCTCTGGCGAGCCGATCTCGACCATGTTGTAGTAATAAAATTTCTCCCGACTGAATGCTGAAAGCATCTGGGAGGGGGTCTATAGGGGCTTCCCTGCGAACATATTTCGACCATGTTGCAGTAAAAATAGTTTCAGAGCATAATCTTGCTATAAAGTTAAAAGCATCAGAAACCGACTTGTTAGTCGATCTCTGATGCTTTCTTCATATTATATTTAAATTTCCGCTGAACCCTTACCCCAGTAAAAGCCTTGCTGAAGAACAGTTGGGTTACCAGCAAAAGACTCCGCAAGCTGGCGATCAGCAATTCCCTCAATTACAAAATCGAGGTGGTGATGGGTAGCGAAGGTTAACCAGGCATTTATAAAGTCATTTGTTGTCTCATGATCTTCATTTTTAAATACTAATAGTGAAAGTTTAATTCGCTGAATAGCTGATAATTGACGAACAATAAACGCATAGCTATTACTTCCAGCACAAACGTCATCAATTGCTAATTCAAACCCCATCTTTTTTAACCGGAGAATCTCTCCATCAAGGTAATCAAGACTGTGGATTGTCTCTCGCCTTTCCGTAATCTCGATTGCTACTTGAGAGCCATATTGTTCATGAATCTCTTCAAGGAACCGCCAAATACAATCAAATTCCATTTGGCAGGGCTCAAGATTAATATAAATTTTGCGTTGCGGATGGTTAGTTAAAGCAGTGGCAAGTGATTTCTTACTAATGGTGATCCATTGATCGTTCCCTTCTTGGGTGGTCAACCCTTGCAAGAATTCCATTCCCGGAAATACTCCTGAAGAGTTCCGCATTAACATTTCATACGTATCCACTTTGGCGTTCATCTCGTGGTCAACCTGAAAAATCGGCTGAAAGATATTATGTAATTTCTCACTACTAGTTATAATTTTTATCACTCATTCACTTTACTTTTTATTGTCTTATCAATTTATTGCGACGTTCTCTTCTGGCATACTATGGTGATCGGTCACGATCCAACCACGCCCATTATTCTTTACACTATACAACATTTTATCAGCACGCTTCAAGGTCAAATCGAGCAATTCACCATTCAAATGATTAGTTAAACTACAAGAAAAGCTAATTGTGATTTTGACTCCTTCTTTAGTAACGATGGGTCGCTCACTAAATTGCCGTTCAATCGACTGAAGAAGCGCATAGACTTCCTCAATTGAATGATTTGAAACAACGATTGTAAATTCTTCACCACCAAACCGATAAACATACCCGTGATCAGGAAAAGCCTCATGAATTTCTTTACGAAATACCGTTGAAAAGTAATTAAGAACTTCATTCCCTACAAAGTGACCGTAAGTATCGTTAATTCGCTTAAAATGATCAATATCAAGTCCGCCAATCACAATACTATGAATATCCCGATTCTTGGTTAATGCACTAATTTCCTGACTAAGAGCCCGATAATTAAGTAATCCGGTGAGATCATCCCGCTCACTTTATCTTTGCAGAAGTTTTATCTTTTCCTCATTTCTAATTTCACTTTCATACCGCTGACTCTCAAAAATTAATATTATCAAGAGACCAAGCGTCGCCGCAGCAACATTAACAACGGTAAAGTTATTATCAATTCCTAATGAGATAATTTCAACCAAGCTTAAACTTAAAATTGCCAAGGGATAGCGAATCCGAATTGAGATTCCTTTCCATTGCACTAACATCCCACAAATTAGCAGAAAGATTGCTGATTCGCCAAGCCAAATCCACCAAGTATTTAGCGATTCAATTCCCATAAGAACTTCAACCGTATTCGCAAATAGCGGCGTAATCGCTAAGAGTCCCCACCAAAGCTTGTTTTTACTATTACGAAAGACCATTGTGACTGAAACAACCTGCATAAAGGCAACTTCATTAATATTAAATAGGGATAGCTGTAATAGACAGAACTCCTGAATAAAATATGTAATCATAATCGCCGCAACTAATCCGCAATTTGCTAGTTTATTTCCCTGAAACGATTCCCAATACCGTTCAAAGTAAATTTGACTAATAATCATACAGATAACAATTATTGGCAAATAAATAACTGCGCTAAAAAGTTGGATCGCCAAATTAACTTCACCTTTTCATTGTAATTTTTGATAACTTTCAAATTTTACTGCTCCTGGCTAATTTAATCTAGGAAAATCTCGGGAATAAATTCATATTCCACTTTAATCTTTGTAAAATAATCGACTGTCTATCAACGTTTATCTTATTAGCCATTTTATAGTAATTTTGTGATATAATCTTTTGCGGAAAATTTCTATTCATTTAACTAGGGGGAACGGTAATGATTATTATGGGGATTTCATTACCAATTTAATTTTATGAATACTAGCACACGTAATAATTATCGGGACCATTTCTTTGAACATGGTCACTGGGGAATTAAAATTCGCCAAGTACTGGTTGCACTAGCTTGTTGGTTAATCCTATTCATACCAATTATCATTACAAGCGCTACCTATTTAGCTTACCTGACTCATGGACGACACGGTCATTTCTTTTGGCATTACGCTGAAGGATTTCAGGAACTAAACTTCTTGGTAATCTTTTTAACCTTTGCTTTAGGAATGATCGCTGTTTTTTGTCTAGCAATGGGATATATCCAGTTTCAACGATCTCGCGGGTTAGTTAATAAGTGGCCGCTATTTGACATCACTAAAAATCAGTGGGAACGGCAAACAGCAGAGAAGTTCATGACCGCTCGTTTTGGTACTGAAAAGCAACGTCAAAATTTACGAAACTACACGGTAAAGCCTGAGCAAAACCTTACCAAGAACCAGCTTAAAAAAGTTATCGCCAATAAAAATATGGAGGCTGACAGTTAATGGTTTCTAATATTTTTGACGCTGCTTTGAATACTGCTACACCTTGGGAAAGCTTTCTCTTTGTTATCACCCTGATTCTTTGTCTCTACCCAATTTTGGGCGCAATGTTCTGGTTTTTCGGTGCGGTATCATACATGCTTTTCCGTCATCATGAGGAACTTCTTCCTGATACGAAATTAGAAAACGAACCATTCATTACGATCATGATTCCGGCCCACAACGAAGAGGTTGTCATCCAAAGCACCCTTGAATATCTCTTAACCAAGCTTCATTACCATAACTACGAAATCTTAGTAATGGATGATGGAAGTACTGATCGCACCCCAGAGATATTGCACCAAATGCAAAAGTCATTTCCCCGGCTCCGGGTAATTCGGATCGAAGAAAATCAAGGCAAAGCCCATGCCTTTAATATTGGCATCTTTTTTGCTAAAGGAGAATATATTCTTAGCAACGATGCCGATACAATCCCAGAACCAGATGCATTAATTAAGTACATGCAATATTTTACTAGTCCAAATAGGGTTAATTATGCTGCAATTACAGCTAATATGGATGTTTATAACCGCTCAACGCTCTGGGGAAAGTCACAAACCGTTGAATTTTCAAGCATTGTTGGGATTATCAAACGTAGCCAAACTGCCGTAAACAACACAATGTATGCCTATAGCGGAGCGAATACAATGTATCGACGAAACTTTTTAATTAACGTCGGCGGTTTTCGCCAGGACCGGGCAACAGAAGATATCAGTATTGCCTGGGATCATACTTTCATGAATGTTGTTCCCAAGTTCGCACCTGACATTGTCTTCCACATGAACGTTCCGGAATCGTTCCGTGATCTTTACCGCCAACAAACTCGGTGGGCCCAAGGTGGAACCGAAGTCTGGTTAACCAATTTTCCTAAGATCATCGCTCATCCTTGGCGCTTTCGCTTTGTTATCCCAATGTTAGTTGATACGACCCTTTCAATCGTCTGGTCTTTTTTCTTTTGGATTACAAGCTTAATTTTTGTTAGTTTAATGACGTCATTTTTCCTTACAGGTAATTACGAACGAGTCTGGCACGGATTTGTAATGAGCATGATTTTCGTTAGTTTCCAGTTAATTGCCGGCCTTTTCCAAGTTTTAGCCGCGTTAATTCTTGACTTTAACGGAACCAAACTACGCTACTTTGCTTTCTCGCCCCTTTACCTCCTCTTTACATGGCTCGTCAATCCCTTAACAATCGTTACCACCTTTGTTAAAGCAGTTAAGACGGTATTGGGCCACGGAAGCGGTAAATGGATTAGTCCAAAACGAAAGGTTAGTTCTGATGAATGATTTAAAAATATTTTTCTGGTGGATCTTTATCATTTTTACCCTCAGTTGCTGTTTACTTTGCGTTGAAGCACGGATTCGTTACAGGAATAAAAAGGGAATCGATCAGGATCAAGGATTTTCAAACAAATACAAATACTTTGGCCAACCAATTTATAATCACCAGCAAAAGATTCAGGGTTATGAATTGCTTCTCCGTGAATTTGATTCACAAACACAGCGTTGGCAACTACCATCCAATGTGAATAACTTTCCATTAAGTAAAATTGTTCACACTGTTCAAAAAATTGATCCCAAAATTATTGCCAATATTAGGTTCCTTTCTCTGAATATGACCGTTAGTCAAATATCTGATTTCCGTGCAGCTTACTTTTTTAAATGGCTTCTTGGGGTAATCAATCACCACCAATTATTAATTGAAATTGACGCTACCGATCTTTGCCAGGCTAATTTTGTTCAACGCTATAGAGTGTTAAAGATATTAAAGCAAATCGATCATCCTCATATTAAAATAACGATCGAAAACGTTGATTCTTCTAAAAAGACCTACCGGATTATTAAATCCTACCTTCCATATACTGATTTTCTTAAATTTGATATCCACTCGTTTAAGAAATCGCCTTCCCACTGGATTGACATTACGCTTGCTCAATGGCAGCGATTCGCCAGCAAAGAAGGAACTACCCCAATCGTAGGTAAAGTCGAAAATGCTGCTCAAGTCGCTCTAGCCGATCAGCTTAATATCAACTTGCGTCAGGGATATGCTTATGGAGAGCCGAAAAGAATTTAAATATTAGAGAGTGATAAAAGTTATAAATGACTTCTATCACTCTTATTTTGTTTGCTTTTCGTAACTTTAAAAGTTACAATTGTTTCAGAAAGGATGATTATCATGAAGTATTTAATTACCGGTGCTACTGGCCATCTCGGTCGTCTTGTTGTCCAAGAACTTAGTAAGCAGGTCCCTATCAACAATATCCGCTTAGGTGTCCACACTCCCGCAAAAGCAACTGATTTCAAAAGAGCAGGGTACGAACTTGCAACAATCGACTATCAGAACACCGCAACAATGAACCGCGCATTTCAGAACATTGATGTTTTAATCTATATCCCTAGTCTTACTTACAAGGTTCAAACACGAATTAATGAATTTGAAAACACCCTTACGGCGGTAAAAGAAGCTGGCATATCAACGATTATAGATGTTAGTTTCATCGCCGACCAAGCGAATAATCCATTTCAGATAGCTGGTTACTATGCCTACCTTCCAGCCCGCTTAGCTAGTACCGGACTCCAGTATGCAGTTATCAAGAATTCCCTCTATGCTGATCCGCTAATTCCCTATCTTCCCGAACTCATCAAACGCCAAAATATTATTTACCCAATTGGTGATCAAGCAATGAGCTTTATCAGTCGTCAAGATAGCGCTGAAGCAATTGCAAATGTTGCTGTAAAACCGTATCTCTATAATCATGGACAAAATTACCTTTTAACAATGAAACAAAATTACAATATGGTTGAACTAAGTCAGATTATGACTACCGTAACTGGTAACAAAATTGGTTACAACCCAGTATCAATTAGCAAGTTTGCTGATCTTTACCGTTCTGAGGGCGATGGTGATGAACTAGCTTCCATGTATAAAGCAGCGGCAATGGGATTGATGAATGATGTTACTAATGATTTCCAACATATTACGGGACATGAGCCCCAAAATATGAAAAACTTTTTAATAAGTAATTATCAACCGAATCATTAAAAAACAAAGTCTGTGGGACTTCAACTTCCCTCAGACTTTATTTTTGCGATCCTAATGCTTTCTCAACTTCCTCAGCAAGCGGAATCGATGGCATTGCGCCCATCCCCTGTACAGCTAAACTGGAAGCTCGCTGGGCGTATGTTATTGCCGACTCAAAGTTTCCCAGATTAGGACTTAACTGTGAGCTAAGTGCACCGATAAACGTATCACCCGCTGCTGTGGTATCAACTGGCTTTACCTTAAATGCCGGAACTAATCCATGGTGACCATCTGCCGTTACGTAAAAAACGCCTTGCTCGCCTAAGGTAATAATTGTGTTTTTTACCCCCTGTGACTTAAAGAACTTTGCATTCTGAAGCATTGATGGTTCATCATTAACCGAAATTCCCGTTAATAAGGAACTTTCAGTTTCATTCGGAATAATAATGTCGGTATACTCCAGCAATTCCGGAAGCAAGTCTGTTGCGGGAGCTGGATTAAGAATTGTTATTACATTTTGCTGCCTGGCAAGCTTGAAAGCAGCTAGCGTGACTTCTTGTGGTGTTTCCAGTTGGGCAACAATAAAGTCGGTGCCGGCTAATTCCTGCTCCAAATCATTAAGCTGGACCGTAGTCATTGCCTGATTAGCACCCCCATAAACCATAATATCGTTCTGGCCATTTTCATCGACCGTAATTACCGCACTGCCAGTTCCGTTATCCGGATCAACAGCAATCTTACTCGTGTCCACGTTATTTTCTGCTAATGTTTTGACCATTTCCTGTCCATCATTATCGGCACCAACCGCACCAATAAACGAAACTTTCGCTCCAGAGCGAGCTGCTGCAACAGCTTGATTGGCGCCCTTACCACCCGGTGCATAGCTTTTCTGCTTGACCGCAACTGTTTCTCCTGGTTGAGGGAACCGCGTTACTTGATAGATTGAATCAACGTTAATACTACCAAGAATCATTACCCGATTTACCATTTTTCCCACTTCTTTCCTAGATCTAATTACTATTATTATACGAATTCCAGCAATTACTCCACAACCAGTTGACTCTAACTTCCTTAAAATCAGCTATTAAGATATAGTAGAAGTTAAACTAATAGATTTTTCATTACTAATTAAGGAGCTACTATGAAATTCAAACTAGAATATTGGAAAATCAATATTGGAATATATGCCATTATCTGGAGTTTAATAATCGGGATCCTAACAGCGGGATATTTAAACTTGGTAAACTGGGTCATTAACATTATTTGGAATGAATTTTTTAGTTCTCCAACCGAATTTAAAACCTGGTACCCATTTATTATTTGTTTACCATTTGGCTTCCTAATCGGCTTCCTTAGTCATAAATTAGGCAATTATCCATTAACAATTGAGGAAGTTCTTACCACGGTCCGAATGCGGGGCAAGTTAGACTATCACAATTGGTGGAAGTCATTCACTTTAGGATTACTTGTTCTTGGCGCTGGTGGAAGTGTCGGTCCAGAAGCCTCCACCACTGTACTAACTAGCAGTATGATTAATTGGCTTGGTGACCGGTTAAGGTGGTCGATCTTTTGCCACCACAATGGTCAAGAAAATAATATCTGGCAAGATCGGCTTAATCGCCATCAACTAGAATCAGCGCCACTTTTTAGTCAATTATTTCGAAGTAAAAAGCAAAAAAATCTAATAGTATCTTTTCTTGTCATTATTGGCATTCTGGGAGCTGCCATTGTCTTCAAACTATTTCCTGAAGAGGGGGTCTTCGGCATTCACCACCACACAATTAACTGGCAATGGGAAAACCTGCTTACTGCTATTCCGATAATGATTGTCGGGATTGCCTTTGGTTGGTTATTTATCCGGCTTGAAAATTGGTCAGCATTGATCATTAACGTTAAACTAAGCAAAGTTTGGCAAGGAGGTATCTTTGGCTTAATTCTAGCAACTTGCTCTTTACTAAGTAATGATATCCTTTTTTCGGGTGAATTTAGAATTGTTCCTTTTAGTCATGAAGCATTAACTTTATCTGTTCCTCTTTTACTGTCGATTGCTTTTGTTAAAGCAGTTGTTACTAACCTTGGTTTTGCGATGGGCTGGCGTGGTGGAACTATTTTCCCGGCAATTTTTTCAAGTTTAGCCATCGGTTGTGCATGTGCACTAGTACTTCCCGGCGATGTTCGCGTTAATGCCGTTATTGTCTTAGCCACTAGTCTCACTGTCATCCTGGGGAAACCCCTGCTAACTAGTATCCTTTTGATTCTCCTAGTCCCAATTGAATTAACTCCGGTAATAATTACTGTTTCAATCGCTACTAACTGGTCAGTTAAAAAATTTCTCCCCAGCTCTTAAAAATTAATAAATCCTCCCTATTCTTCTTTCAAACAAAGATTAGGGAGGATTTTTAATTTCAGTTACTAATTAAATAGTACTCGCTTCACAAGGACTACTCTCTTATAGGCTTTCATTGTACTTTTGCTTAATAAAATTAGCAGAGTTCTGTAACTTTTGCAATTCTTCTTCAGTCAAGTCTAATTGACTTTGCTCAACGATTCCTTGACGGCCGACAATTGCAGGGTAAGAAAGGTAAACACCGTATTCTTCACGGAAATTCGATACAGGAAGTTCAGTTCGTGCATCACTTAAAATAACGTTAACTAACCGTACTGCGGCCGTAGCAACCCCATAGCTAGTGTACTTCTTTCCTTTGAATACATACCAGCCACCAAGCTTAGACTCCTTATCCAGTTCCGGTAAATCAATGTTCCGTTCTGCAGCAAGTTTAGTAATTGGCTGATCAAGGACCCGAACGGTTGACCAAGCGGTAAATTGTGAATTCCCGTGCTCACCAAGGTTGTACCCACTAACAGAACGCGGATCGACATTAAATTTATCCGCAACGACCCACTTCATCCGAGCAGAGTCAAGTAACGTTCCTGTTCCGATGACTTGATTCTTCGGCAGTCCCGTCAGTTTTTGGTATAAGGATGTAATCACATCAACTGGGTTTGAGATTACAACGAGCTTTCCAGAGAAGCCACTCGCCTTGATCTTTGGAGCAACATCCTTAACTGCGTCCCGCGTAAATGGCAATTCAACAAACCGGTCAGCTTGTGGCTGATCCTGAAGCTTGATATTCCCCACTGCTGAAACGACTACTTCAGCATCCTTTAACGCCGAATAATCATTAACCACAATATTGGTATGGTATGGCAAATTAGGCATTGCGTCCTTTAAATCAAGGGCATCGGCATTTACCTTATCCTCGTTGGAATCAATTAATACCAAGTCATCAGCAAACCCGTTAGCAACAATGTAGTGGGCAACCGTTGAACCAACGTGCCCCATCCCAATAACGGCAACTTTTCGTGACATTCGGAAAACTCCCTTCACACATTAAAATAAGATTAAAATTAACTTATATTAATGATACCACCTTTAATAATTCAGATCATTTAAAAACTGAAGCACTACAAATATGCTCCAGTTTTCTCTACACTATCCTTGATTATTTTGAATAATTTTAATCTTGCTTTGATCAATTTTCGGATCATCCATAATAATTTCATCGGCATGATCAACCTTAATTTGACCACTGATTGGGTTCTTAATGCTCATGATTGATCCCTTAATTTCCGCATCAATATTGCTGCACAGTTCAAAATCAAGATCAGTTCGGAGTGTCCGACAATTCTTCATTGTCAAATGGTCAACATAACATAATCCTTGATCACTCTCAATCGTACAGTTAATGAAGGTGATGTTCTTGGTATTCCAAGCGAGGTACTCACCGCTAATCTTCGAGTCATAAATGGTAACATTTTCGCAATTCCAAAAGGCATCCTTTGAAACTAACCGTGAATTATGAACCTCAACATTCTTAGCGCCATCAAAAACATAGTTACCTACCAGATCAAGGTGATCAACATAAATGTTCTCACTGTTCATCCCTAGATAATCTCCATTGGCATACACATCATGCATTTTAATGTTCTTACAGCTCCACATCGTCTCTTCAGCGTCAGAGAAGTGAACGTTATCAAGGATAATGCCGTCACACCGCCGGAATTCCTTTGGGGCTTGAATAGTGCTGTCAGTAATTTCAATGTCATTGGTATACCAAATCCCGGAACGCGACATCTCTTCAAAAATCGTGTCCGTTACCTTAATGTGATCAGAATACCAAAGTGGATACTTCCAAGTGAAAAGAACACCATCTAACGTTAAATTAGCTGTCTCCTTTAGGGGTGATTCACCCTTCCCAAATGTGGTGTTAATTAATTTTGTGTCGTGAATCCCGTAGAGTGGTCGTTCACCATCATAATAGTCATCTTTAATTTCTTGCATGTTAGTTATTCCCCTTTGCGATCCTCTTCTTATCAAGATCTCCACTAACTAAGAATAATCCTATAATATTAATTAGTGCAATTAATATCCTTATTTTAAAATAGCACTAACTAATTAAAAGTAAAAATACTTATACCTAATTACGTTATATTCGGTTCTTGAATAACTAATTGTCGAGAAGCATTACCTAGGGCGTCAATATAAATTGATGTACAATCAAGGATGAAGCAATTTTAGTTTAAGGATAGATAAAGGAATGATGATTATGAAGTACGATTTTGACACAATTCTTGATCGCCAGCATACTAATTCAGAGAAATGGGATGTTAAACCAGGCGAATTACCAATGACAACTGCTGATATGGACTTTAAAACGGCTCCTGAAATCATGCAGGCAATGAAGGATAAAATTAATGCCGGTGCTTTCGGCTATGAATACCCTAGCCAAGAATATTTTGACGCCGTTGCTCACTGGTATAAGACTGAACATAATGCAGATGCACAAACCTCCTGGATGCGTTTTGCTACGGGAGTAATTCCTTCGATTACTGCTAGCGTTAATCATCTAAGCCATACGGGTGATAATGTTCTCCTGATGGAACCAGTCTATAATACCTTCTATAATTCAATCCTAAATAGTGGTCGTCACGCCCTAGCAAGCCAATTAAAGTATGATCGTTCTACCTATACTTATTCCGTTGACTGGGATGACCTCGAAGAAAAGATGAGCAACCCGTTAACGACCCTGATGATTCTCTGTAATCCACACAACCCAACCGGTTATGTTTGGTCTCGTGATGAGCTAATGCGGATTATCAAATTAGCACAAAAACACGGTGTAGTTGTTATTAGCGATGAGATTCACGGTGACTTAGTTTTAAAGGGTCCTGACTATACACCAACTTTTTCTCTTCCCGAAGAATACCGCCAAAACCTAGTTACCCTAGTTTCAACAAGTAAAACATTTAACGTTGCTGCCCTTCACGCTGCAACAGGAATCGTTGCTAATCCGATCCTGCGTGAACGCTTTACCCGGGCAATTAATAAGTATGAAGTTGCTGAACCGAACCTTCTTGCCATTCCTGGTACCATTGCTGCCTATACTCAAGGTGCCGACTGGCTTCACCAACTCAAGAAATACTTACTGGGTAATCGAGAATACTTAGAACAATTTATCAGCGATAATTTACCTCAGCTTCACGTTGTTCCTGGTACAGCTACCTACCTTGTCTGGATTGATGTTAGTGAAGTCACCAATGATAGCAATGCCCTTGCACAAAAGATCCGTCAAGAAACTGGGTTAATTATTAATCCAGGAACTTACTACCATGGTAACGGTAATGAGTTTATCCGGATCAACATTGCTTACCCGCTTGTCCAAATCAAGGATGGGTTAAGCCGGTTAGCTAAGGCAATTAAAAACTAACTTCTTGAATTAGCGTTATGATAGAAGTTAATCGTATTTTAGGGAGTATCTAAGTTTGAGTAAGCTAAAAAAGCATATTAATCGTGAAATGGATCTTTGGGAACATAATCAAGCAAACGAGTTAGCAAAGATTCGTGCATCACAGCGTCACCTGATTTACAACTTAATTGCCTATGTTTCAATTTCAATTATTGAATATTGGTTAGCTGAAATCAGTAAGTCGCAAACTTTACGGGCCGATGCATTTAACAACTTATCTGGAATTATCTCAACATTTCTCTTAATGATGGGACTTCATATTGCACAAGACATTGACGATGATGATATTGCTGGTGTGGAAATGCCGGACGAAAATGAAAGCATTCTTGGTGGCGATCAACGGATGCAGTTTATTTGCTGGCGATATGAAACTGTCTTTTCCCTAGTAACCGCTGTTATCATGGTTGTGATTGCATTTGATGTTATTCTTGACGGAATTAAAGCTCTGTTGAATCCTGCTAGTCGGGTGGTTCCCCAACCAATTGCTCTTGTTGGGGCCGGAATTGCTTCGGTGATCATGCTTGTCGTCTGGTACATGAACCGTAAAGCTGGTCAACGACTACAAAACGCTGCCCTCCTAGCTTCGGCCCAAGATAGTCTTGCCGATGCCTTTACTAGTATTGGAACCATGGTTGCGATCGCTGGGGCCCTCCTCTTTGACCTGGCATGGCTTGATGGGGTTACCAGTATCATCGTTGGTTTCTTTATCCTCTATTCTGGATTAAAAATCTTCTTCCAGACGAGCTTAAACCTGGTCGATTATTTTGATCCAAAAGCCGAGCGGGAATATAAGCAAGCAATTTTGAAGGTCAAAAAAGTGAAAAACGTCGCTGAACTAAAAGCCCACTATAACGGGAATGTCGTTTCTCTCGATGCTACAGTTTTGGTTGATGCCAAAATGACCATCTTGGAAAGTTATCAGCTTTCTGAAAAGATTGAACGAACTCTGCGAAAGAAATTTGGAATCGTTGATACTGATATTTCCTTTATTCCCGCTCCCGGAACATTCTCTGATAAGGACGTTAAGGGGCACTTCTAATTTGTGATGTTTCATATGAAACAAAAAATGAGGTTCAATTTTGAACCTCATTTTTTTGTTATCAATATAATCTTTAGAAATTATCTCGTTTTCCTTTGAATCCTAGCAAGCTAAACAATGCTCCAAGGACAGCAAGCCCAATCAATCCTGTATGACGCTGATTACCGGTCTGTGGCAATTGACTTTGCGTTGTTGGAGTGTTAGTCACTACCTTGTCCTGGCTTTGTACAGGCCAGCTTGTTTTATTAACTAATAACTGATTATTAACCTGCTTGTCAGGGACAACCTGTTCACCGGGAGTTCCAGGAATTACCTTAACACCGTCCGTTGGTCCTTCTGGAGTTTCATTAGTTCCTGGCTCAGGAGCTGGGGTCTCTCCAGGAGTAGTCGGAGAAGTAGGAGTTTCTGGAGCAACTGGTGTGGTTGGTTGCTGAGGAGTTGTTGGCTTCTCCGTTGGCGTACTTGGTTGTTCTGGTGTCGTTGGCGTTTCTGTTGGCGTTGTCGGCTGTGCTGGTGTACTGCTATTCTTAGTGTAGTAAACAGTGATCGTAGTGTGTTTATTGGACTTAGCATCGACCAGCATTTGATCGATTAGCTTCTGATTGTCATCAACCAACCGGTACCCCGGAATCGTTGGTGAAACCACGTCAAATAGCTTTGACTTAGCTTGTTGTTCGTCTAAGTCTTGTGCCAAAATTTTACCGTGCTGATCAATTGCGTAGTAAGTCGTCGGCTGTTCAGCAACCACTTGTGATTTAGCCTTTGATGCTGCATATACGGCAAATGTGGTTGGAAAAACCGGGCTTCCTGGATTTGCTGGTTGTCCAGGGTTATCAGGAACAACCGGTATACTAGCGTGTTTAAGAATTACCTGGTAAGTTGTTTCCTTTTGTGGGAAATTAGCTACCTCTGGATAGTTGTCACTAACATACTGGTAGCCCATGCTTAGATAATCTTTAATTCTATTGCTTTTCTCATAATCAATTGATGCTCCCGGCTTACCACTTACTGTATCTGTAGAAAGAATCTTGTTGTTATCATCCTGATCAATATATTCGATCGCAACTGTTACCTCTTCCACAGCGTTCTTTTTGTAGACAACCCGAACAACCTTGTTAGGCTGCTCGGTAGTAATGGTAGCACCATCAACTTCTTCATTTACTGGTGTATAACCAGCAATTTCTGGTGCCTTAACCTTACCGAATTGGTGTGACTCAGTCTTCCACTTTCCGGGAGTAATCACTTTACCTGTCACGCTATCAACAATTCTTTCTGTTTTTTCAAACGTGAATGACGTTACCGTATTATCTCTTAATTTTTTGCCGTCTTGATCAACGTACTCTACCGTTTGTGAACCAGGAAGAGTCGTATTAACTGTTTTGGTACCATGGGTAAAGTAAACGTTAAAACTAAAAACATGGTTAGCTTCAGTAAACTGTAACTGCCTCCCCTCATTAAATACTGGGGTGAAGTTATCAGAAACATACTGGTAGCCTTTTTCACCAAGACTATTTACCTTGGTATTAATTAAGTTTTCTCCCTGAGATTGTTGAACATGCGTACCAAAGTAGCCCTTAAAACTGTCTTGTCCCAAGCTTTGGTTATTAGTCTGATCAATATAATTAATTGTGACATGACCAACTTTATAGTAAGGAACAATACTTACATCTTGATTAGCATCCGGGTGGAGTGTTTTATTTGTCCCTTCCTCTTGGTACTGAATTGTTCGGTCAATTGTAACCGCCTGGTCTGATTGGACTTCGCCATTATTTCCCAATTGATTCTGAACGGCTTTAATTGCATTTTGCGTTTGTTCTTGATTATTCTGTTCTTGATAATTTGAATTTTGCGCAGGTTGATTAGTTTGACTTACTGTATCGGCCTTAACGTTATTGACAGCACTGCCCATAAAGAAGAGCGTTGTTCCTAACATTACCGAAACAGTCCCAATTTTCAGTTTCCGTAAGCTAAATCGCTGTTTAACCTTGACCGGATTCTGTCGGTCCTTTACAAATTTCATTATTATCCCTCCTAATAATAACCAATGGATGCATCTAGCTTAATTTTAATATAATTATTATCTAAATTCATCTTTGAAACAAAAAAGACACCTGCTAAATCATAACGACTTAGCAGGTGTCTACTGTATTGGGCTAGCTGGATTCGAACCAGCGCATGACGGTACCAAAAACCGTTGCCTTACCGCTTGGCTATAGCCCAATAAAGTGACCCGTGCGGGATTTGAACCCACGATACCAGCGTGAAAGGCTGGTGTCTTAACCACTTGACTAACGGGTCATACTATAACACAGCACAAATAATAATATCAAGTCTTTCTCTAAATTACAAGCATCTTTTTAAATTTATTTGCTTTTCAACTAACTTAAGAAATAAGCAAGAATTGCCACACAATAATCTTCATTTTTATGAGGTATTCTTAGGTTAATCGAAAATAACATTTAACTAGGAGGTTATTATGAAAAAGCAACCATTCAAGAAGCAACTCACTCATTTGCTAGCAGTTACTGTCTTAACCGCCAGTTCTTTAGGTGGTATCGCACTCGTCACAAACACAGCTGTCTCTGCCGCTACCGTCTCAACCAGTAAAATTAAACTTAACGAAAAGGATGCTGTGAAAAAGTTCCACAAGCAGTTTAAGAACGTTGAGGTTGATGAAATTCAATTAGAAACCAAAGGAAACAAGTTCGTTTACGAAATTTCTGGTGCGGATAATCAAAAAGAATATTCAGCTGATATTGACGCAAAGTCTGGTAAGGTTACCAATACCAAGTCAGAGACGTTAGAAAACGGTGAGCAAAAGACTAATCTTGATTTAGATAAGGCCATTAGTCGGAAGCAAGCCAATAAGATCGCTGAAAAGGCCGCTAAAAAAGGACAAGGGCAAGCCTGGACTCTTGAAAACGACAACGGCACCCCGGTATGGGACGTTGAAGTCGTAAACGGTCAGAAGTCAACTGAGGTTAAGGTTAATGCTCAAAACAAGAAAGTAATTAGCGTCGAAACTGATGACTAAAAATTTGTTTAAAGAATAAAAAGGCAATCTCAGATCGGTTAACTACCAATTGGGGATTGCCTTTTTGGAATCTTTTTTATAATAACTTCTTCAGCTCTGCTAATGCCTGATCGTAATCGGGCTCATCAGTCAACTCTTTGACAATTTGCCGGTATACTACTTTGCCATCCTTATCCAGGATCCAAACTGAACGAGCCAGGACCCCTTCATCCGGGATCAGCAACTTAGATTCGTAACCAAAGGATTCCTCCCTGTCAGATACCAGCTGCATATTTTGCACACCCTCAGCAGCACACCACTTTTGTTGTTCTTCAATGGTATTGGTTGAGATCGTTAAGAAGTTAACATCCGGGAATTGATCCATCGTTGAATTGAACTTCTTTGTCTGGATACTACATACTGGAGTATTGATGTTAGGAACAACACTTAATAACGTTACCTTCCCAAGTAATTGCCGAGTCTTGATCTTGTCATGATTCTTATCAAAAACCTTAAAGTGTGGAAACTCATCGCCAACTTCTGGCTGATTACCAACTAGTTGTCGCGGTTCACCATTAATTGTGATTTCCATTTTTCATCTACTCCTTACTTCTGTTAGTTGAACTAAGTATAACTAAATTTAGCTAAAGATTCATTTATTTTAGCTCTTTAATTTTTTCCTGCCGCTTTCGGACTAAGCAAATTCCAATCCCAATGATAAATCCAACAATAGCAAATGGAATCCACGAGAAACCCAGTGAAAATAACGGAAAATACTGATGAGCAAATGCAATCATTGCTTGAGCAATTGGTGTCTTTTTCAATCCTGCTGGTAAATTATTTACCAAATCAAAAACAGCTGGAATAAAAGTTAACCCTGTCGTAACTCGGTAAACAATTGGGGCGGTCTTAAATAGCGGTGATGTTATTCCCAAAATCGTTAACGTAATTGCCAAGGGATAAAGGAAAACCAATACCGGAGCAGACCAGGCAATAATCTTATCTAGCCCTAAGTTAGCTACTAGAAACGAAAAGAGGCAATTAAGCAGTAAGAACGCCTTGTATGAAACCCGCGGAAATAACCGGTGAAGGTCCTCTGAAAAAGCAGCGGCGAGTCCCATTGCCGTCGTTAGACAAGTTACGGAGGTTAAGGTCGCCAATAGCGCATCCCCGACAAAGCCCATATAATAGTGAGCAATTTGCGCAAGTGTCGTTCCCCCATTATCAGCAACCTTAAACTGGTGAAGACTAGATGCTCCAAGCCAAATTAGACAGATATAGATTACGGCAATCCCCATAATTCCAATTGTCCCGCTTTTGGCTGTGATCCATGAAATTTTCTTCGTATCCGCAATCCCTAATTCCTTAATTGCGCTAATTATTGCAACCCCAAATGCAAGGCATCCTAAAATATCCATGGTGTTATACCCTTGGAGGAAGCCGCTTGAGAATGCATGAATCGAATAATCTGCCGTAACTGGTGTCGTCCAAGCGCTTCCCATTGGGCTGATGAAAGCAAGGAAGAAGATAATAAACAAAAGAACTAAAAAAATCGGGTTAAGAATTTTCCCAATTAAATCCGTAATTTTAGCTTCAGTAACGGTCAAGCCAAAAACAATTGCGAAAAAGAGCCCCGTATAAATCAATAATCCAACAACATTACCACTTGCAGAAAGATGCGGGGCAAAACCAATTGTGTACGGAACGGTAGCAGTTCGGGGCATTGCAAATAGCGGCCCTAGAGTAGCCTGAACCAAAATAAGAAAGATTAATGCATAGTAGTGTCCATTAGGTCGTGCCAGGTCATAGATACCATTAGAGCGGGTAATGCTAATCGCCAATAACGCCATTAACGGTAACAGGACGCCAGAAATTAGGAAGCCACTACTCGCACCTAACCAGTGAGCTCCCGCTAATTGACCTAAATGAACCGGAAATATTAGGTTCCCTGCACCAAATAAAACACCAAAAATTAGGGAGGCAATTACAATTGTTTGTCGCCCCGTGATCTTCGTCTCTGTCAATTTTTATTCCCCCAAAAATGAATCACTCTTAATCATTAACGATTGAAAAAAGCGTCCTTTAAGCATTAATGATTAAAGGACGCCAGAGCGTGTTACCACCTTTAATTTACAATTATTATCACTAATAATGTCTCATTCCGTACATAGATACGCTGACGCTGTAACGGGCGCTCCCGATCAAGACTTCATTTCGTCGCCCTGACCACTCATAGGTTACCTTCACCTAAAACTAGTCATCCCTGCTTACACTCATTCAGGGTCGCTAATGCTGACCAGTAAAAGGTTACTCCCCTACTCACTGTGTTTCTAACCGTTAACTACCGATTATTAATATACAAAAGCCGTTCCCGTTCGTCAATCCTTTAGTTGAAAAATCTTTGGATCCAGTTCACAAAGCGATCCCACCAAGACTGGGCCTGTTGCTGGGCAGCTTTACCATCCTTTGAATTTAAGAACTGCTTTGCCTTATTCATCATATCGCCCGTGGAATTCTTAACATTATTGATCGTATCAGTAACGTGAGAACTATAATCCTTGCTTGAACTGATTGGCGCGTTATTAAATTGAACCAACGCATTAATAATCGTGGTCGTGTGGTTCTTGGTTTCGTTATAAATATTTTGCTTCTTTAGGTTTTGGTTTAGGATGTTTTCAATCTGAACCTGAGTTGGTTGTTCTCCTTGTCGCTTTTGCTTATTAATTTGTTTAGTTGTATCACCGACAGCAGCCATTAACTTTCCTGGATAACTACTATCGCCCTTGTTGGCGTTGATTGCATCATTAGTGGCGCTTAGCATTTGGTTAGCTGATTGGGTATTTTGATTATTTAGGTTAATTCCATCCTCACTCAGCGCCTTGTATACTCCCGTAAGCGCCGATTCTCCAGATACCGGACGATTAGCCGAGACCGTAATTGTCACATCCGTTACCCCGGCCATTTGCGCTACCATTGCATACTGCTGGGCCGTCACCTTGGTAATGTTGCTCTGACCATTGAACTTCTTAACGTTCACTTTTACCCCGGATCCTGGATCGGTCGGCACAATTGATACTGAACTGACCATCGCTGCGTTAGTTGTCGAATCGTTAGCGTTAATATACTTTTGGTAATCGCTAGCGGTAGCCGTAAGCGTTGTGAAATCACTGTTAACGCCCAGAATATTACTCAGCTCATCCTTATCTGCAGCTCCTGCTCCATAGACAACATATGACTTATTCAATGTATGTGTTTGGGTGGAAGATGCAGAACTAGTACTTGTTGCTACCTGATCATCCGCATGAACGATAACCTGAGAAACAGGAGTAGCTACTAAGGCCATCGTTAACGTCGATGTTAATAGAATTGTTGATAATTTCCTTGAACGCATTGTTATTCTCCTATTAGGCGAAGCTAGGAATTAACTCGCCCTCTTTAATATTTCAAATACAGTAGGCAGGGCGATGAACTAAGCAAGCTAATTCGATCCCCTTTTCTTACTTCAATTAGGATAAAAAAACTGTCCTAAAAATTCTAGCCTTTAACCAGAATCTTTAGAACAGTTTATGAATTTTTACTTTTTCTAATTTAACTAGGTTGATACTGCGCCTTAATTTGCCCAGTAATGTTTCCACTCCTGGTTAACGTTATAACGAGTTGTGGCAGTTCCGGTCCAAGAAGGTACTTTAACAACACCATCAATCTTACTCTTTGGTACAAATCCCCAATAACGCCCATCATTAGAAACGCTTCGGTGATCACCAAGAACAAAATATTGACCCTTTGGTACCTTCGTTGCACCACTATCTCGTAACCAGTTATTTTGAACTGAGATACTCTTTAGTGTCCAATTTCCGGTCCCAGAAGTTCGTTGAGTATTATTAATGTAACTTTGGTTAACCTTTCGTCCGTTAACATAAATATTACCATTTGCGGAACGAACAGTATCACCAGGAACACCAATTACCCGCTTAACATAGTCTGTCTTCGTAGCCACTTGTGGATCTACTCCGTTGGCATCAAAGACAATAACACTCCCACGATGGATCTTTGCGGTTTTCAAGCAAAAAACCCGTTCATTATTTTGTAAGTTAGGTTGCATCGATGGCCCATCAACCCGCACAATTTGGAATAAGAATTGTTTGATCAGTAAGGCAATTAACAACCCAATTACGATTGGAATTACCCAGCTCATCGTTTGACGAAATGCTTTCATTACCTATTATCCCTCGATTTCAAAATCATTATCAAGCTAAGAAAAGTTTACCATAAAAGTAATTATCATACTCAACTATTTATCATACTCTTTCATTAGCTTTTGTGACAATTGGTAATCACCAACATAAGGAATATCTCGGCCCTTTTCGTGCATGAATTGTTCTCGGCCTTTAGCAGCCATAAACATTGCATCGCCAGGCTTTGCCATCTCAAACGCCTGCTTAATTGCTGCCACCCGATCAACATTGATAATTACCTCAACGTTTGGATTAGTAATATGTTTCTTGATCGCTTCATCAATGTGATGCGGATCTTCAAAGAAGTTATCTTCGCTCGTTAAAATTGCAACATCAGCATATTCAGAAAGCGCCCGACCAATATCTTTCCGACGTGATTCTGCTTTACCACCAGCAGCACCGATCACAACGATCAACCGGCCATTAGGATATTCATGCTTCATAAACTTAAAGCTTTCGGACAAGCTCAAGTAATTATGAGCGTAATCAACACAGGCAACCATTCCAGCATTATTTTTCAAAAATTCCATTCGACCCGGAACTTTAGTTTCCTTCAATCCCTGAGCGAAATCATTAGTGTCGTCTTTAAGTTGTGCACTCACTGTAATTGCAGCTAACGCATTACTGTAGTTAAAGTGTCCCGGAATCATGACGCGGAATTCGCCAGTAACTTCGGGCAAGTTATCATTATGCGTTGATACGTCAAAGTAACCATGATCCTTGCCGTGGTAACGATAATCCGCATCACTTTTATCACTACCGAATGTAATTAACTTTTTCCCTAATTCGTGAGCCTTTTGAGCTAGCAACTCGTAATAATCCATATCCCGATTCAAAATTACAGTATCGCTATTCACGATAATCTGACTCTTGCACCACAAATAATCATCAAAGGTTGGGTGTTCTACAGGACTAATGTGATCTGGAGAAATATTCAGGAAAACACCAATATTAAAGTGAAGGCCATAAACACGAGACTTCTTATATGCTTGGCTAGAGACCTCCATTGCCAAATATTTCATCCCGTTATCAACGGCTTCTTTCATCATCCGAAAAAGATCCAATGATTCTGGTGTGGTCAGGTGAGCTTCAATAAAGTTTTTACCATCTACACATTCATCAATAGATGAGAATTGTCCTACTACTGGACCAAACTCATGAGCCAGGATATGACGAGTAAAGTAAACCGAAGTGGTCTTTCCCTTAGTCCCCGTAAACCCGATTAATTCGAGCTTTTCATCAGGACAACCATAGAAATGACGAGCAATGACTGCCATTGCCTTTTGAACATCAGTAACAATAATTTGTGGCGTTGATTGCACTTCTTGATCTAACTTGTCAGTATAAACAAGCTCAGAGATCGCTGCAGTTGCCCCTTCCTTAATGGCACTTGTCAAATATTCAGGATTGAATTTTAACCCCTTACAGAAAAACAGGGTGCCATCACTGACTTTCCGCGAGTCATAGGATAGGTCGGTAATCTCAGCGTGAGCCGCTTTTCCTGGCACAGTATAATACCAGTCACCGTCAATAATGATTTCCTTATAAAGACCATTTCCTTTTAGTAAATCAGTGATTTCTTTTAGTGTGAGCATTTATTCAGCCACCTCGTCAAGCTTCTTAACTTCTTCAGGGATAAAGTCGTCGATAAAGTATTGCTTGTACCATACCAAGAAGGTGTAAATAGTCCAAATCTTCCGTCGACCATCAATCTTGTCGTTGAAGTTATCATCAAGCAACTTCAAAATCTTATCTTGATCAAAGAATTCCTTAACAAAGTCCTGTTCAAAGAGTTCACGAACTTCTTCGTAGTACTTCTTTTCTCGTAACCATGCCCGAACTGGAACGGGGAAGCCCATCTTTGGCCGAGTTGCCCATTCTTCTGGAAGGTGACGGTTAGCGGCCATCCGGAATGCCCACTTGGTTCCGTGGCGGTTAAAGAGGTACTTGGTTGGTGTATGACCAGCAACCCGCATTACTTCACGGTCCAATAATGGCACCCGAAGTTCTAGCGAGTTAGCCATACTCATCTTATCCGCCTTTAAGCAAATATCGCCAGGCATAAACTTGTGAATATCAAGGTATTGTTTCTTGGCAACTTCATCAATATCCTTGTCTTCGACGTTCTTCAGAATTGGATCGATGATGTCATCAATCGTTGGTCCGCAATTATACTTTTCTTGAAGAACGTCAGCTGCTTCTTCTGGTGAGAAGATGTAGGCTTGACCAATAAACTTAGATTCACGAACTGGTGCTAATGCCCGGAACATGTGTAACTGACCGTGGAAGTGCTTGCCATCAAGCCACTTGGCAATCTTGTACCGCTTTTCTTGTGGTAATTCACGGAGTTTATCAGTAAACCACCGGATCAGCATTGAATTAGAGTTAAATCCGTAATCGATGTAACCCGCGAATAATTCATCAGCCCCTTCACCAGAAAGCATCGCCTTGTAACCATTTTCTTTGGCAAGGCGAGTTAAGAAGTACAACGGAATAACTGATGGGTTTGAATCAGGTTCATCTAAGTAGTATTGGATCAATGGGAATGTATGGAAAGCTTCCTCGTTTGTCAGCTTAGCATCGGTATTCTTTAAGTTAAGCTTAGAAGCTAATTCCCGCGCTTGCTTAGTTTCATCGTAGGTACTATCAAACCCAATTGAGAATGTATTATCTGGCCGCATCATTGCAGTCACGTAACTAGAATCAACCCCTGCTGAAAGGAATGAACCAACCTTGATTCCCTTATCAGCAAATGAGTGGGCCTTAACCGAATCCGTTACGATATCTTCAATGTTATCGACTGCCTTATCGAAGCCTTCATCTTTAGGATCAAAATCAGCATCCCAGTATTCCTTCATATTGAATTGACCATCTTGATAGTGGAAGCAGTGTCCTTCTGGCAACTTGTAAATTCCCTTGAAGAATGTTTCCTGAGTTGCTGAATACTGGAACGTCATGTAAGGCTTTAAGGCGTTCTTGTTTAGTTCCTTGTCAAAATGCGGGTGATCAATAAATGCTTTAATTTCAGAACCAACAAAGAAAGTCCCGTTCATCTTCCCGTAATAGAGCGGTTTGATTCCAAAATGGTCCCGGGCACCAAACATATCCTTGTTTTTAAAGTCCCAAATTACGAAGGCAAACATCCCCCGAAGCCGTTTCAGGACATCGTCACCCCATTGCTCATAACCATGCAAAATTACTTCGGTATCTGCATGGGTCTTGAAAGTATGACCTAAGTCGATTAATTCTTCCCGTAATTCCTTAAAGTTATAAATTTCACCATTAAATTCAATGGCCATACTATTATCTTCGTTAAAGATTGGTTGATTACCACTCTTAACGTCAATAAAACTTAACCGCCGAAATCCAAGGGCAACGTTTTCATCTACGTATTGGCCCTCTGAGTCAGGTCCTCGGTGAATAATTCGGTTCTTCATTTTACGAATTAGGCTATCTTTAACCTTTGGATCTTCGTTATCAACGAATGCTACAATTCCGCACATATTAAATACTCCTTTACTTAGCGTTGAACAAAGTATTTTTGATAATTTTTATTAATTAGCCAGAAAGAATAATGCATTAACAAGCGTTGTTTTAAGCTATCATTCTTGTCAAAGGCAGTCGTTCCCCACTGTCCTGCTTCCAGTAACTTCTTGGCTTTTTCTTTATATTCATTTTCTTTAGCGTACTGATAGAAAACCTTCTTCGGTGCATTTAACCATAACTTGTTTCCTTCAGCATAATCGGTACCAGTGAACGGCTTATGATCAATTACATCATCAACCACATATTTAGCCAGATTATAGCCATTTAAAGTACAGTAGTAACTACTCCGTCCCTGACGAAGGTTGATTTCAAAAATCTTAAATTGCTTATCTCGCCGATCATACTTCATATCAAAATCAGCAAAACCAACGTACTTTACTTCTTCCAAGAACTTTTGAATCGTCTTGTAAATTGCCATGTCTTTTTCTGGCAAAATCACCATATAGTTACCCACCGCGACTGGTGATGGATCTTCTAACAACGGGTGTGCAAGGCTAATCATCCGAACATTATGGTTAGAGTCAACATAGGCATTAACAGTCCGCATGTTAGAGTCATCACCAGGAATAAAGTCTTGCGCAATCATCTTCCCGGTATAACCTGCCTTGTAAATCTTCGGCATCAATTCGTCAAACTGTTCACGACTATCCAAAACATAGGCTTTCTTTCGTCCTTCAAACTGAACGTCAAGCCATTCCACACTATCAGAAGGCTTTAGGGCAATTGGAAAATCAAATGGTAATTCAATTGCCTTACCAGATTCGACTTCTTCTTTAGTAATGATCTTTGTCTTTGGGTATGGCAACCCGTACTTTTCAGCCGCTTCATAGAAGGTTTCTTTCGTTCCTAGCTTATTAAACAATTCTGCATCAACATACGGACAAATAAAGTGTTCCTTTAACTCATCCAAGTGTTTAGCTATTAATTCAGTATAACCATCCCCACAAGAAAGCAGCAGGTACTTCTTCTTTGGATCAAGGTTAGCTGCAATCTTGCGCATTGTTTCAATGAAAACTGGATCTTCGTTGAAACCTTCAATAACATGAACGTCCACTAACTTAGTATAACGGGTTGGCGCCATATGCATTACCCCATAGGCGATACTCTTAATACCATATTGTTGATAGAATGACCGCGCCATTCCGTAACAATTAAAATCTGTCCCTAAAAGGATTGGTTGAAAATCCTCGCGGGTCTGATTAACTTTTTCACTCATCTCTACTTGCCTCGTTTGCTTTTTAAATCAATCTTCAGTATAGCGATTCTCAGAATGTTTGTAAATGGAATAAAATGAGGCGTAAGTCAAACTTAACTTTAACTCCGTCTCACTTTATCTTCTGTAATTTAATTTCCCGGGAAATGATCTTATTTCCGAATATAAACACTTAAAATTGCTAGGTCGGCTGGATTTACCCCACTAATTCGTGAAGCCTGAGCAAGCGTTTCTGGACGAATCTTCTCAAGTTTTTGCCGTCCCTCAGTTGCCAAACCATCGATTTTTTCATAATCAATATTGGCAGGGATTCGCTTTGCTTCCATCCGCTTTAACCGGGCAACCTTTTCCTCTTCTTTCTTAATGTAACCGGCATACTTTAATTGAATTTCTACTTGTTCAATCACGTGACGATCAAGCTCTTTGGCTGGCGCCGGAATAAACTTCATTAACGTTTCATAATCAACATATGGACGTTTAATAAAGTCAGCCGCTGTAATCGCATCTTTCAACCGATTATCGCCGTGTGCTTCAATGAATTGGTTAACTTCATCGTTATTTGGCTTAAGCTTTTCATTCTTTAACCGAGCAATTTCATTTTGAACTTGCTCTTCTTTTTGTTGCATCTTAGCATAACGTTCATCACTTACTAAACCAATTTCGTGGCCCTTGCCCATTAAACGGAAATCGGCATTATCATGACGAAGGATTAGGCGATATTCAGCCCGACTAGTTAACAGTCGATATGGTTCCTTGGTTCCCTTAGTTACTAAGTCATCAATCATTACTCCGATGTAAGCATCTGAACGCTTAAGGACAAATGGCTTCTTGCCAAGGGCCCGTAATCCAGCATTGATTCCGGCAATTAGGCCCTGGCCAGCAGCCTCTTCATAACCTGAAGTTCCGTTAGTCTGTCCGGCTGTATAAAGGTTCTTAACCAGCTTCGTTTCTAGGGTTGGGTGAAGTTGATATGGGGCAACGACATCATATTCAATTGCGTATCCAGGACGCATTAATTGGGCATCTTCAAGTCCCTTAACGGAATGCAAAATCTTTTGTTGAATTTCTTCTGGCATGGAAGTTGATAATCCGTCAACATACCATTCATCAGTATCCCGGCCTTCTGGTTCAAGGAAGATTTGGTGACGACTCTTATCCGCAAATCGAACAATTTTATCCTCAATTGAAGGACAATAACGTGGACCAACGCCTTTAATTACTCCAGAAAACATCGGTGCCCGATCAAGGTTATCCCGAATTAATTTGTGCGTCCCTGGATTAGTGTATGTTAACCAGCAGGAAATTTGCTCACTTAATGACAAGTAGTGATCGTCTGGTGTATCAAAACTGAAGTGGTGAACCGCCTTATCACCAGGCTGTTCCTCAGTTTCGTCATAGTGAATCGTATTTCCGTTAATCCGTGGCGGTGTTCCAGTTTTAAATCGTTCGAGATCAAAGCCTAATGATTCCAAGTTTTCAGAAAGTTTTACTGCTGACTTAGAATTATTTGGTCCCGATTCGTATTGGAGCTCACCGATGATAATCTTCCCCCGGGCTGCAGTTCCCACGGTTAGAACAACTGTCTTAGCGTGGTAACGAGCACCAGTGTTAGTGATTACCCCCTTACAAACGCCATCCTCAACAATTAGCTGGTCAACGGTTGCTTGGCGCAGGTCCAAATTTGGTTGTTTTTCAATTGTTTCCTTCATTGAGCGGTGGTATGCGTGCTTATCAGCTTGTGCCCGTAATGCACGCACAGCAGGGCCTTTACCCGTATTGAGCATTCGCATTTGAACGTAAGTCTTGTCGATATTATGGCCCATTTCGCCACCAAGAGCATCAATTTCCCGAACCACGATTCCCTTAGCTGGGCCCCCAACTGACGGATTACATGGCATAAATGCGACCATGTCAAGGTTAATGGTGACTAAAAGCGTCTTATTTCCCATCCGGGCAGCGGCAAGAGCGGCCTCGCTTCCCGCATGACCAGCCCCAACAACAATTACATCATAATTGTCGCTATCATACTGAATTGCTTCACTTGTCTGCATTTTCTTCCTCCTACTTTCCTAAACAGAACTGGCTAAAGAGTTGATCCAGTAATTCATCTTGGTAACTATCACCGGTAATCTCACCAAACAGATCCCAGCAACGAGTCATATCAATTTGGACTAAATCAACGGGCATCCCTGCCGCAATCCCCTTTAATACATCACCAAGGGCATCATCGGCCTGGTGTAATAATCCGATATGCCGGGCGTTCGTTACCATTACACTATTTTGGTTATTTTCAATTCCTTCTTCAAAGAACATCTTACTAATCGTTTCACCTAGTTGGTTCATCCCTTCGTTCTTTACAATTGAAGTTTCGATTAACTTATCGCTGCCAACTAATTTCTTCAGTTCATTTCGGTCAACCTTATTTGGCAAATCAGTCTTATTCAAGATTACAATCCGTTGCTTGTCTTTAGTTGCTTCAAGAAGTTCTCGATCCTCAGTAGTTAACCCTTCTGAATTATCAATTAGTAACAGAATCAAATCAGCAGCATCTAAGGCTTTTCGACTTCGTTCAACCCCGATCTTTTCAACCTGATCCTTAGTGTCCCGAATTCCCGCAGTATCAATTAATTTCAACGGTACTCCGTTAACATTAACGTACTCTTCAATTACATCACGGGTTGTCCCGGCAACGTTAGTAACAATCGCCTTATCTTCATGCAATAGTGAGTTTAGCAAACTAGATTTTCCAACATTGGGCCGGCCAATAATCGCGGTCGCAAGTCCTTCACGAAGAACTTTTCCCTGCTTTGCCGTTTTCAGCAACGCTTCAATCCGTTGACGAATTTCCGTAGCCTTCTCTTTCAGCATTTTCGTTGTCATTTCTTCAACAGCATCATATTCAGGATAATCAATGTTAACTTCTACCTGAGCTAAAACATCCAGGATATCTTTCCGTAACTTCCGAATTAAATGAGAGAGGTTTCCATCAAGCTGATTTAAGGCAACCTTCATTGATTTATCTGTTTTTGCCCGAATTAAATCCATAACGGCTTCCGATTGCGATAAGTCAAGCCGCCCATTTAGGAATGCCCGCTTAGTAAATTCACCTGGTTCGGCCATTCGTGCACCATAGCTCAGTACCAACTGAAGGATCCGGTTAGTCGCAAGCAACCCACCATGACAATTAATTTCAACTACATCTTCACAGGTGTATGTGTGAGGAGCCCGCATTACTGAAACCATTACCTCATCAACTTCTTCACCATTATCGGGATCAATAATGTGACCATAATTGATGGTATTAGTCTGTACCTTATTCAGATCTTTGCCACGATAGATCTTTTGTGCAACTGCGATCGCATCATCGCCACTAACCCGAATGATCGAGATCCCTCCTTCACCAACCGGGGTCGAAATTGCTGCAATTGTATCATTATCAGTATTTGCCACCGTCCAGACTCCTTTCTAATAAAAAAAGTGCCCCCACGTTATTCACCAGTCAATCTGATAATCACATGGTCAAAGCACTTTCACTACTTTAACAAGTATCTTAAATTGTATAACCGCAATTATTTTAATTTCATCACATTAAAATGTCAAATAAGAAATTTCACCCTTTGACAAGACTGCAAGCAGCCTAATTTTTCGGTGCAATTACAACGCTCCGGTATGGCTCGCGTCCATGAGAATAAGTCTTAACATGATCATTTTCCTGCAGTTCTTGATGGAGCTGTTTTCGTTCTCGAGCAGGCATTGGATCCAGAAAGACTGCCTGACCAGTTGAAACAACTTCCATTACAGAACGTTCTGCCAGCTGGTGCAATGATTCTTCACGCCGTTGCCGATAATTAGCTGTATCTAAAATTACCATTGTCTTCTCTGCACCATGATAATTCATAAAGGCGTTACTTAACTGCTCCATTGCATTAATTCGTCGACCATGATGACCGATAATTCGTCCAGACTGCTCACTTTGTAAATCAATCCTTACCTCATGAGAACGAACATCGCTCACAATTGGTTTAACTTCAATTCCCAAGTTTGCAAAGACGTTCTTTAAGTAATCCGCAAGCTCCTGACTAACTTTTTCCACCCGCTTAACGTTTTCTTCATGGCGGCGCTTCATTTCAGCAGGATCAACTTCATTGTCTGGTGTTGATTTATGGTAAGTTTTTGGTTGCTGCTGAACCTTGGTTTGTTGGTTTACTTTATGGTGACCGTGATTTTCCTTATTCTGTTCTTTCTTTTGGGCCTTTTTAATAGATACTTCAACGATCGCTTCTCGACGACCAATTCCTAAGAAACCATGACGCGGTCGTTGGATAGTTTTTATTTCTAACTGATCTACTGCTACCCCAAGTTTCTTACTAGCAGAGGCAACTGCTTCCTCAACAGTTTCTCCTGTATAACGTCCCATTCAATTTCATCTCCCAAAATAAATACTCGTTTTATTTTACAACAGAACCATAAGCCGCGACAAATCGGTTCTTATTTACGCCAAAAAGAAAATGACTGAGAAAAAACGTTTTGTTTTTCCCAGTCATTCTCTCGTCTGTGTTTTCCAATTCTTATTAAGTCTAATCGTAGAAAATACTACTTCCGACGACTGCTGTATGCACGGCGTTTAGCCTTTTCAAGTTTGCGCTTCTTTGCCTTTGCCTGCTTTTCCTTAGCTTCTCGTTCACGGCGAATCTTAAATGGGTTTTGCAATAAGAGTGTTTGAACTACCTGGAAGGCGTTTGAAACTACCCAATACAAAGTAATTGCAGAAGAGAATCCTAATGCCATGAAGAATACCATAATTGGCATAAACCACGTCATTGCGGAAGTCATTGCATTTCGCTCAGGCATTGAAGCCATTGATAACCATGAACTTAAGAAAGTAAATAGGGCCGCCAGAATTGGCAAAATATAATAGGGATCTGTGTGTCCTAATTGGAGCCACAGAAATGTCCCGTGCCGTAACTCTGGTGTTCGCCAGATAGCTTGATAAAGGGCCCACATGATTGGCAATTGGATAATCATTGGCAACATTGAAGCCCAAGGATTAACTCCTGCTTCTTTATAAAGCTTACTGGTTTCTTCCTGCATCTTCACCATGGATTCACGATCCCGTGATGAGTACTTCTTTTGAATTGCCTTCAACTTAGGAGCTAACTCCTGAGTTTTCAGCATTGACTTCGTTTGGTAGAACATCAATGGCAAGAGGAGGACCCGAATAATGATCGTGAAAATAATGATCCCCATACCATAGCCACCACAATTATTTGATAGCCAAATGATAAACCGAGAGAAGTTATAAACTATGTAGTGATCCCACAAACCAGTACTGTGACTTGTAACTGGCTTATTTGAACAAGCTGCAAGAAAAAGCGTCAAACTTCCAATTGCAGCAAGACTTAGGACACTCTTTACCTTTTTCATTGATTAACGATCCTCACTTTTCTCTTCTAATAGATGCGCCCTTTTAAGAGCATGGACAAGGTTTTTCTTTGTTTCCGCCATTTCCAGGCCATCTGCAGCTGGACGAGCAATTACTAAGAAATCCACGTCTTGCCGTAGATAAGGTTTTACTTCAAGAAGTGTTTGGCGAATCCGGCGTTTAACCCAGTTTCGGTGAACCGCATTTCCAATCCTTTTCCCCACGGAAATACCAACTCGAAAATGCTTTTGACCTGGTTTTGCCATTTGATAGATGACAAATTTATGGTTGGCAACGGAATTATGAGTTTCAAATACTCGTTGAAACTCACTTTCCTTTTTTACCCGATATGATTTTCTCATAATAATGTAGATCTCCAGCCTTATTAAATATAAAAAGGGCCGGACATTGCAGCTTCAACGAAACGATAGCTCGTCAAGCTGACTGCCCTGCCCTTGCAATAAAAAAAGCCACTATAAAAGTGGCCGTAATTATGCAGATAATACTTTTCTGCCCTTTTGACGCCGACGTGCTAATACCTTACGGCCGTTACTGGTGCTCATACGCTTACGGAAGCCATGGACACGTGCACGGTGACGCTTCTTTGGTTGAAACGTGCGCTTCATACGATGCACCTCCTATTCAATCTGAATGGTTTGGTTTTTATAGTCTAAAAAGACGATCTCTTCAAACATACTCTGGAAGTATAACATACTTTTCTCAAATATTAAACGTGAAATTTTTTTAGATTTTTTTGTTTATCCACAGAAGAACAAAAATAATCCACAGCGTTGTGTATTTCTTCTTCCTGTGGATAAGTTATTAACCGTGATTTCACAGCATTTTTCAACAATTCACATCCTGTTATCAAAGTTATCCACAGCCCTGTGTAAAACTGTTCATAAGTCTGCTTAACCCTTTTGTTATAGCATTTAGTTATCCACAAGAATAGTGGATAACTGCCATTTTTTTATTTTATCCTCAATTTCCACATTCTTTTTTTTAATTTACACACAGTGTTGTGTAAATATTTTTCAATTATCCACTCACCTGTGGAAAACTTTTTTTCATAATGATAAAATGTCGTTTGTAATTTAATAACTATTAGGAGGGGAACTATTTTGACTGAGCTCGATTCTCTATGGGAAGCGATCCAAAATTCATTTCGTCAAAGCAAAAGCCAAGTTACCTTTGACACATTAATTGCTCCGGCAAAACCACTCTCTCTCTCTCAAAATCAATTAGAAGTTGAAGTACCCACAAAAGTTCATCGTGATTTTTGGGAAAAAAACTTAAAGGCAGAACTAAAACAGTACGCCCAAACGGTTACTAATCAAGAGATTGAACCGCACTTTGTTCTTGAGGGAGAATTCGATCCTTATCAAAATGATCGACCAGCGGAATCAAATAATTTTGAAATGGATACGCCACTTAATCCACACTACAACTTCAAAACTTTTGTTGTTGGTGAAGGAAACAAAATGGCCCATGCTGCTGCCTTTGCAGTTGCCGAAAGTCCCGGTGGTCTTTATAATCCGCTTTTCATTTATGGGGGAGTGGGATTAGGAAAGACTCACTTAATGGAAGCAATCGGTAACCATATGCTTCAACTCAATCCGGCAGCAAAAGTTAAATACGTTACTAGCGAAGAATTCACTAATGATTTTATCCACTCTATTCAAAGTAACTCTACGGAGAAATTCCGTGAAGAGTACCGCAATCTGGACTTATTATTAATTGATGATATTCAGTTTCTTGCTAATAAGGAAGGAACCCAGCTTGAATTCTTCAATACTTTCAATGCTCTACACGACAATAAAAAGCAAATTGTCATGACCTCTGATCGAATTCCAAACGAAATTCCAGAGTTGCAGGATCGTCTTGTTTCACGATTCCGTTGGGGGTTAACGGTTGAAATTACCCCACCAGATCTAGAAACCCGAATTGCTATTTTGCGGAGTAAGGTTGAAGAAGATCACATCAATATTGGAAATGACACCTTGAACTACATTGCAGGACAGATCGATACCAATATTCGTGAACTTGAGGGTGCACTAACCAAGGTTCAGGCATTCTCTAACTTAAGCCAAGAACCAATTACGCCGCATCTCGCATCACAAGCTCTTCGCGGACTGCAAAGGACTACTAAAACAACAATTACAATCACGTCAATTCAAAAAAATGTTGCTGACTTTTACAATATTACCCAAAGCGATATTATTGGCAAGAAGCGGGTCAAGCAAATTGTTGTTCCGCGTCAGATCGCAATGTACCTTTCTCGTGAATTAACTGATTATTCATTACCAAAAATCGGGAAAGAATTTGGCGGAAAGGATCACACAACCGTTCTTCACGCAATTGATAAAATTGAAGAAGAGCTCCAAACTGATAATGAACTTCAAGATCAGCTAAATACATTAAAAGCAAAATTAAAAGCGTAGCTGTGGAAAACTAGGAAGTTATTCCCAATTTTATCCACAAGTTATCCACAAGCAAATAAGTTGGTTTTTCTTAGCCGAATTGAGTTATCCACAATATTAACAGGCTCTACTACTTCGACTATATTTTAAAGTATTAATATAAATATATATAAACCTACCAAAGGAGCATTGATAATGAAATTTACCATCAATCGTTCAGCATTTATTAGTCAATTAAATAATGTTCTTCGAGCAATCTCATCTAAAACTACTATTCCAATTCTAACTGGGTTAAAAATGGTAGTAGCTAACGATAGCATTACACTAACTGGTAGTAATTCAGATATTACAATTGAAAGTGTTATGGCCGCTAGCAATGAAGATTATGAGTTGAAAATTGACGAACCTGGTTCAATTGTTCTTCCAGCCCGGTTCTTTAGTGAGATTGTTAAGAAACTTCCAGATAAACATGTAACTATTGAAATTACTAGTGGTTTCCAAGCGGATATCACTTCAGGAAGTGCCAAATTCCAAATTAATGGACAAGACGCTGAAAACTTCCCTCACTTACCAGAAGTTGAGGCAAATAATACAGTTATTCTTGCCAATGACATGCTTAAAGAAGTTATTCGACAGACCGTAATTGCTGTCTCTAAACAAGAAAGTCGGCCAATCCTTGCTGGGATCCACGTAACGTTGCGTGATGGATTACTTACAGCAGTTGCTACTGATAGTCATCGACTCGCACAACGGAAAGTGCGATTAGATGGTGTTGGCGATGTTAATTACGATGTTATTATTCCAGGGAAGAGTTTGGATGAACTTTCCGGAATGATTAGTGACGTTGATGATGACGTAAAGATGCAAGTTACTGATAATCAAGTTTTATTTATTTTTGGTAATACCCACTTCTACTCCAGATTGTTAGAAGGAAATTATCCAGAAACGAGTCAGTTGATTCCGGATACATCAGATACGACAGTGGAATTAGATGCCGGAACTTTCTTATCTTCAATTGACCGGGCTTCATTACTTTCACATGAAAGCAGGAATGATGTTGTTAAATTAACCATTAAGCCTGGCGAAAAGCTGGTTCGGATTAGCGGTGATTCACCAGATATCGGAATGGTAGAGGAAGATGTTGCCACATCAGCGGTTGAGGGAAATGATTTAGAAATTTCCTTCAATCCTAATTACATGAAGGATGCATTACGATCCTTTGGTCAATCAACGGTTAAGATTTCATTCACTTCTCCACTACGTCCATTTACGTTAGTTCCAACGGAAGATACAGAAAACTTTGTTCATCTGATCACGCCAGTTCGGACATTTTAATGACAAGTAAGAGGATTATGATAACTAGTTTGTCATACCCCTTTTTTATTTTAAAAATTTGCTAAAATCGTGTTTTAAGCAAATTAAGCGTTTTTAACTTGATTTTGACAAAAAAGACTAATAACCACTAAGAAGCCTAAAAAGGCTATCTGCGCGTTTTTAACCTCTTAAATGTGGTATAATAGTATTTGTGAAAAGTAGGTGATTAAGTGTGGAAACCAAGACCATAAAAATAGATCGGCCTTTCATCACCTTGGGACAACTGCTCAAGGAAGAGGGAATTATCCCAACTGGTGGTGCAGCTAAATGGTTTTTGAAGGAGCATGATGTTCGGATTAATGACGAACTTGAGAATCGTCGTGGCCGGAAATTATATCCGGAAGATGTTGTTATCATTCCCGAACATGAACCAATTATGATTAAGAGTAAGTAGGAATTTGCATGATTCTTTCAGAATTGCACTTACACAATTTTCGTAATTACGAAGATTTGACAGTTCATTTTGCTCCTGGGGTTAATGTCCTGATTGGTCACAATGCTCAGGGAAAAACGAATATGTTAGAGGCGATTTATGCATTGTCATTAACACGGAGCCACCGGACCCATAACAACCGAGAACTCATTAATTGGCAGCATAAATCAGCGACCATTAGCGGAATTGTTCAAAAGACGAGTGGACGCGTTCCGCTAGAACTAGAATTTACTTCTAAGGGAAAACGAGCTAAAGTCAATCATCTTGAGCAGGCTCGATTATCTACATATGTTGGTCAACTAAATGCCATTTTATTTGCGCCGGAGGACTTGTCCCTAGTTAAGGGAGCACCAGCACTGCGGCGCCATTTTATGGATATGGAATTTAGTCAGATGAGTAGTAAGTATCTTTATAATGCTGGGCAGTATCGAACCTTACTGCGCCAAAGAAATAAGTATTTGAAGCAGTTAAAATACGGTCAGCAACACGATAAGGTTTTACTTGGAGTACTTTCTGATCAGTTGGCTGCATACGGTGCAGAGGTTATCATTGCCCGTTATCAATTCTTGCAGCATTTGGAAAAGTGGGCTTCACAGCTTCACGAGAAAATATCCTTGAATGCTGAACAATTAAGATTAGACTATATTACCCAATTGAAGCTGAGTGAGGAGACGACTGTTGAGCAGGCATATCAAAACTTGCTTGGCCTTTATCAGTCCCATGTAGATTGGGAAATTGAAAAGGGAACCACAATGTATGGACCGCAACGGGATGACATTCACTTTATAGTTAACGGGAAAAACGTTCAGTCGTTTGGCTCACAAGGCCAGCAACGAACAACGGCATTATCTGTTAAGTTGGCGGAGATCGACTTAATGAAGGAGCAGACGGGGGAATATCCGTTACTGCTTTTGGATGATGTCCTATCTGAATTAGATACTATTCGTCAGACACACTTATTAACTGCCTTTCAAGATAAGGTGCAAACCTTTCTGACAACAACAAGCTTAAATGATGTTGCACGGCAGTTAATTCATCAACCAAAAATCTTTGAAATTGAACATGGTACTTTGAGCAAGGGGGAAACACAGTGAGCGACGAGCAAAAAGAAACAAAAGCTGAGTTAGCGAGCGAGTATGATGCCAGTCAAATTCAGGTTCTTAAGGGGCTTGATGCAGTACGAAAACGGCCAGGGATGTATATTGGTTCAACCTCGGCTCAAGGACTACACCATTTAGTTTGGGAAATTGTCGATAACGGAATTGATGAGGCCCTAGCTGGATTCTGTGATGAAATTAACGTGGTTGTTGAACCAGATAATAGTATTTCTGTTACCGATAACGGCCGGGGAATTCCTGTTGATACCCAAAAGGAAACCGGGAAACCAGCCCTTGAAACAGTATTTACTGTTCTTCACGCCGGTGGTAAGTTCGGCGGTGGCGGATACAAGGTTTCCGGTGGATTACACGGTGTTGGTGCTTCAGTTGTAAACGCCCTTTCTACAGAACTTGATGTTAAGGTTTCACGTCAGGGGAAGCGTTACTACATGGACTTTGATCATGGTCACGTTAAGACCTCAATGAAGGTAATTGATGAAAACGTGCCGGAAGATGTTCATGGGACAACCGTTCACTTTAAGCCGGATCCGGAAATTTTCCGCGAAACAACTACATACAACATTAAGACTTTAACAAACCGTCTTCGTGAATTAGCATTCCTGAACAAGGGACTGAAAATCACAATTGAAGATAAGCGTGATAAGGAGTCAGAGCGGCAAGAATTCCATTATGAAGGTGGGATTCGACACTATGTTGACTTCTTGAATGAAGGGAAAACCACTCTCTTTGAACCACCAATTTACGTTGAAGGAAAAGAAAACGGTATTACTGTAGAAGTCTCTCTTCAATACACTGATTCTTACAGAAGTGATTTATTGACGTTTACCAACAATATCCATACTTATGAAGGTGGAACGCACGAAACTGGGTTTAAGATGGCCCTAACTCGGGTAATAAATGACTATGGACATAAGTCAGGAGTCTTAAAAGGAAATGAAACACTTTCCGGGGATGATGTGCGTGAAGGATTAACCGCGGTTGTTTCTATCAAGCACCCGGATCCGCAATTTGAGGGACAAACTAAGACAAAACTTGGGAACTCTGATGCACGAACGGCAACTGATCATGTTTTTGCAGCGACATTTAACCGATTCTTACTTGAACACCCTGATGAAGCACGGCAAATTATCGAAAAGGGGCAACTAGCTTCTAAAGCTCGGGTAGCAGCAAAACGGGCACGTGAAGTTACCCGGAAAAAGAGTGGTCTGGAAATTAGCAACTTACCAGGTAAGCTAGCTGATAATACTAGTAAGGATCCAAATATTTCTGAGTTGTTCATCGTCGAGGGGGACTCAGCTGGAGGTTCTGCTAAACAGGGACGTTCTCGGTTGACTCAAGCAATTTTGCCAATTCGGGGGAAGATTTTAAATGTTGAAAAGGCGACCCTTGACAGAATCTTAGCAAACGATGAAATTCGGTCGCTGTTTACAGCGTTAGGAACTGGCTTCGGCGAGGACTTTGATATTACCAAAGCTAATTACCATAAGCTGATTATTATGACCGATGCCGATGTTGATGGTGCTCATATTCGGACGTTACTATTGACGCTCTTCTACCGGTTTATGAAGCCAATGATTACCCATGGCTATGTCTACATTGCCCAACCACCTCTATACCAAGTTCGTCAAGGAAAATTTGTAAAGTACATTGAATCAGACGAAGAGCTTGACCGGGTTGTTAACTCACTTCAACCAAGTCCTAAACCTGTTATTCAACGTTACAAGGGACTTGGTGAAATGGATGCTGAACAGCTTTGGGAAACAACGATGGATCCCGAAAAACGTCACCTTCTCCGGGTAAACCTTGATGATGCCAAGGCGGCAGAGGAAATCTTCCCAATGTTGATGGGGAATAAGGTTACACCGCGGCGTGAATTTATCGAAAAGAATGCTAAGTTTGTAGAAAATCTTGATTTATAAGATTGGTGTGTGAACCGAATTAAGCTTGTTAACTATTAGCGCTTTTTTCGGGCATCATACTCAAATTTAAAGGAGGAACAACGATAGTGGCTGAAAACGATCTATCAAATAACCGGATCACGGACGTTAACCTGACTAGTCAGATGAAAAATTCATTCTTAGACTACGCCATGAGTGTTATCGTTTCTCGGGCACTCCCGGATGTGCGTGATGGGTTGAAACCAGTACAACGACGGATCCTGTACGGGATGAATGAATTAGGGGTTACTCCTGATAAGCCATATAAGAAGTCTGCCCGGATTGTTGGGGATGTTATGGGGAAATTCCACCCCCATGGTGATTCTTCAATCTATGAAGGGCTAGTACGGATGGCACAGGATTTTAGTTACCGGTACATGTTGGTTGATGGTCACGGTAACTTTGGTTCAATTGATGGTGATAGTGCCGCTGCTATGCGGTATACCGAAGCCAAGATGAGTAAAATTGCCGTTGAAATGTTACGGGATATTAACAAGAATACTGTTGATTTTCAAGACAACTATGATGGAACCGAAAAGGAACCGACTGTGCTACCAGCTCGGTTCCCCAATTTACTTGTTAATGGTGCTTCAGGGATTGCTGTTGGAATGGCAACGAATATCCCAACCCATAATTTAGGGGAAGTTATTAGTGCAATTCACGTACTGATGGATAATCCGGACGCTACAACTGAAGACTTAATGAAAGTCTTGCCAGGACCAGATTTTCCAACTGGTGGTGTTGTCATGGGCAAGTCTGGAATTCGGAAGGCTTATGAGACCGGTCGAGGGACAATTGTTGTTCGGGCTAAAGTCGATATTGAAGAACGAAAGAACGGTAGACAACAAATTGTTGTTCACGAAATTCCTTATATGGTTAATAAGGCAAAGCTGATTGAACGGATTGCTGATTTAGCTCGGAATAAGGAAATCGAAGGGATTACTGACGTTAATGATGAAACCGACCGTGAAGGAATGCGGATCGTAATTGATGTACGTCGTGATGCTAGTGCTGAAGTGATCTTGAATAATTTGTACAAGATGACTTTGATGCAGACAACCTTCAATTTCAATATGTTAGCAATTGTTAATGGTGCACCAAAGATCCTTAGCTTGAAGGAAATCCTTCAGTATTACCTAGAACATCAGGAAAATGTTGTTCGGCGGCGGACAGAATTTGATCTGAAAAAAGCCGAAAACCGTGCTCATATTGTTGCTGGGTTACGAATTGCTTTAGATCATATTGATGAAATCATTAATATTATTCGGAACTCCCAAACAAGTGAAATTGCGAAAAATCAGTTGATGGAAAACTATGGACTATCGGATCGTCAAGCCCAAGCAATTCTTGATATGCGGTTAGTCCGGTTAACCGGTTTGGAACGAGAAAAGATTGAGGCCGAATATAAGAAGTTAATGGCAGCAATTGCCGATTACAAAGACATTCTTGCTCACCAAGAACGGATCAACCAAATTATTTACGATGAATTATTAGAAATTCAAAAGAAGTTTGGTGATAAGCGACGGACAGAACTTCAAGTTGGTGATATTACTAACATTGAAGATGAAGATTTGATTGAGGAAGAGTCAATCATTGTGACCTTAACGCATAATGGTTACATTAAACGGTTGCCGGTAGATGAATTTAAGTCTCAACACCGTGGTGGTCGTGGTGTTAAGGGAATGGGTGTTCACAAGGATGACTTTATTGAACAATTAATTTCTAGTGATACTCATGACTTGCTCCTCTTCTTTACCAATTCAGGAAAGGTTTACTCCATGAAAGGGTATGAAATTCCAGAGTATGGTCGGTCTGCTCAAGGAATTCCAATCATTAACTTACTTGGAATTGATAACAAAGAGAAGATTAGTGCTGTGATTAACGTTTCACATGAAACTAACGACGATGATAAGTTCCTCTTCTTTACCACTAAGCAGGGAACCGTAAAACGGACACCAGTTACCGAGTTTAAGAATATTCGAAGTAATGGGTTGAAGGCGATTAACCTTCACGATGATGATGAGCTGATCCATGTCGATATAGTTAAGGATCAACAAAATATGATTATCGGAACACACCACGGTTATGCCTTAAGCTTTAACTCATCTGTTGTCCGGTCAATGGGACGTTCAGCAGCAGGAGTTCGTGGAATTCGCTTACGGGATGACGATTATGTCATTGGTACTGCACCACTTGATGATGATAGCAACGTCCTAGTAATTAGTGAATTAGGTTACGGTAAGCAAACGCCTGCTAGCGAGTACCCAATTAAGGGTCGTGGCGGTTTAGGTGTTAAGACCGTTAACGTAACGAAAAAGAATGGTCCTCTGGTTGGCCTAACAACTGTTAAGGGAGACGAAGACATTATGCTGGTCACAGACCATGGTGTGATTATTCGTTTCGGTGTTGAAACAGTATCGCAAACTGGTCGATCAGCACTAGGAGTTCACCTAATTAAGATGGATGATGGGACGCATGTTGCGACAATTGCGAAGGTTGAAAAGGAAAGCGATGAAGATGACAATTCTTTATCAAATGAAAATTCAACTGAAGAAGCAACTACGGAAGAAAAAACTGAATAAATAAAGTAGAAATCCTGATTTGTTACGTCTTTATTAAGTAGACCGCAAATTCAGGATTTTCTTGTTACCTGTTCCTTGTTTTAAACCAATGTCTGTGGTATATTTTATTCTTGTGAGTATACGTAACAGACGTCTACTCTCCTTGTTCTTCTTAATCTTTACGGGAAGAGCCAGAGTCCATAAGGAGGTGTAACATTCATGGAAACACGTAAATATGAAATTACTTACATCATTCGTCCTGATATGGAAGAATCTGCAAAGAGCGACCTTGTAGCTCGCTTTGACAAGATTCTTGAGGACAATGGTGCAACCATCGCTGATTCCAAGGATTGGTCAACACGCCGGTTTGCTTACCCAATTGACAAGTACACTGAAGGTACTTACCACGTGGTAAACCTTACTACCGACACTGACGAAGCCTTAAACGAATTCGATCGTTTAGCTAAGTTCAACGATGATATCCTACGTCACATGATCATCAAGCGTGAAGCTTAATTTGATCTTCAATTAATAGAGAGGAGACGAGATCTAATGATTAATCGTGCAGTACTTACTGGACGCTTAACAAGAGATCCTGAGTTGCGGTACACAACCAGTGGAACAGCTGTTGTATCATTTACTTTAGCTGTTGATCGTCAATTCCGAAACCAAAATGGGGATCGGGATGCTGACTTTATCAATTGCGTCATTTGGCGTAAGTCTGCTGAAAACTTTAGTAACTTTACTCATAAGGGATCCTTAGTTGGTATCGAAGGACGGATTCAAACCCGGAATTACGAAAATCAGCAAGGTAACCGAGTTTATGTTACCGAAATTGTTGTCGATAATTTTGCACTGCTTGAACCACGCCAAAACGGTGGTAGTCAACAATATGGCAACCAACAATCATTTGGTGGTCAAGGTCAACCGCAGTACAATAATAATCAACCGCAACCTGGAAATAATGCTCCTCAATCTAATTCGTCTAATGGCTTTGGTGGTAATAATAACCAACCAAGTCAACCAGATAACCAGTTCCCTAATGGTGGGGACGATGGTCAATCCATTGACTTATCTGATGACGAATTACCATTCTAAAGAATTCTTTAACCAGATAGGAGGGTAATTTCATGGCACAACAACGTCGGGGCGGCCGTCGTCGTCGTAAAGTCGACTTTATCGCCGCAAACCACATCGACTACATCGATTACAAAGACACTGATTTATTACGTCGGTTTATTTCTGAACGGGGTAAGATTTTACCACGTCGGGTTACTGGTACTAGCGCCAAGAACCAACGTAAGTTAACTATCGCTATTAAGCGTGCACGGATTATGGGTCTTTTGCCATTTGTTGCTGAAGATTAATTCCGTAAAATAAGAGGCTGAGAAAAAACGATTCGTTTTTTCTCAGCCTCTCTCTGTAACTAATAGTAACCGAACTTACCGAGTTTAATTGCGGGAATTAACCCGAGCCTTCGAGTCTAACTACGAACGACTCTGATGAATTCATTATCATTCGTCGTTCTAGGTTAGCCAACCAGGCTCTTGAATGGGTTAATTCCCAGCTTTATTTTTAAAAGATTTTTCATTCCGTAAGTGTTGAGATGCAGTCAAATAGACCAATGTGATATTATAGATACTGATTGTTTAACAAAAATTAATAATTAACGAAAAACGTTAAAATCAGGAGGACCAGTATGAGAGATCTTATTAGTCGAGAATACTGGCGAGAGCTGTTTAAACAGCCAGCAGTTCGGTGGAATTTTATTTACATTTTAATTTTAACGATTCTTAGTCTAGTACTGGGATTTTATATTAATTGGCTTCTTGGGATTGCGATCCTAGTGGTGGCTCTTTTTGGTAGTCAGCTTAGTATAAGTCGTTTACGAACGATCGTCGTTGATGCTCATGAGTACTTAGCAGATCTAACTTATCGGGTTGAGCAGGGACAACAGGAAGCGTTGCTTGAAATGCCTTTAGGAATGATCCTGATGAATAAGCAGGGCGAAATTCAATGGATTAATCCTTATATGGCTAAGTACTTTGATCTAAAAATTGTTGTTGGGAAGAAACTTAAAGAAGTTGATAACGAGCTTGCCAAACTAGAAAATGAGCATCGGAATGATAAGCAGCCGACGATCGTTACGTGGCAGGATCGTCAATTTGAATTCTTGGTTCAAAAAGATAATCATGTTATCTACATGATGGACGTGACAAGCTATGAAGAAATTAATAAGCGTTATAAACAACAGCAAATCTTCCTGGGAAACATATATTTAGATAACTATGTTGAACTAACCCAGGGGATGAGCGATTCAGATGTTTCTAATTTACATAATTATGTGACGTCAGAAATTAGTAAGTGGGCAGCAGAGAATCACTTATTAATGAAGATAATTGACGATGATAATTACCTAATTATCGGACATCAAATTTCATTGAACCGGTTGGAAGAAAAGAAGTTTAAGATTCTCGATATTATTCGGGAAAATACTTCAAAACAGAACTCACCAGTAACGTTAAGTGTTGGAATTGCTTATGGTGAAAATGATCTGGTAAAATTAGCTGATACTGCTCAAAACAACCTTGATCTTGCGCTAGGACGAGGTGGCGATCAGGTTGTTGTCCGCGCTCAGGATTCTGAAGCACGGTTCTACGGCGGAAAGACCAATCCAATGGAAAAGCGGACACGGGTTCGAGCGCGAATGATTAGTCAGGCCCTTCAAGAACTAATGGCCCAAGCAGATCAAATCTTTGTAATGGGACATAAGAATCCTGATATGGATTCGCTGGGTGCTTGTTTAGGAATTCGCCGAATTGCGGAAATGAATAACTGTGAATGTTGGATTGTCGTTGATGACGAGCAGGCTCACTCTGATGTTCAGCGTCTCCTGAAGCAAATGGATAATTTTCAGGAAATCAAGGAACATATTATTACCCCTGAAGAGGCTCTTGAGAAAGCCACTCCTAATAGCCTTCTGGTGATGGTTGACCATGCTAAGAAAGGAATTACGATTGCTCCAGAGCTTTATGAACGTTTACAAAACCGTCTTGTGATTATTGATCACCACCGGCGCGGTGAAGAGTTTCCTGAAAATCCATTATTGGTTTATATCGAGCCATATGCATCATCAACTTGTGAGTTAATTACAGAAATGTTTGAATATCAACCACGAGAAGGTAAAGGGTTGAATAAACTGGAAGCTACGGCAATGCTGACGGGAATTCAAATTGATACTAAATCGTTTACCAAAAGTGCGGGAACCCGGACATTTGATGCGGCAAGTTACTTACGATCTGCCGGAGCTGACGGGATGATGATCCAAATGTTCATGAAAGAAAATGCAGATAGTTTCATGAAACGTAATCACTTAATCTCATTAGCAGAGTTAAATGGTTCAATTGCGATCTGTGCTGGAGAGGAAGACCAGATCTATGATCCGGTAACAGCTGCTCAAGCGGCAGATATGCTTCTTCAGGTTAACGGGATAGAGGCCTCGTTTGTTATTACTAAACGAGCTGATGGAATGATCTGTATCTCCGCACGTTCAATGGGTGACGTGAATGTTCAATTAATTATGGAAAAAATGGGTGGCGGTGGTCACCTAGCTAATGCTGCAACCCAAATTAAGGGGAAAACAATTGCGGAAGTTAAGCAAACTCTGATTGACCAATTGGCTAAAACAGAGGATGATGGAAATAAAGAATCAACTGAGGAGTGACTAAGATGAAAGTTATTTTTATTCAAGACGTTCGTGGTCGCGGTAAGCGTGGGCAAGTAAAAGATGTTCCCGATGGCTATGCGCAAAACTACCTCATTAAGCGAGGACTCGCAAAGCAGGCTACCCACGCTGCAATGAGCCAGTTAGCTGGTCAACAACGTGCAGAAGAAAAGCACGCTGCTGAAGAATTGGCTGAGGCTAAAGAGTTGAAGAAGGTTCTTGAAGATGACAAGACCGTTGTCGAATTGAGTGGAAAGGCTGGAACTGACGGCCGGATGTTTGGTTCGATTTCAACTAAACAAATTGCGACTGCATTACAAAAGCAATTCAACGTCAAGATTGATAAGCGGAAGATTGAGCTTGCAGCACCAATTAAGGCGTTGGGTTATGTTAACGTGCCAATTAAACTGCACCCACAAGTGATGGCTGAAATTCGGGTTCACATTGCCGAAAAGTAAGCTCATTGATTAAAGGAGCGTATCGTCATGGATAATGCACCAGTGCAAGAAGAGCCACGTGACATCGATGCGGAAAAGGCAGTTCTTGGAGCTGTCTTTTTAAGTAAGGATGCCCTGGCTGATGCAATGGAATATTTAGAACCACGCGATTTCTACCGTAAAGCCCACCAAATAATCTTTCAGAAGATGGTTGATTTAAATGATGAAGATCAGCCGATTGATGTGGTGACGATCCGGAGTGCGCTGGACAAGGATAATCAGACTGAAAATATTGGTGGAGTTGCTTATATTGCTGAAATTGCAACAGCAGTACCAACAGCAGCCAACGTCGCCTATTATGCTAAAATTGTTCATGATAAGGCAACAAGACGACGGTTAATTAATACAGCAACCAAGATTATTAATAATAGTTATGCTGATAATGATAGTGTGTCGGATCTGCTTGATAATGCTGAACAGCAAATCATGCAGGTTTCTCAAGACAATACCCAAAGTGGTTTTCAAAACATTAAGGATGTCCTAGAAGCTTCTTTAAAACACGTTAATGACTTATCGAAAAACGATAGTGAAGTTACAGGATTATCAACTGGTTATCAGCAACTGGATGAAATGACAACTGGGTTGCATAAGGACGAGTTAGTAATTATTGCTGCACGGCCTGCTGTTGGGAAAACTGCATTCGCACTAAATATTGCTCAGAATGTTGCGACTAGTTCAGATACTGCTGTGGCAATCTTTAGCTTGGAAATGGGAGCAGAATCTCTTGTTAACCGGATGATCTGTGCTGAGGGAAACATTAACGCCAACCACTTGCGGACGGGGCAGCTAACTCAGGATGAGTGGAACAGCCTCTTTATCGCAACTGGTGCTCTTTCTAAGGCTAATATTTATATTGATGATACTGCTGGAATTAAGGTTGCAGAAATTCGTGCACGGTGTCGTCGACTAGCTAAGGAGAAGGGCAATCTTGGGCTAATTGTAATTGACTACCTTCAGCTAATTGAAGGGACAAATCCCGATAACCGACAACAAGAAGTTTCCGAAATTTCACGGCAATTAAAGAAGCTTGCTAAGGAATTAGAGGTGCCAGTTATTGCCCTTTCTCAGCTTTCTCGTGGAGTTGAACAGCGGCAAGATAAACGACCGGTACTTTCAGATATCCGGGAATCCGGATCAATTGAACAGGATGCGGATATTGTTAGCTTTCTGTATCGTGATGACTATTATGATCACGATGAAGATGGTGATGGCGAGGATAATCAAAATAATTCACAACAGGATAATGATGACGATGGCTCAAACGTGAGTGAAGTTGAAGTCATTATTGAAAAGAACCGTAGTGGTCCACGGGGAACCGTGAAGTTATTATTTGCCAAGTCATATAATAAATTTGCTTCTGTTTCGTATATTCCAGAAGATAACAACTAATCGAATAATAAGGGCATCTAAGAGAGATCGTAGGGGCCCTTTTGTGCGTTTTTAAAAGAATGTAGGTTTCTATCAACCATTTGATAATAAAAAGAGTTATAGTCAAGATGATAGATCTGTCTTATTAAAAAGGTGATTAAGGAAAGAGGAGGCGTAAGATGAACCGTCAAGGAATTGAATTAAAATGGTTGCTATTGGGAATGTTTTTAGGGAGTATCGGTAATAGTTTTGTTTGGCCGTTAACTACCATTTACATGCACCAACAGCTTCATGAATCATTAACTGTTTCAGGGATTGTCCTGCTTTTGTATTCCGGTGCTAATGTTGTGGGGAGTTATATCGCCGGAACATTATTCGATAAGAAGAATCCGCGGCAATTAATGCTTGGCGGGACAGTTACGGCAACTGTAATCATGGGATTATTGATTGCATTTAATGGTTGGCCAGTTTATGGAATCCTATTGACTGGCGTCGGCTTTATGAATGGTTGGATAATTACCATGGTGAACTCTTACGGAACCCAGTCTGGACAAGATGGTCGGTATGTTTTTAACATGTTGTACTTTGCCAATAATTTAGGAATGGTGATCGGAACAACAATTGTCGGTCCGCTTTATCAGTATGCTCATGGTAATATTTCACCAATGTTCTCAATTACGACAGTTCTTTATGTCCTTTTTAGTGCCGTTGTCTTTTTCTTTTTTAAGGATAATGAGAGTAGTCGAAGGAGTAATCGGGAAGTAGATGTGGAAGTTGAAGATGGTGAGAAGCAAGTGAAGATGCCGGTTAGTAACTTAATAATTAGCTGGACCTTCTTTGCAGCCTTAATGATTATTTGGACAATGTATGAACAATGGGCAAGTAACCTTTCTGTCTTTATGACAGATCAGGGAATCTCAATGACAAAATACAGTCTGTTGTGGACGCTTAACGGGGTCTTAATTGTGATTATCCAGTTAATTATTACTTGGATTAATCGGTACCATTCAAACTTATATTTGCAAGTATTTCTTGGACTCTTCACAGTAGGCTTTTCCTTTGTTCTATTGTTATTTGCTAAGTCCTACATTTGGTTTGTTTTAGCAATGACAGTGCTAACTATCGGAGAAGCAACGGCCTTTCCGACTATGCCAGCGATTGTTAATGAACTATCACCGGTTAACATTAAAGGGAAGTATCAGGGAATCCTGAATGCTTTTTCGTCACTTGGAAAGGCAATTGGACCATTATTTGGCGGAATTTTGATTGAACTTTCCAGTTATCGGATTTTGTTCGTCGTTTGTGCGGTAGCTGTTTTTGTTACCTTGGCAATTGTCTTCATTGTGGTTAAGTCTAATCAATCACGAACAGTTCATTATTAAAAATATTACCCGGGAAATGATTTGGAAGTATGAAGCAAGTCTCTTAGTGCCTGCTAGTACTTCCTTTTTCTGTAGAATGAAATTATGTTGTATAATCAACGTTAAATAAGACGATGGAGCAAGAACAAATGAAAAAGATACTATTACTTTCAACGGGAGGAACCATTGCATCAGTTGCTTCAGATTCAGGATTAGTTCCTCGAGAATCTGGTGAAGGGTTAATTCAGATGCTTGGTCAACTTCCGTATGAAATTGAAGTCCGCGATATTTTACAGCTAGACTCATCAAATATTCAGCCCGAAGAATGGGAGTTTATTGCTAAAAAAATTTATGAGTACCGAAACGATTATGACGGCATTGTCGTTTCGCATGGGACCGATACAATGGCCTATACGGCGTCAATGCTCTCATTTATGTTGCAGGGAATTAACTTGCCAGTAGTCCTTACGGGAAGTCAAGTACCGATTAACGTAATCTTGAGTGATGCTCCAGATAACTTACGGTTGGCATTTGCGGCAGCTGCAACGTGTCGGCCGGGCATTTATTTAGCCTTTAGCGAGAAGGTAATGTTGGGTTGTCGGAGCGTGAAGGTACGGACAACGAACTTTAATGCTTTTGAAAGTGTTAATGTTCCACCAGTTGCGACAGTAACGTCGGATGGCTTAGTTTTTAATCCGCAACAAGCCAACTTTCCCCATGCCGATCACTGTACATTAAACACGAAGATTGATCCTCATGTATCCCTAGTTAAGTTATTCCCTGGATTTGACCCACAACTCCTATTTGCGATGGTTGAAAATGGTTGTAAGGGAATTGTAATTGAAGGGTATGGGCTTGGTGGAATGAACTTCATTCGTCGCAACATGGTTGGTGCGATCGGTGAATTAATTAAAAATGGGATCCCCGTAATTGCAACAAGCCAGTGCTTATACGAGCGGAGTGATTTAACTAAGTACGAGGTTGGACGCGAGGCTTTGCTAAAGGGAGCAATCAGTGCTCATGATATGACTTCTGAAAGTACCATCACCAAGTTAATGTGGGCCTTAGGACAAGAAATGGATGTTCATCAAGTTGCAAAGTTCTTCGATCGGAATGTTGTTGGTGAGGTTAGTCTTTGATAAAAAGGATCTAGTTATTTGAAAGATGCTCGAAATTAATTTTCAAGCACTTAGATAGAAATTAAGAAGGAAATCACCTAAGATTATTTTCATTCTGAACTAATCTTAGGTGGTTTCCTTCTTTGCTTTATATATAGAACAAAATGGGACCCGTAGTAAATACCACAAGTTCTACTTTAATTTGGCTTAAATACATATGAGTGAAAACAAAAGTCTGGCGTTGATTTGTTGCAATGCTGGTAACGGTAGTTTTTAGGTTTTGCTAATGCTTAAATTGAAAAAAGGTAAGAATAATAACCGTAATTATTCCAATACCAATATATAGTAATCCTAATGCACGGTGGTGAAGTTTAATGTAATTATCTTTATCCTTTTTGTTAAGAAGCTGACCGTATAACAATTGAAAATAAGCTGAATTTCCTTTGTAAATTTGAAAGCCGATATAGATAATTCCTAATGCGATGAGGAGAAACACCAAGTAAGCGATTAACATAGTAATCACCTCGTAAATGCATATTATTAATAAGTATAACAAAAAAGGCCACCGAATAATCGGTGACCTTTTAATAATGGGCAGTCAGGGGATCGAACCCTGGACCCACGGATTAAGAGTCCGTTGCTCTGCCAGCTGAGCTAACTGCCCATGTCATTGACAACAGGTATTATCTTATCAATCTTTAATTAGATTTGCAAGGATTTTTTTGAAGAAAGTAAAATTATCAGTTTCCAAGTTTAAGGGGAAATGATTGAATATCACTATCAGTATCTGTAAAGTAGGAGTTAAGAATATAAAGCAAGGGAATGACAATAATGAAGGGTGCAATTCTTAGTTTAAACAAAATTATCTTAGATACCGATAAACTTCAATTCCAAGCGTGGCGAGAGCTAGCAATGTACGAGTTTGGAATGGGATTACCAGGAAAAATGGCTAGTCAAGTTGCTGGATTAGATCGTCATCAAGCATTAGCAATTATCTTGAAGCATTTTAACCAAACTGATGCTAATGAGGATGAGTTACTTAACGAGCAGTATGAAATGTACAGTAAGGTAATTAATGGAATCGGTGAGGAGCAGCTTTATCCGAATGCCAAACGCTTACTAAATAATTTCTATGATCATTATGTCGATATTGCTGTTAATGATGTTGATGGACATGCAAAGGAAATTTTACAAAAATTAAAGGTTGATGACTTCTTTGATGCCTTTGTCTCACCATTAGACGACGAGAATCCATATTTAAAAGCAAGCCAAGAGTTAAACGTTCAGCCAGCTGCTTGTGTCGGGATTGGCTCTAACGCTAAGCAAATTGAACAAATGAATGCGACTAACGTTATTTCAATTGGCGTTGGCAACGCTGATGAACTTAAGGCAGCTAAGTACCAAGTAAGTCAAATTGGTGATTTGAAATACCCAATGATTCGTAAGGTATGGGAAGATAATGAGTTAGATGAATAAGTAATAAATCCCCGAATGTCAGTTTTAGGGCATTCGGGGATTGCTTTATCGGTACTCTTCAATGCAGAAGTTCTTTTGTTGGCAATGGGGACAGGTTAGTTTCTTCATATTTGGGGTATGAACGGCCAAAATCCACTCTCTAAATAAAGGAACAAATTCAGAATGACAATGAGGACATAGATATAATGAGTGTTGATAGTAGGAATAAGTAATCTTTCCGCAGATAATAAGAGAGAAAATAAATCCTAAAATAAACCACCAAATTGAAGTACCTTGATAAACAACATATATTAGACTTCCCCAAAGAAGAATATCAACAATGAGTCCCCATACAACTAATTTTAATCGTAAATGATGAAGTTCTTTGGTCATGTTCATACTAGATAACACCTCTTCTTGTAATTTGGTTGAAAAATTATCCATTGAGTTGAGCTGTTTCTTTAGATATTTTAATCCTTCAAGCTGTGATTTAGTTTGGTGAAGTTGCTGTTGTAGCAGGTTGGTTTGCTTATCAATTAAAGATGATAGAACATGAGCTGTTTGTTTATTTTCAATTAATCTTTGGATATCTTTAAGCTTAAATCCTAGTTTGCGGTAAGTAATAATTTGCTGTAGACGTAGCAGATCTTTTTCATCATAAGCTCGTCGATTACTCGGAGTCCTTTTGGCATGGAGTAATCCCTTTTGATCATAGTATTGAACTGTTCTAATAGAAGTATGACATCGTTGAGCTAACTGTCCGCTAGTAAGCACTGGCTATTCCTCCTTTCTAAATAGTTTTATCTTACGTAATGACGTTGGGTAACAATCAAGAACAAATTTAAAAAAGAAAAAGACCACCAAAATAGTGATCTTGTAAACCTCTGATGGGCAGTCAGGGGATCGAACCCTGGACCCACGGATTAAGAGTCCGTTGCTCTGCCAGCTGAGCTAACTGCCCATATATCTTGTTCAATCAGAACATATATAAATGTATCATCATTCTTTAATACTGTCAATAATTTATTGGAATTTAAATTGATCTTTTACTGATGTGGTATAATGTTAAAAGAGTAACTGGGCGATCTATTAGTGAATTTTCGCCCTTTTAGTGGATTAATTAAAATCATAAACAAAACTGAAAATTACTAGATTTTCAGTCCTTAATAACAATAATAATCAACTGTACCTATGTGGAGGTAAGTATTGATATGGCAAAAAAAATCTTAGTTGTTGATGACGAAAAGCCAATTTCAGATATCATCAAATTTAATCTCGAAAAAGAAGGCTATGAAGTAGTCGTTGCCTTTGACGGGGAAGAAGCCCTAGAAAAAGTTGAAGGAGAAAATCCTGATTTAATTATTCTGGACTTAATGTTGCCTAAGATTGACGGCCTTGAAGTAGCTAAGCGAGTACGGGCAAAGCACACTACCCCAATTATCATGGTTACTGCTAAGGACTCTGAATTGGATAAAGTCCTTGGGCTAGAACTTGGTGCTGATGATTATGTTACCAAGCCATTTTCTAATCGTGAATTAGTTGCTCGGGTAAAAGCAAACCTTCGTCGTCAAGCGGCAGTTAAGGCACCCGCTGAAGAGGATAATAATACTGATATTCAAGTTGGTGACTTAGTAATTCACTCAGAAGCATATACAGTTTCAAAACGTGGTGAAAATATCAATTTGACTCATCGTGAATTTGAGCTTCTTCACTACCTTGCGGAACATATTGGACAAGTAATTAATCGTGAGTATCTATTACAGACGGTGTGGGGATACGATTACTTTGGTGATGTGCGGACTGTTGATGTTACGGTTCGGCGATTACGGGAAAAGATTGAAGATAACCCAAGTCATCCTCAATGGTTAATTACTCGTCGTGGTGTTGGTTACTACTTAGCAAATCCTGATCAAAATTAGAGGCTAGCCAGTTGTGAACAGCAAATTAAAATTTTATCAGTCAATCAAATTTAAAATCGCCCTCGTTTTCGCGTTAATGTTAATGTTAACGTTGGAATGCGTTGGGGCGGTTTTTGTGCGTCAATTGGAACATCAGAATTTAAATACGTTTAAGCAAACAATTGAGCTTCCTTCTTACGTGGATAATTCGTTAAGTGAACAGTTAGTAAATACTAACCATAAGAAGGCTAATCAAAATATCCGGAAAATTTTGGCTGAAGTTAACAATAACAATATCTCAGAAATTCGGGTAATTGATAGTCAAGGCGTCGTTCGCGGAACCAGTAATTTCGATAATCGAAATATGATTGGTCAAAAAACTACCGAGCAAATGGTAAAGGCAACGCTGGTTAATAACCGTTCTCACACCGAAAACGTCTATGATAATAGCAACCATACACGTTACTACGTTAATATTATTCCGTTAGTAGACAACAGTAATAATAACGTGGTTGGGGTTGTCTACCTTCGTGCCAGCTTAGAGAGTGTTTACTCAAATATTAACAGCATCACTTTAATTTACCTTTCTGCAGCGTTGATCACGATCGTAATCGGACTATTGCTAGCAATTATTATTTCCCAGGAAATAACTCGACCGATTGAAGAAATGCGGAAACAAACTCTTCGAATTGCTCGTGGTGATTTTTCAGGGCAAGTTCGGGTAATGGGAAACGATGAATTAGGTCAATTAGCTGGGGCAGTTAATAACCTCTCAGTTCGGGTTGAAGAGGCACAGGAGTCAAGTGATTCTGAGCGGCGGCGGTTGGATAGCGTTCTATCACACATGTCTGATGGTGTTTTAGCAACGGACCGGCGAGGCAACGTAACGATTGTTAACAATATGGCACTCCAGTTATTAGGGGTAGAACATGAAGATGAGCTAATCGGAAAATCAATTATTGATGTTCTTGATATTCGTCACGATTATACTGTTCGGCAGCTTGTTAATAGCGAACAGAAAGAAATGATTCTTGATATGTCAAATTCAGGAAGTAATTTGATATTGAATGCTTACTTCTCACCAATTCAGCGAGAATCCGGATTTGTTAGCGGACTAGTCTGTGTTCTTCACGACGTTACTAGTCAGCAAAAAGAGGAACAGGAGCGAAAAGAATTCGTTTCTAATGTTTCCCATGAATTACGGACGCCATTAACCAGTGTTAAGAGTTATGTTGAAGCATTGAGTGACGGTGCGTGGCAAGATAAAGAAATTGCGCCCCAATTTTTAAAGGTTGTTCAGGATGAAACTGAACGAATGATTCGGATGATTAACGACCTACTGAGCCTTTCACGGATGGATGCCGGTACCACAAAGTTAAACCTCGAGTACGTTAATATTAATGAGCTTTTTAACTATATTCTGAATCGGTTCGATATGATTATTAAGAAGGAAGAGGACCCGAAAAAGAAAAAGTACACGATCGAACGCTTCTTTACCAAGAAGGATCTATGGGTTGAAATTGATACCGATAAGTTTACCCAAGTTATTGATAATATCATGAATAATGCGATTAAGTATTCTCCAGATGGTGGTGTAATTACTGCCCGGTTACTAGAAACGCACAACCATGTTATTATGAGTATTTCTGACCAGGGCCTTGGAATCCCACGAAAGGATTTAGGCCATATCTTTGACCGCTTCTTCCGGGTTGATAAGGCACGAAGCCGAAAACAGGGAGGTACAGGGCTTGGCCTTGCCATCTCCAAAGAGGTTGTAAACATGCTCGGTGGTCAGATTTGGGTTGATAGTGTTGAAGGTAAAGGTTCAACTTTCTACATTTCCTTGCCATACGTACCATATGAAGAGGGGGACGAGTGGGATGATCAAAAAGATCAAAACTAATTGGTTAGCCATTGCGTTAACCATTGTAGTAGTAATTAGTTTATTCTTAACTGCTGCAATCTGGTCTAACCCTATACAATACGAGCGAACAAGAGATAGTTCGAACTCACGGAGCCTCAATACACCCCAGTTAATCGGTGATCTATACTTACCGACTCAAGTAGTACACGTTGATGCTAACCAGCAACAATTTTTACTATATAGCTCACGGAAAAATTTAATTACGACTATTCGACACCAATTACGCGGTTATCAGTTGGGACGTGCTAGTCTGGTAAAAAGTGATAATAGCGACGTTTACCTTAGCTATCTTCACCAGCCTAATTCGCTAATGGTAAGTTATCCGGATAGTATTACGGGAACAATTTTTAACGAAACCTTTTCGCAGTCGATTGATACTAGTCGGGTTAAGCAGATTGACCATATTTTAATTCCATTAAATAATCCACGGAATATTTATTTACTAAATGATCGCGGTTATAAAGTCTACCGGGCACGGATTAGTCAAGCAAAGAAAAATAGTAGTTTAACTTCCTTAATTAAGGGGACGTCAAAGGTAGAAGTTGATCATAAGATCATTCACGGTCAAACGATGCTTCTTTACCCAAAGAGTTTTACGTTACCGGTTTTTGGCTACCAGGTAACAGCGCAAAATATTGATACCTTAAGTCAAAATCTTATTAGTACAAATAAGCAGTCTTCAATTACAACTGAACATAAGGGAAACACAACTGTTTATCGTGATGGCGAAAATAAACGGGTAATTTATAATCATCAAAATGGTACTGTCCGTTATGAGAACTACGTAAGTCATGATGATGTGCCAAAATCTAGTCAGCTATATAGTTATTTCTTTAATCGAATCGCTAAAACCGGAATTCCAATGGATAATCTCCGCTATGATGGGATTAGTGATCACCAGCGGAACATTAATTACCGGAGTTATGTCGAAGGATTTCCAATTTTTAACTCTGCTGGGTATGGTGATATTCGGATGTCATCAAAGGTTAATGGAATGAACAAAACCTGGTTGAGTTTATACAGCATTCAAGTTCCATTGCCGATTAACCATAAGCCAGTTCGTCTTCCTTCAACGACGACGGTCTTTAAGCAGCTTCGGGCAAGTAACCGGCTTAAGGATATTAAAGGAATCAGGGTTGGTTACCTTTGGAAAGAAAATACAAGTGATAACAGTACTGTTAAATTAACGCCAACCTACTTTGTTGACTATCATGGACAGTGGGTTGACTACACCGAATTACAGAAGTAAGGGGGGCGTTGGAAAATGGACTTTAAACGAATTCAATGGATCTTTTTCTTTGCTTTCTTGCTCTTTGATGTAATTATTGCGAGTTCATTATTGGTTGAAAACCGCTTTATCGTAACGAATAATCAAAGCAGTCGCTCATCTGTAATCTTGAAGGAAATGAAAGATGATTCGATTAGTTATGGAAAAATAAATGGCGGTCAGCAAAAAGGGTACTACCTTTCAGGCTACCGTTCTACTGAAGATGGTGCGTTAGATGCTGCATCGACCCGTCTTCATAATCAAGAAACACACTTTTCAAGCAATACCTTGACGAGTGAATTTAATGATCCAATTAACGTCAATATTGAAACACCTAATGTTCGGTTAAATGAGCTAGTTCATAACAGCCATCAGATAGCATTAGGGAAGCATTACCAATACAACCCAAATCTTTCAACAAAACGTGTAATTGTTTACACACAAATGGTTGAAGGACGGCCGGTAATGAATAATGATGGACAAATTCGCTTTCGAGTAAATTCGAATCATGAAGTAACGAGCTATACGCAGACCTTTTTGGAGGGCGTACGAATTCTTCGCCCAGAGACTGCCACGATTAGTCAAAAACGAGCTGTTGTTTGGCTGTACAAACATAATCAGATTCCAAATAATTCACGAATTCGGTGGGTTCAGTTAGGGTATTCAAGATTACTAAGTACAAATACTAACAACCGGAATGTTTATATTCCAACCTGGGTTGCGGAGATTAAAACGAAGAACTCGGGGGCAGTTGAGCGAATCTCAATTAATGCTTTTAACAGTACCATAATGAAAAATACAACTACTAGTGTTAATACTGAAGCACTAAATCAGAAGTAAAGGAGTAATCTGAGGTGACAGAACAGGACCCATTACGTTACAGTATTTTAGCGAGTGGGAGTACAGGGAATGTAACTTACTTGGAAACCAATGAGCACCGAATCTTGATTGATGCCGGATTAAGTGGCAAACGAATCGAAAATTTAATGGCGAAGATTGATCGGTCACTAACAGATGTTGATGCTATTTTTGTAACGCATGAACATACCGACCACTGTCATGGAGTTGGAGTGCTTGCCCGGCGTTATGGAATGGATATCTATGCAAACCAGGGAACTTGGGATGCAATGGCCAATAAAATTGGTAAAGTTCCGTTAGAACAAAAGCATATTATTGCACCAAATAGTGTTAAGGATCTAGGAGACATTGACGTTGAAAGTTTTGCTGTTTCTCATGATGCAGCGGAACCTCAATTCTATCAGGTTCACCATAATAACAAGACCTTTTGTATCATTACGGATACTGGTTATGTTTCTGACCGGGTTGAGGGGACGATTCGAAATGCAGACGCCTACCTAATGGAGTGTAATCATGATACGGAAATGCTACGGATGGGTCCATATTCTTGGCCGTTAAAACAACGGATCCTAAGCGATACGGGACACCTTTCTAATGAAGAGGGAGCGGATGCATTGATGGATGTCCTTGGCTCGCGGACTAAGCGCATCTTCTTAGGTCACCGGAGTCAGCATAATAATATGCGTTCGTTAGCTCACCTAACCGTTGCAACAATGATGGAGAGACATGATTTTGGTGTTAACCATGATTTCCAACTTGTGGATGCAGAGCCAGATAAGCCAAGTAAACTTTTAACAGTGTAATAGTCATCAAAAGACAGATGAAAATTCAAGCTTTTTTCATAATTTAACGATATATTGAACTTGATAATTATGAGATTGGGGGAGTTATTCGATGAGTGACCAAAAACCGCGAGATACCAAAAATAAATTTTGGCTAAAGGTGGCTGGAGTTGGCCTTGTCGCTGGTCTAATCGGTGGCGGGCTTTCGCTAGGAATTGGTAATGTGATTGAAAATCATGTTCAAACTTCTAGTACGAACGTTCCTGCAGGATCAAACAAGTCTGGAGGAACCAAAGTAAATAAAAATAAAGCGAACTTAAGCAACCAAGCGACGAAGGCTTATGATTCTACAAAGGATGCTGTTGTAAGTGTTATTAATAAACAGGAAGTTCAGTCATCCAATCAAGGAATTATGGGGATGTTTGGTGGTCAAACTAGCGGTGACTCTTCTAATTCAGATAGTTCACAAAACTCTGGTAAACTCCAGACAGCCAGCGAAGGATCCGGGGTAATTTATAAGAAGAGCGGTAATTCTGCCTATATTGTTACTAATAACCATGTTGTTAAGGGCTCAAATGCTTTGCAAGTAATTCTAAGTAATGGGCGCAAGGTAAATGCTAGTCTTGTTGGTTCAGATTCCGCGACTGATTTAGCAGTTTTAAAGATAAACTCAGCTAACGTTAAAACGGTTGCTGAATTCGGGAACTCAAACTCAATTGCGGCTGGTCAAGACGTCTTAGCAATTGGTTCACCAATGGGTAGTGAATATGCTAATACCGTGACTAAGGGGATTATTTCTGCAAAGAGTCGGACGCTAAAGAGTGGTACAGATGGGACGTTAACTTCTGTCATCCAAACTGACGCAGCAATTAATTCAGGTAATTCTGGTGGTCCGTTAATTAACATGGCTGGTCAAGTAATCGGAATTAACTCAATGAAGTTAGCCGGGAGTAGTGATGGTTCTTCCGTTGAGGGGATGGGCTTTGCTATTCCAAGTAACGAAGTAGTTAAGATTATTAACCAGTTAATTAAGGACGGTAAGATTTCTCGGCCGTCACTGGGGATTAGTATGATTGACTTAAGTCGGGTAACAACTGATCAACAGCAGTCGGTTCTTAAATTACCATCAAATATTACTAAGGGTGTTGTTATCATGGATGTTCAGAGTGGCTCAAATGCGCAAACAGCGGGCCTTGAACAGTATGATGTTATTACCAAACTTGGCGATACTAAGATCACTAATACTAGTTCGCTGAAGTCAGCACTATATAAGTATAAAGTTGGCGATACGACTAAGGTAACTTATTACCGTGATGGTCAGTCTCATACAGCGACATTGAAGCTGGCAAAATAAATTAAGTATGAAGCAGGAGAAAAGACGGTTCGTTTTCATCCTGCTTTTTTATTGAAAATTGAAGTAGGTTGTCCCTAATGTTATTTGCATTATAATAAAACCATTAATAAAAGTGGGGAGAAATGACGATGAATAATCCTAAATTTAAGTATCCTGATACTAAGGCCTATGATTTTGTAGTAGACCGGCTTGCAAAACGTGGGGTAACCCAATCAGATTTGGCAAAGATTGTTTATGAAACTCAGCGTCAGTATGAACCTGAAGTTACACTGAAAGAGTGTGAAGATGCTGTTGTTGACGTTATGCATAAGCGAGAACTAATGAATAACGCAATGGTAATGTTGGAATTAGATCGGTTAACAGAAGAAGGACAAGTCGATGAGCCACTTGCTTCAATTATTAAAAATGATGCTGGAGTATTTGGAGTAGACGAAACAATCGCTCTTCAAATTGCAACGATTTATGGAACAATTGGAACAACAAACTTTGGCTATTTTGACCGGGTTAAGTCTGGAATCATGAAGAAGTTCGATACATCGGATTTGCATGTTAATACTTTTATTGATGATCTGCTTTCAGCAATTGTAGCAGCAGTTTGTGGAAAGATTGCTCACAAGTATGCTTAACCTAAAGAAATAACGAATGATAGAACTATTCAGCTAGTTAAACATTCAGCTAACCACGGATCGTGATTTAGGAACCACTATCCGTGTTATTTTTTAACCAAAATTGGCTGTGAATTAGCTTGTGGAAAAGTTAGTGAAAAAATCCGTGAAATTATTTTACTATTGTAAAAGTGCTTTGATAACAGTCATTAACAGGTGTGTAAAACTTATCCACAAGCTAGAGATTGTGTTGTGGATAAGTGGATTAACTAAGAATCAGCAAGATTAGATCGTTGTCATATCAGATAGTTTGAGCGTTACTAACGAACGGTTGTTTTTGTTGATAACTGTGGATAAGTAAAAAATCGGTAAGCGCATTCATACTAATTTTTCTACCGAACATTCGGAAAAAAGGAAACTATAATCAATTGCCTGTGGATAACTCTGTGGATAAAATGTTGAAAGTGGTGGATAAGTTGAATATTAAAATTATTGGTGTTGGCAAATTAAAAGAAAAGTATTTTAAAGCAGGAATTGCGGAATACTCAAAGCGACTTGGGCGTTTTTGTAAATTCCAAATTGTCGAAGTTCCGGATGAAAAGGCACCAGAGTCACTGAGTCAAGCAGAAATGGCTGAAGTAATGGCGAAGGAAGGCGAACGAATTCTGGAGAAAATTAAGGATAAAGAATATGTTTATGCCTTAGCAATAAAGGGAAAGGAACGGACTTCAGAAGAATTTGCCAAGGAGATTAACCAATTAACCACGTATGGTCATAGTGATATTACCTTTGTGATTGGTGGTTCTTTAGGTCTTAGTCCGGAAGTCTTAAAACGTGCAAATACTCAAATTTCATTTGGTCGCTTTACCCTGCCTCACCAGTTAATGCGGCTGGTATTAACTGAACAAGTTTACCGGGCATTTACCATTATTAATGGGCTACCTTATCATAAATAATAAAAAAGTTCACAAACAATCAATTTTTCGTTTGTGAACTTTCTTTGATCAAATCCTTAAGAAATATTATGATCCAACTTAATAATATTTCCCTTGTGATGACGCTATAGTAATATGTTACATAGAGATTACAAGGATATTACAATAATGTATCTAAAAGCGGATAAATATAGGTTTAACCCCCTATGAAATAGTGCGGATAGATAGGAAGTAACTTTGTAATAATGCTACTTTTTATTACTAACTCATAGGAGGATTAACACATGTTATCAAAGAAAAATATACAAATGATGATTCGCAAAGGTCAACCGCAAAAACAGCGGTTTGGTCTTCGAAAATTAAGCATTGGTGTAGCATCCGTACTTTTAGGATTAACTTTCCTTGGTGCGAGTAGTGCTTCGGCCGATGAAACAGTTAATCAAGGAGAACAAGCGGTTCAAACGGAGCTAGCAACGCCCCAACCAGTAGAAATTACCGGGAATGAAAGTGCGAGGCAATCGGACAATGATGAGGTAGCGAGTAGTAGTACAGCAGAAGCGACACCAGTTTCGGGTGAAGTTACTTCGCAAGTGGTGGCAAACTCAGCAAGTGCAGTACAAGATCAGACGCCACCTAGTACACAACCAGTAACCAGCGCTACTCCAGAAATTATGGGGGGGGGAACGGTAGGCTCAACTAGCGACCCTGCTTCAGATATCTCACAACAGAATGGGGTAGAAATTAAGTTCCATGATCAAGATGACTATAATAATGTCCTTCCTGACTATGTTTATATCCCTGGAAAAAATCCGGGCGATAAAATCATGATGGATGAAATTCTTAATTACCTGCCTGCAGGATTAGAAATCGTGGGAAATCAACCTCAAGAATTTGAAGTGACTGGTGAACCTTTACAAAGTATCTCAGTCTACGTAAGGCACATTATTGAAGAAAAGACAGAAAGTAAAGATGTTGAGCAGATTATCTATGGTCACTATGGGACTAATAAGGAAATCCTCAACCACCAAGTAGTGACGTTTACCAGGGTTGTAAGGTATGACAAGTACACCAACCAATATGTTGTTCAAGACTGGCAACCAAGTCTAACGTTCCAGGACTACATGGTTGTTCCTAAAGATGGTTTTTCAGCTAACCAATCAGTGGTTAAGGGGACAACAGTGAATAGTGATTCTAATACGGTAACGATCGATGTCATGATGAAGAAAAATGAAGTCAGGACAGAAACAAACACGGTCACTCGGACAATTATCCTGTACTTACCAGATGGAACAACAAGAGAAATTGTGCAGACGGTAGTGTTTAATCGTGATATTATTACTAACCCGTGGACAAATGAGACAACATAGAGTGGACCACGGATAAAGATTCATTTGATAGTTACCAGGCAGGAGAAGTTGACGGGGTAATGCCAGACCGGACAGAGCTCAGTCAAGTTACGGTTAAGCCAGGAACTAATAGTTGGGTTGAAGAAATTAGGTACCCTCAAAATGAAGTAACAACGGGGACTCGTGATGTCACACGGACAATCAAACTAATCTTACCAGATGGTAGTATTAAATATATTCGCCAAACAGTAACGTTTACTCGGCAAGTGACTACGAAGGCGAATGGGGAAGTCGTTTATGGCGAATGGGATCAACCAGGAAAGATGCTTAGTAGCTATTCACCGGAAGAGATTGATGGTTACAAACCAGGTGTAGAATATATTCCGAATGTAGTAGTTAATCCTGAAACTAAGGACTTTGAAGTTGAAGTTCGTTATGAGGCAGCGTACTCAATTACAACTGAAGAAAAGGTAATTAATCGGGTAATCTACCTCCATCACCCGAACGGGACGGTTGAACCAATTAAACACTCAGTAACGGTAACTCGCGAAGTAAGAACAAATTTACAAACGGGTGAAAACGAGTACGGCGATTGGACAAGGGCTCACTTTGCGGAATTTGTTGTGCCAACGGTTGAGGGACATGTTCCAGACATTGAAAAGATTGCGCTGATGGAAGTTAATGGGGAAACAGAGGATCAGATCCACCACGTTAACTACCTTGCCCACCAAGTTGATGCTGATACTAAAACGGTTAACCGGGTGATTAAGGTTACAATGCCGGATGGAACCGTAAAGACGATTACCGTAACATTTGTTAAACATACTACTAAGCACCCAGTAAACGGTGAAATTATTAGTGAAACTGAATGGCAAGTTGTTGATGGGAATGGAACATGGGCTGAATTTATCCCAGAAAAGATTGATGGTTACACACCAAGTCAGGAAAAGGTGGAAGCCGTAACACCGGATGTTAATACTGAGAATGTGTTGGTAGAAATTAGTTACAAGCAAAATGAAAAGCCAACAGAACCGAACACACCAGTAGAACCGGACAAACCAATTACTCCTGATAAGCCGATGGATCCAGATAAACCGGTTAGTCCTGAGCAGCCAGGCACTTCAGATGGACCAGTAGACTCAGACAAGCCAGCAGGATCCGACGAGCTAACTGGTCCAGGCAACTCCGGTCAGCAAGGGAACAAAAATTCAGCTTCTGCAACTACTAATGCGGCAAAAGCAGCAGCGACAGCAACTGTTCAGTTAACTTCCGCAACAATAGTTGAACAAGCTGACGTAAAAGAAGTTGAGAATAATGCTAAAAAGACAAGTCAGAATAACCAGCAGTTACCACAAACTGGCGAAAAGTAGAGTTCCGGACTAATTACTGGAACAATGCTCGTCTTGGTAACCCTCCTTCTCCAATTACTAGCATTTGGCTTAGTGAAAAAGAAGGGAAAGACTGAATAGTAAAAGAATAGGGCTAGGAATTAACTTTCTAGCCCCATTCTTTTGTTTTAAAGGCTAAATATAGTTATGATGAAGGCGAAGACAATTGATGGGAGTGATTTCAATGAAAAAGGTTGGAATAGTTGTTGGTAGTACACGTCCTGGTCGGCGGAGCAAGCAAGTTGCTGATTGGTTACAGAAACAATTAGCGGTAAGCACAAAGCTGGAATTTAATGAAATTGACTTAAGAGCAATCGACTTACCATTTTTAGATGAAAGTAAAATCCCGGCACTTGGTCAGTATGAACATAGCTATACACGTGAATGGAGTAACTTGATATCGAGTTATGATGGCTTGATCTTTGTCTTTCCGCAATATAATTGGGGCTACCCGGCAGTACTCAAGAATGCACTTGACCACTTGGCAAACGAGTGGAAGAATAAGCCAGTCAGTTTAGTAACGTTTGGCGCTCACGGTGGAGCTCAAGCACAGATAGCAATGCGACTAGTGATTACCGGGTTTCACATGAAACAATTGGCAATTAACCCGCAATTAAAGATTAGCCCATCCGATTCAGTTGCGGAGATTGATCGAATTCTCCATACTTATGATCCGGTTGCTCAATTATTACGGGCAGAATTTGAAAAGGATTTAACAAAAAAGACGGAATAAATAAGCCCAAAATTCTTGTAATAAAACAAATGAGGTGATATGTCTATATTCTCATTGTTATTAGGCAATTCTAATTTGCAATGATCTTCACAATGATTCATAATGTAAGTGCATACAAGCAATCTAAGGAGGCTATTGCAATGAATAGACAATTTGACTTTCTGATGCCTAGTGTTAATTTCTTTGGCCCAGGTGTAATTGAAAAGATTGGTGATCGTGCTAAGATGCTGGGGATGCACAAGGTACTGGTTGTTACCCAAGATAACTTGGCTGCGATCGATAATGGACCAGTTAAACAAACTCTAGCATCATTAGAAAAAGCTGGTGTTGACTACGCTGTCTTCACTGGTGTAGAACCTAACCCAAAGATTCGGAACATCAAGGCTGGTAAGAAGATGTACGAAGATGAAGGTTGTGACTCAATCATCACTGTTGGTGGTGGATCAGCTCACGACTGTGGTAAGGGAATCGGAATTATTTTGACTAACGGTGACGATATCACTAAGCTAGCCGGAATTGAAACCTTAAAGAACCCACTACCACCACTAATGGCTGTTAATACTACTGCCGGAACTGGTTCAGAATTAACCCGTCACGCGGTTATTACTAATGAAAAGGATCACTTGAAGTTCGTTGTTGTTTCATGGCGTAACATTCCATTGGTATCATTTAATGATCCAATGCTGATGCTGGATGTTCCTCAATCAGTTACCGCTGCTACTGGTTGTGATGCCTTTGTCCAAGCAATCGAACCATACGTTTCAGTTGATCACAACCCAATTACTGACAGTCAATGTAAGGAAGCAATTCAATTAATCCAAACTGCATTGCCTGAAGCAGTTGCTAATGGTCATAACATTGAAGCACGGACAAAGATGGTTGAAGCAGAAATGCTTGCCGGAATGGCATTTAACAACGCTAACTTAGGTTATGTTCACGCAATGGCTCACCAACTTGGTGGTCAATATGATGCTCCACATGGTGTTTGCTGTGCATTATTGCTTACTACCGTTGAAGAGTACAACATTATTGCTTGCCCAGAACGGTTTGCAGAATTAGCTGAAATTATGGGTTACGATACAACTGGTTTAACTACCATGCAAGCTGCTCAAAAGTCAATTGACGGAATGAAAGAAATGTGCAAGGCTGTTGGTATTCCAGCATCAATTAAGGAAATTGGTGCTAAGCCAGAAGACTTCCCATTGATGGCTGAAAACGCATTGAAGGATGGTAATGCATTCTCCAACCCACGGAAAGGTACTAAGCAAGAAATAATTGACCTTTACCAAAAGGCTTATGATGGTATCTACTAATAATTAGGTAAGATAACACAACTAAAAACTTAAACAACTCCTAAAAATGGCTTCAGAGTTCGGTAAGACCGAATTTTGAAGCCATTTTACTATCTGTTTCATATGGAAGTTATTTAATAATGTTATTACCACTGACATTTTTGAGATAAATGACGTTTGGTTCAGTGGTATGTTGTTCGAGTGAACCACCGCTACGATGTTTCCGCTTTAACTTATTGTTACCACTCTTGGTAGTAAGTTTCGCACCGTCAATGGTCGATTTAGTAATCGAATTATCCCCACTTTGGTTAGTAACCGAATAATGACCGATAACAGTTAATCGTCGACCATTAAAGTCACCAGATGTTAGCGAAGAGGTTCCCTTGGTTAATGAAACCTTATTTAAGTTAATGTCGCCACTAGTTGAAGCAAGCTTTGTGTTGATAAGTGCCGAGTTCCGAATAGAAATATCCCCGCTGGTAGTGGTAATTTCCCCCTGATCAAACTCGCAATTAAGAACGTTAATATTGCCACCATTACTCTCTAAATTAATTTTTTTGGCAAGAATTCGATTAAGCAGGAGCTCATTATTGACGTGCCCCTCTATGTTAGTAAGATCTGCCTTTTGGGGAATAGTAACAATGCAACGGTCTTCATCAGTATTGTTAAGTAACTGAAATTTAGCCAATTTCGAATGGGTAACTGGTGTCTGGGAGATTTTTAGGACACCATCTTTAACTTGAGCATGAACTGCATGACTTTTATTTCCGTAATAGGAAACGGTAAAGTGGTTTCCCTGCTTAATAATTACGTCAGCTGAACTAGCAGTAACCTTAATTTTATTAAATGACTTTCGGGTAAGAACATCATGATTAGCTGTTGATTCTTCAATTGGGGTCATTGGATCGAATGGTTGTTTATGACCTAAATAAGCGATTCCAGAAATGATTAATCCGCAAACAATAATAATGCTTCCCCACTTAAATGCGCGTTTCATTGTTTATTACTGCCTCCCAATCGCTTTTTAATAGCACTGATTACCCATTTTATTGCTTTGATTAGCCATTTAATGACCCAGACAAGAATAGGAATAATAATAATCAGAAGGCCAAGCTCTATAACTAATAACCCAAAATAGAAGAAACTTGTCCAGATATTGCTTGACCAGTACCCCATCATTTCAACAAGCGCAATGTTAGCGAACGAAAAGCCGGTAATGAGGAAAGAAAGGATAGTTATGATTGCAATAGAAACTGCTGGAAGAATTGCTAGTACACCAACGATTATTAGAATTGCAATCAGAACATCTTTAATGCGCTTGGCATTTTCCGTGTTCATTTTAATTCCTCCCGTAAATTAGAAAATTGGAGCTAGAAGGTGAGAGAATTGTTGCTTAAACTTTAGCCACCGTGATTGTTTTGCAAAGTACTCTTCTGTCATCGGTGTACAGTTAAGCAGGTCATCTTCAAAAATCTTTTTAAGTTCACTGGAGAGCTGTGAATTATAGGTAAAAGCATTTACTTCAAAATTAAGCTTATAGCTTCGGTAGTCCTGGTTAGCTGAACCGACAGATGCAATGTTGGAACCACTAACCATTGTCTTAGCGTGGATAAAGCCGTTATCATAGCGGTAAACCTTAACACCGTTTTGAACAAGATACTTAGCATAGTACTCGGTCATTCGGTAGACAAAGGGATGGTCAGGCATGCATGGGACCATAATTCGAACATCGACACCACTTTTGGCAGCAATGATTAATGCTTCAAGAATTGAATCTTCTGGGATTAAGTAAGGAGATTGGATATAAACATATTTTCGTGCAGTGGCGATAATTCCCTCGTACCCTCGCCGAATTGCGTAATTTTGGTTAACTGGACCAGAGGAGACGATTTGCATCGGGACTTCATTTGGATCGACTGATTGGGGATGCTTAATAGTAAAGTTCTTGAGTTCATCATCAATAGAAAACTTTGGCTTATGGGTTTTGCGGCAGGTAGTGTTCCAATCCATTGCAAAACGAATCTCCATCATGACTGAAGCTTGACCAACCACTCTTAGGTGAGTATCACGCCAGTAACCAAATTTAGGACTATCGCCAAGATACTGATCACCAATATTAAAACCACCAATGTAGCCGATCCTGTGATCAATAATCACTAATTTTCGGTGGAGGTGATAGTTAAGTCGTGGAGAAGTATACCACTTAGATGAACTTGAAATAAATGCTTGAGCTTCACCGCCGAGAGCTTCTAGTGGTTCAAAAAACGATGGCTTGGTTCCACGAGAGCCACTAGCATCATAGAGGACACGAACCTTGACCCCTCGTTTAGCAGCACGAATTAATGCGTCAAGTATTCGTTTGCCAAGGTGATCAGCATAAAAAGTATAGTACTCAACATCAACTATTTTTTGGCGTGGTTGATATCGTCAATTAGTTGTTCGAACTTAGCATGACCGTCAGTAAAGACTTCAACACGATTATCAAAGGTTAAGAGCGCCTCGTCATTATTAAGGTTTAAATTGGCAAGCATTCGTGCCCGGGGTTTTTGATTGCTTTGCGGTAATAACTCGTGTTTTTCTAGTAGTTGATGTTGTTTCTTGAGGAAAGAGTTTTGATATTTAGCTTGTTCTTCTTGAATTGTAAAAATATCATCATGTGATAGTTGACGACCAACGAACATGTAGAGAATAAAGCCAACTATGGGAAATACAGATAGGACGAGCAACCATGCCCAAGTAGCAGCAATATCTCGCCTACTCCGAAAAACGGTCCAGATAGCAAATCCAATGTTAATTAGCCATAGTACTTCAATGATGCGCCGGATAATGTCCCAGGTCCAAATCATAATTTCTCTCCTTATTGCTCTTACTACATAATAAGACTATTCTAGCATAATTAACGCTGAGGGTAAGTTAATGGGATGGGGAGCAAAATGAAGAAAAATAAATCATCCTCGCATTCTGGATTAAACAGAGTACGAGGATGACTTATCTAGTAATTTCTATAATTGTTCGACATAATTTTTAATCAGCTGCCACATTTCAGCATGTTGATCATTGAAGAACTTGGGTGGTTCTTTTGTAAGATCAAAATACTGAACTTTAACAGTTTCGTCGGGCTTAGTATTAAAGTGCTTTTGAGTAGCCAATTTAACGAGGTAGAAGGCATTAACTGGTTGAACTTGATCACCGTTTGGATAGGTATAAAAATCTTGATCCTGAAGTTTTAACAACTTCACGGGAGTAATTTCAAAACCAGCATCTTCTTTGAATTCTCGTTTCACAGTGTCACTAAACGACTCACCGTATTCCATATAACCACCGGGGAATCCCCAATCGCCAGTATCAGCACGTGCTTGAAGAAGAACTTGCTGATCGTGGTTAAGTAATGCTCCTGAAGCACTGGTCATGATTAAGGGCTCATGACCAACCATGCTCCGGATCTTTTTAATGTATGGCATTATCCTAGCACCTTATTCCCGTACAAAATTATTGGCAACAAATTTCGTACCAAATTCAAGGGTGTTCCTTACTGGACATTTCTTTTCGACATCGGCAAGAAACTGCTTAATATCTTCGTCAGATTCGTCCGAACGAAGATGAGGTGTAAAGCGGATTTCAGTAAATTTCCGTCGACTTTCTCCAGGAGCGACATCTTCGCGGTCGAGATCACCGTCAATGTCGATCCAGAAAGCTTGTAAGTCGAAATTCCGCTTGTCCGCTAAGGCTTGGGCTGTAATTGCAGTACAAGCACCAAAAGAAGTTAAGAGAATTTCTACAGGATTCATTCCTGTATTAGTACTATTTGGTTCATCAAAGGTAATTTCAAATCCTCGTGTTCCAGCAGATACCTGCATTCCAGTAGTAGTTTTTGTGGCTTTTACTTTAAATGTACTCATTTGCTTATCCTCCCTTTATTTGGTAGCAATCTAAACTTTTGTCCAACTGTTTCAAGTATGCCTGAATCGGTGATGGTACGCAATAAAAATGCCTAGCCAAATTAATGGCTGTTCCTTAGCAAATTCTCATAAAAAATAAAAGGATCATGACAAAGTAGCATGATCCTTTTACTGAATTGGAATGAGTAAAGTAGTAATTCCCAGACGCTTGGGGAACATCCGGGAATGGAATGTTAGCACACAAAAGAAAAGGGATTACAAGGATACTAAATTATTCATTCTTCAATTGATTAAGAGATTACTAATATTCTAATTCATTTTTAATTAAAGTCAATAACTTTTAAATATTTTTTTGAATTTTTTGATACTCCACACTTGTGTTATACCACAAATGTGATATAATTATTAGTGTAAAGGAAGTGAAGATATGCGGATTAATATTAAACAGTACTTGGAAGTCCATAACTTAACGATTTATCAGGTATCAAAACGTTCCGGATACGGCTACACCACTTTACATAAATCCTTTAATAAGCCACAGTCGAGCGCAACGCCACTGAATTTAAGGGATTTGGATGCTTTAGCTCAGGCACAGCATAAACATATGTGGGAGGTCCTGAAAGAATTAGAGGAACACTATTTAACATAGATAATGCGTTATATTAGCTTCGAGATATGAAAGCACCTATAATAAACATAACAATAAATTTTTTATTAATTTGATTAAAGGAAATTAAGGGAGGAATGTACTTATGGCACAAAATCCAATGAACCCATTTGACGGAGACATGAACGACATTTTTAACCAATTAATGGGTGGAATGAATGGTCTTAATTCTGATAACCGCCGCTACCTCATTAATGGTAGAGAAGTTACTCCTGAAGAATTTGCTCAATATCGTCAGACTGGAAAGTTACCTGGTGGAGCTGCTCCACAACAACCAGGTCCACAACCTAATGAAGGTAAGGAAAGCATCTTGTATAAGTTAGGACGGAACCTAACTGAAGAAGCTCGTCGTCACGAACTTGACCCAGTTATTGGACGGAATAAAGAAATTCAAGAAACTGCTGAAATTTTAAGTCGGCGGACTAAGAATAACCCAGTATTAGTTGGTGATGCTGGTGTTGGTAAGACTGCTGTTGTAGAAGGACTTGCTCAAGCAATCGTATCTGGTGATGTTCCAGCAGCCATTAAGGACAAGGAAATTATTAGTATTGATGTTTCTAGTCTTGAAGCTGGTACTCAATACCGTGGTAGTTTCGAAGAGAATATGCAAAAGTTGATTGATGAAGTTAAGAAGGCTGGAAATATTATCCTCTTCTTCGATGAGATTCACCAAATCATTGGCGCTGGTTCTGCTGGTGATGCTGATGGCTCTAAGGGTATGTCTGATATCATGAAGCCTGCATTATCACGGGGTGAAATTACCGTAATTGGTGCAACTACTCAGGATGAATACCGAAACACAATCATGAAGGATGCAGCTTTGGCACGGCGGTTTAACCCAGTAACAGTTAACGCTCCAAGCAAGGCTGATACAATCGCTATTCTAAAGGGAATTCGTGACTTGTACGAACATCACCACAACGTTAAGTTACCAGATGATGTACTTCAAGCTGCAGTTGACTACTCAGTTCAATACATGCCACAACGATCATTACCTGACAAGGCAATTGACTTGGTAGATATGACTGCTGCTCACTTAGCTGCTAAGCACCCAGCACACGATGCAAAGCAAATTGAAAAGGACATCGAAAACGAAAAGAAGAAGCAAAAGGAAGCAGCCAAGAAGGAAGATTACAAGACTGCTCAAGCCGCTAAGGAGAAGATTGCTAATCTTGAGAAGCAATTAAAGGAAGGCTCCGAAAACGACAAGGTTACTGCAACCCCTGAAGATGTTGCTAACGCGGTAGAACAAATGACTGGTATTCCAGTTTCTAAGATTGGTGCTAGCGATGTTGAACGGTTGAAGGACATGGACAAGCGGCTAGAAGGCAAAGTCATTGGTCAAGATAAGGCTGTTGAAGCAGTAGCTAGAGCTATTCGTCGTAACCGTGCCGGATTTGATGAAGGCGACTCACCAATTGGTAGTTTCCTTTTCGTTGGTCCTACTGGTGTTGGTAAGACTGAATTGGCAAAGCAATTAGCTCTCGACATGTTTGGTAGCAAGAATGACATTATTCGTTTGGATATGTCAGAATACTCAGACCGGACAGCTGTTTCGAAGTTAATCGGTGCAACTGCTGGTTATGTTGGTTATGATGACAATGGCAATACCTTAACTGAAAAAGTTCGTCGTCACCCTTACTCAATCATCTTGTTGGATGAAATTGAAAAGGCTAACCCGCAAGTTATTACCCTCTTGCTCCAAGTCCTTGATGATGGTCGCTTAACTGATGGTCAAGGAAACACAATCGACTTCAAGAACACGGTAATTATCGCAACCTCAAACGCTGGATACTCCAATGATGCTCCAGTTAAGTTAGGTAACGACAACGATGAAGAAGACTTGATTAAGAAGTTAACTAATTACTTCCGTCCAGAATTCTTGAACCGGTTCAACGCAATTGTTGAATTCCACAGTTTGACTAAGGAAGACTTGAAGAAGATTGTTGACTTGATGTTAGCTGACGTTAATAAGACCTTGGCTAAGAAGGGAATGGACGTTAAGGTTACCCCAACTGCAAAGCAATACCTTATTGATGAAGGTTATGATGAAGCAATGGGTGCTCGTCCACTTCGTCGGGTTATCGAACGTGAAATTCGTGACAAGGTAACTGATTACTACCTTGACCACCTTGATGCAAAGCACTTAGTTGCTGAAATGAAAGATGGTAAGTTAGTAATCGTTGATGCCAAGGATGACAGTGACCAATACAAGTCAGAAAAAGCTGACAAAGGCGAAGATAACGATAAAAAAGCTGAAGACGACAAATAGTCATTAGGCTTTGGTGAGGAAAGAAGATAGGGAACTTGTTTCCTATCTTTTTTCTTTTTAAAATAAAACTATAACGATGATAAACCTAAGGAGAAATTTACCGAATGAAGGCAAAAGAAGTAAAACGAGGGGACATTTTTTATGCCGATCTTTCACCGGTAGTGGGTTCGGAACAAGGGGGACAACGACCGGTTTTAATTGTCCAAAATGATATAGGCAACCACTTTAGCACGACCGTTATTGTGGCACCAATCACCACGCACTCGCAAAAGAAGCCAATGCCGACACACGTTCCGCTGACGGCTGAAGTAACCGGGATTCCCCGAAATTCAGTTGTTTTGCTGGAACAAGTTCGGACGATTGATAAGCAACGACTAATGGATCGGATTGATCACCTTGATGCTTCGGTAATGAAAAGGGTTAATCGTGGATTGCGAGTGAGTCTTTCTTTGTAATTAAAATGACGGGGTTGGAAAAGAATTTCATTTTCTAGCCCCGTCGTTTTATTCTTTTATTATTTTAAGTGCTAATTAAGCAGCGTTCTTTTTTAGTTGGTTAATCTTAATTTCAATCAATCCAGCCCGTTCGCCGAGATCAAAAAATTCTTTTTGAAGCCTAAAGAGGCGACTTTGGATTGCTGTACTAGTAGGCAGCCACTGTTGGTTTAAGTACATCTTCCAGAAATCATCATCTGGCTTTAAGCCAATCCGCTTACTAAGCTGTTCAATTTCTGGATGAATCTTTTGGATCTTATTGACTAGTTCATTGTGTTGGCGAACTAAATGACCAAGATCATTTTTTGCGTACTGCATAAAATCCCTCCTATAAGTAAAGTTATATCTTACACTTTCTATTTTAGCAGTCCTTTCATAAAGTCGTTAGTAATTCTTGTAACTTTATAACCATGATCGAGATTTAGTTCAAAGGCAAGCCGTTTTGGGTCGTTTTTATCATTAACTGTAACGTTGCCACAACGAACGAAGCCCAAATTGTGAGCTAACCTTTGCATTGGTTGGTTCTTTTCGTGAGTATCAAGGCGGAAGTTATTACGTCCTTGGAGTTGACCAACAGTAATTAAATTGCTAAAAAGAAATTTAGCAAGGCCCTGACCGCGATAGCTACTGGAAAGAGCAACCCGATGAATTGTGGCGTATGGAGCATGAGGATGGCTCCACTGGCCGTTGCTAATATTCCGGTATGAAGGCTCAGGAGCAAGTTGGAGAACCGCGGTTCCAGCAATGTGGTTATTTACTATGAGAACCCAACTTATTTCCTGGGAAATATCACGACTAATCATTGCCCGATCAGGATGACCATCTTGCCATTGTGGATTGCCAGCATTTTTAAGTGCTTTACGAGCCTCTTCAATAATTTCCATAATGGTGTTTAAATCTGCTAATTTAGCACGCCGAAGATAAATTGTTGACATAGTTAGGTTAACCTCAATTCATTAATAAATTGGTTTTATTATAAAACAAAAAGAAAATCTTCAAAGTGGCCGTTGGTTATCCAATTTTAATGAGTTAGAATTAAGGAGACAAAAAGGGGGTGCCGCAATTGATACTAACGTGGAGTGTTATTAAATGGCTGTTGCTAGCAATCGTTGTTATTAACGAAATTGCGGCACTATTTACAGTCTTTAGAGAAAAGCGGGATATTGCTGCGACTTGGGCATGGTTGCTCGTGCTGCTTTTATTACCGGTAGTTGGCTTCATCATTTATGCATTTCTTGGTCGAAAGCTGCCACAGCGGCGGTTAGAGAGGATTAAATCGCAGACACAGTTAAAACTAAAGCAGGCAGTTGATCGGCAAAAGGTTCAGTTTCAAAATATGCCGAAGCCTAAGCATTCAACTGCTCAAATGTATCGACGGACAGTAATGCTTTTTCAAAGTCTAGATAACGCCTTCTTAACCCGTCACAATAATGTCAAAGTTTATATAAATGGTGATAAGCTTTTTCAGCAACTTTTTGCTGACATCGAGGCAGCCCAAAAGAGTATTAATATTGAATTTTATACAATCTATAATGATCAAATCGGGAATGAATTGCGAACCCTGTTAGAGCAGAAAGCAGCAGAGGGCGTTGAAGTTCGTGTACTTTATGATTCGTGGGGTTCGATGGGGGTTCGTGCTGATTTCTATAACGGCCTTCGCAAACGTGGTGGCTATGCAACACCATTCTTGATGACCCACAGCAACTTTATTGATTTTCGGCTAAATTATCGTGATCACCGAAAGATTGTTGTGATCGACGGTAAAATTGGTTATGTTGGTGGTTTTAATGTTGGTGACCAGTATCTCGGGCGGGTAAAGAAGTTCGGCCCGTGGCGTGATACTCACCTTCGAATCATTGGTGGCGGTGTATATAGTCTGCAACAGCGGTTTATTCGTGACTGGAATGCGTCAGTCAAACATCAAGAAAGCCGAATTAAGCACTTTCGGCGGTTTTTCCCTGAAATTAAATTAGATAAAAGTCAACTTATGAATGAAACGTCGCTGCAGATCGTTTCTAGCGGTCCGGAATCACCACAGGAAAACATAAAATTAGGTTATTTGCGGTTAATTAACGCTGCGACAGATCATATTTGGATTCAAACGCCATATTTAATTCCAGATGATAGTGTGATTGATGCGCTTCAAGTGGCTGCTCATTCGGGAGTAGATGTCAGGATAATGATTCCATGTAAGCCGGATCATTCGTTTGTTTATCGAGCAACTCAATACTACGCTCGGGTGCTGGCAAACCATGATATTACTATTTACTTTTACGAAAAAGGCTTTTTGCATGCCAAAACGATCATGATCGATGGCAGAATGGCAAGTGTTGGTTCTGCAAACCTTGATTTCAGAAGTTTTAAGTTAAATTTCGAGATTAATTCCTTTATTTACGATCGCGATATGACGGATAAGCTCGAGCAGATCTTTGTCAATGATATCCGTAGTTCAAGGGTGATAACTCCAGAGATGTTTGCTAGCCAATCGCGGTGGTTAAGGTTTAAACAGACATTTTCACGACTGCTATCGCCGATTTTGTAGGATTTTATTAGTTAACTTGATAGGGAGAGAGAAATGGCAGGAATTCCATCGATTGGAACGTTAATTTACTTATTACTTGGTGGTGTTGTGGCAGGAATTTTAGCTTCAGCGGCTTCTTTTGCTTCGCTGGCATCGTACCCACTGCTCTTAAGTGTTGGTGTAGCCCCGGTTTATGCTAATGTGACAAATGATGCAGCGCTGATTTGGAATAGTCTTGGTGCGGTATTTGCGTCTGGAAGGGAACTTCATGGTCATTGGCGTCAGGTATGGATTTACGGTTTCTTTACTGTAATCGGCTCGATTATTGGCTGCTTCCTTTTACTTGCTTTTCCAGGGAAGGTTTTTGAACGAGTGGTGCCGTTCTTTATCTTAATTGCGGGTGCAATGATTTTAATTTCAGGGAAGCACCAACCTGACTTAACTAAACAGAAACCCCAATGGCTAAAAGTTTTGTATATCTTTCTTCTGGTAGTTGTTGGAGGGTATGCAGGTTACTTTGGTGCCGCAAGTGGGATTGTGATTCTAGTATTATTAACATACTTGACTGATGAGGACTTTCTAGTATCAAATGCAATTAAAAATGCGGTTTGTGGTTTTACTAACCTTGTTGCCTTAATAATCTATTCGTTTACATCAAAAATTTATTGGTGGGACGCGATTCCAATGGCAGTGGGAATGTTTATTGGTGGCTACTTAGGACCAATTGTTTTACGTTATGTACCTGCTAAGTTGATGCGCTGGGTAATTGCATTGCTTGCTTTAACTCAAGCAGTCATCTTCTTTAAGCAGGCATACTTATAAGAAATATTATTGTTGGGAGTGGAACGTTACTATTAATGGACTGCTCCCTTTTTAAATAATTCACTTAAACGTTTGTTCGATTCTTGTGGTAAAATGAAATTTGAATTTATGTAAAAAGGATGGATCACCATGGGAACTCTAGGCTTTGTTTTAGGCACTCGTGCAATGGATCATGAACAGGTAATGATCGATCAACTGGCTGACCAAATGAGGCAGGCCTCAGCTAAAGACCGGTTTTTCTATTTGGTTCCTAACCATATTAAGTTTGAAACGGAAATAAATGTTTTGGCAGGTTTGCGAAAGCGGATGGGTCTTGATAATGATCAACGCTTCGCCTCAGAAAAGCTTCAGGTACTATCCTTTAGCCGGTTGGCATGGTTTCTCTTGCGTGATACACCAACATTTCAAACACCACGAATCTCTAAGATCGGGATGACAATGCTGACGTCTCAAGTAGCTCAGGAGCATGCAAAAAAATTACACCTTTATGCGAGCGAAATTAAACGACCTGGTTTTATTCAGAAGCTGACGGAGCAATTAGAAGAGCTCAAAAGTGCCAATATTTCAGCAGACGATTTTTCAATGATACTGGGTCAAATTCAACAAGATCAATCATCAGGGGCTAACCGCGTCTGGCTAACTAAGATGCATGATATTGAGATTATTTATCATGCTTATGAGGACCAACTTCGGCAAAATTTCCTGGGAAATAATGAACTTTATTCACAGTTGGTTAAGTATTTGCAAACTGATAAAGAAGTTCGGCATATGCACTTCTTCATTGATCGATTTGCGCAATTTACTGCAAGTGAACAACGGATCGTTGATGCTTTAGTAGAAAACGGGGCAGCTACCATGGTCTCACTAGTTCTCGACCGAGGTTATCCTGATCAGAATCACCCTAGTCCGAGTGAAATTCCTGCTGAAAATGATTTGTTTTATTCCTCGGCAATGGTTTACCGACGTCTCTGGAAGTTAGCTCAGCAGGATTCACAACGGATTCAACTCCAGCCGAATGTGTGGTTTGCAACACAACCGCGAGTTAACGATGATCTTCAAATGGTTGATCATTACTTTAAGCGATATGCGGCAGGCCCAATTTCAACAACGGAAACTAGTCAATTGACAGTCCCTTCAACGATTCAATTTTATACAATGGCAAATCGTCGTGAAGAATTAGAAAAAGTAGCCGCCAAAATTAGACAAATGGTTGCTACTGGTAAGTATCGTTATCGAGATTTCTTAGTTTTGACTCGTCACCTCGATGGTTATCAGAATATGATTGCACCGATCTTTGCACAAAATCAGGTGCCGGTTTTTGATGATCATGAACGCAAAATGGATCAGCATCCGCTTGTAATCCTACTAAGTACGTTGCTTAGTATTGACCAACGAGGGTATCAATTAGGAGATATTATGCAGCTGCTGAAAACCTGGTTATTGGTACCACGATTAGCGACTGGTGATTTAATGCCAATTAAGACTTTTCAAGAAGCAGTATTTACTACCGAAAATTGGTGTTTAAAGCAGGCAATTCGCGGAAAACAGGACTGGATAAAATCAGAGTTATGGATTGTTAAAGATGCTGGGGAACAGCCAAAAAAAGCAACCGGTTCACGGGTAGAGCAATTGAACCAGCAATTATCGATTGTTCATAATTACGTTGCTGAAACAATTGTGCCATTCTTGAATCAGCTAAAGGATGCAGAATCAGGTCGAGAGCTAGCAACGATGCTTTTTAACTTCTTGCAACAAAATGGGGTTACTGAACGACTATACCAATGGCAGCAATACCAGAGCACTCGTGATCTTGATTTGGCACGTCAGCCGCAACAAGTTTGGGAAAAGTTTTGTCAAATTCTTCAAGAATACGTTGAGATCCTTGGGGAGGATCGTTTGGACAAAGAGAATATTGACGATTATCTTGAAAAATTTAATGAGATTATCCAAGCTGGATTTTCAGCAGCCCAATATTCCCAAATTCCGGCAACACTTGACCAAGTGGTTGTTTCTGAAACTGGAATTGTGCAAAGCCAAAATAAAAAGGTTGTCTTTATGATCGGCTCAACTGATGATGTAATGCCAGAAGTCCGCGAAAACGATGGATTACTGATCGATCAGGATAAGCAGATCTTAGCTCCGTACTTAGATGATGATTTCCAGTATTTACCGGCTGATATGATAACAGAGTTGAATAATGAACCATTTGTGCATTATTTAGGAATGCTTTCCGCAAAGCAACAGTTAATTTTCACAGCACCACAAGCAACCAATGATGATAAAGAGTTAACAATTTCACCATACATGCGTGATTTAGCTGTTTATCTCCAGCAGCCAATTGTTAATTCACCATTAGTAACTAGTAAGGTCGGCAGAGAAAATGCTCAACAGTTTATCAGCAGTCCAGAAGCTAGCCTAAGTCAGTTAGTGCGCGTAGGTCGTCAAGTACGGGATGATCAAAAATCAATTGGTACTCCAGTTCAGATGCCAACAACCTGGAAAAAGGTTGAACAGGATTTGATTTTATTAGCCAAACAGTGGCAATTAGGCTCTAATGCTGTTGATAATGCTTTAGGAAAGAAGCTTCAACAGCGCCTCGAAATGGTAAGTCAAGGATTTAATTACCATAACGTTGTGGATGATATTGGAGCAACGTTAGCCCAAGCATTATATCTCCATGCGACCCCCAATAAGGGTGGACAACGGGTTTTATATGCCTCAATTTCACAGTTGCAAAACTTCTACATTAATCAGTATGAATATTTCTTAAAGTACGGTTTACAACTTCAAAAACGGGATCGGCTTGAAATGTCCGCTGATCGGATCGGGACCTTCTTTCATAAAGCAATGGAGGCGTTTATTAATAATACCCGTCAACAACAAGTTGAATTAAAGGGGTTAGTATCTGATTCACAGGAACTAAGAAAGTTTATTGATGAGGCACTACAGGTGGCTGAAAAAAATCAGCCTGATTTAGTTCGACTAACAGACTCATCAGCCCAAGCGAAGTTTCAGTATCACCAGTTACGTACTATTGTGACGACAATGCTTGAAACAATGTGTCGGCAAGCTCAGTATACTGCGGCCCGACCTTTTAAGACTGAAGCACAATTTGGACGGATCGGTAATCCCAACCAGGTTAATTTGAAAGCACTAGATTACCAATTAACTTCTGGGGACCGGATTTATTTGCGTGGCCGAATTGACAGAATTGATCGTCTTCCTAAGGAGCAGTTAACTGATCTCTTACAGCCAAGTGATTTTCTTACCGTTGTTGATTATAAATCAAGCAACCATACCTTTGACCTTACATCAGCGTACTATGGTATCTCTTTGCAGCTATTAACCTACTTAAACGGTCTACAAAACAATCTGCAAGAACTAGACGAGCCAACAGCGCGGCTTGCTGGGGCATTATACCTGCACTTAAGTAATCCCAAATTTGATTGGAAACGAAACCAACATAAGGAATTAGAAGAATTACAGTTGAGCTCTCATGAATACAAGGGAATCCTCTTGAATGAGCCAGCGATCCTCGATTCACTCGATCAGAAACTTCAAGATAATCAGTCGGCCTTGTATCCACTAAAAGTTACTAAAAAGGGTGGCATTTCTGCTAAAAAAGACGCGCTTCTTGTTACCTCTGATCAGTTGCACTGGCTTCAGGAATGGAACAAACAATTAATTATTGATGCGGGAGATAAAATTCTTGAGGGACAAGTTAAACTAAATCCTTATCGGTTAATTGAGGGAAGTAAACGAGCAACGGGACTAGATTATAGCGACTTCAAAGATATTTACCAATTTGACAATATGTTAGATCAGCAACGTTATCGTCAGCTTGATCCGCAGAAAGCAAAGGAAGACTTTGATAATGCGAAGAAAGAAGGAGGAGCTAAAGAGTAATGGCAACATTTAATCCAACACCGAGTCAACAACGGGCGATAGATGATCGTGGAAAGAATATTCTTGTTTCTGCCTCAGCAGGGTCAGGGAAAACAGCGGTCCTAGTTGAACGTGCTATTAAATTAATCAGAGAGGGAATTCATGTTGATCGAATGTTGATGGTGACCTTTACGGATGCCGCGGCAAAGAGTATGCAGGATAAGATTCGTGAAGCACTCCAAGAAGCAGTGCGTCAACCAGTGCATAACGCGGAAGAACAGCAACAGCAGCGTCAAATGGTTAATGAAATTAACCGGTTAGCTACGGCTGATATTAGTACCATTCACGCCTTTTGCCTAAAACTAATTAAACGTTACTATTACTTAATCCATTTAGATCCTCAGTTCCGATTACTAACAGATGACACTGAGCGTCTCCTTCTTCAAGAAGAAATCTGGCAACAAGTTAGTGAAAAACTATATGAATCATCACTTGAGCAAGCTAATGACGAGCGAGCAAGCTTTAGTGAACTGGTGACTAATTTTTCTAGTGACCGTGACGCACAAGGGTTAGATGAGCTGGTTTTGAAGTTATATGAAACTGCAAATGCTCAGCCAGAACCAGAGAGCTGGTTGCAAGAACTAGCTGGTAATTATTTCCTGGGAAATAGTTCAATTACGAGTACTAAATTTTATCAAGAACAGTTGAAACCAGTTGTTAAGGATAATTTGGAACAGTTAATGAACGACTATGCCGAATTGAGTATCCGAATGGCAGACCTTGGTTATGATAAACCAGCTGAAATTATCAAAAGCGATCAGGAACAAATCAGTAATTTGATCACAAGTTTGGAACAAGGCGAATGGGGAGATATCCGCGCCGCATTTCAAGGAGTTAAATATGCTCGAATGAGTGGCGGAGCAAAGAAGAAGGATCCTGAATACGAGACCTACCAGTCCTTAATAAAAACACGAAACGGACTTAAAGAGCAACTGAAATCTTTAGTGGCAGATTATTTTGAATATGATGAACAACAATTCCGCCAAATTGCTAATCATGCGGCTAAAATCCTAAATGAATTATCAGCGGTTACAATTGAATTTTCACGAGCTTATCAACAAGCAAAATTGAATCGTCATGTTTTAGAATTTAGTGATTTAGAGCACTATGCTTATCAAATCTTAACGCCGCCTGCGGATCAGCCAGATTGGGTTACTCTCGTTAATGAATTACGTGAACACTATCAAGAAATCATGATTGATGAGTACCAAGATACGAACCCGCTTCAAGAAAAGATCCTGATGCAGTTAGCCAGTCCAGATCAGCAAAACTTATTTATGGTTGGCGACGTGAAGCAGTCAATCTACCGTTTTCGTGAGGCAGATCCGACTCTTTTCCTTACAAAATATGAAAATTACCGTAAAGGAAAAGGCGGTGAATCGATTGTTCTAGCAGAGAATTTCCGGTCAATGCAAAATGTGACTGGCTTTACAAATGTTTTATTTGAACAATTGATGGATCGTCAGGTTGGCGAGATTGATTATGATAAGGACGCTCATTTGAAGTATGCCGCAACTTATTATGATGAGAATCCAGATAACCAGGTTACTCCTGCTGAGGTATTACTTTATGATGCCAACGCTAATCCTAATCTTCCCCAAGAAGACGATAAGCTAGCTGGAGAACTACGAATGGTTGCCATGCGAATTAAGCAGATGGTAACCAATAAAGAATTAATTTACGATAAAAAGACACAGCAAATGCGACCAGTTCAATATGGGGATATTGTTCTCCTTGAGCGAACAAAGAACATTAATAATACTTTAATGGAACAATTCAACGAGTTGGAAGTTCCATTGACAGTTCATGATGTTGAAAGTTATTTTCAGGCAACAGAAGTTAGGGTAATGATGGCATTGCTAAAGATTATTGATAACCCTAAGCAAGATATTCCATTAGTTGCAGTTCTTCGTTCACCGATTGTTGGCCTTAGTAATAAAGAGTTAGCTTTCATTCGTCTTCAAAACCGTCGAACAGACTTTTATACGGCATTAATGACGTGTCAGAGTAACTTTGAAAATCACCGCCTTCAGCAATCATCAGCATTGAACTCAGAGCAGTTAACACGTCTTCAGCAAAAACTAACTACTTTTATTGAGCAGTTAACTGAATTTCGTCAGGTAGCTCAACAACAAACCTTAGTTAATTTAATTTGGCATATTTATCAGGAAACTGGTTACTTAGACTATGTTGGTGCAATGCCGGGTGGCCAACAACGACAGGCCAATCTTCATGCACTATATGAACGGGCGCATACTTATGAGCAAAGTAGTTTTAAGGGGCTTTACCAGTTCACTCGCTTTATTGAAAAAATGCAGGAACACGATCAGGATCTTGGGGTGGCACCAACACAATTAGACACGAATACCGTTAATGTAATGACGATTCATGGGAGTAAGGGTCTTCAATTTCCGGTTGTTTTCTTGATTAATACAAACCACCATTTTAATAATGCGGCAGTTCGGGAAAATGCAGTTGTTGACCCGAATTCTGGAGTTGGTATTAAGGTAATGGATCAACAACGGCTAGTTTATGATACGCCCCAGCGACAAATTATTTTGAATAATATTCAGCAGGGAGAACGGGCAGAAGACTTGCGGGTCCTCTACGTTGCACTAACCCGAGCAGAACAGCGGCTAGTCATTACGGCATCGTTCAATGAAACACGGCGGGGCCAAAAACTAATTGAAGCATGGAATGGTTGGCAAAAAGCATTCCAAAGTAGCCAGCAATTGCTTGGTTCGCAGTTGCGGATAAGCGCAAAGTCCTTTATGGATTGGATAGGTTTAGCCCTGGCGCGGTATTCTGATCGGTTTAATGCCACCAAGTTAAGTATTTCGGGGAATGACATAACAGATAAGGGAATTGTTTTGGAAGAGAGTCCTCTTAATACGGGAAAAGGGTTCACCGGAATGGTGCCAGAACCATTTTTCGTTGCCAAAACTTTGACTGCTACTGATGTTGAGCAACAACTGAAAGAATTAGCTAGTCCAATCAATGTAACAGGTGAAGTGGATACGCAATCACTCAAATCCTTGTCAGCAGAGGAAATTAATCGAGTACTTGCTTTTCGTTATCCGCATGAAGTCGCAGCCAAAACGACGGCCTACCAATCAGTTACGGATGTAAAACGGGTATTTGAAGATCCAGATAATCGTGAAATGGGTCAGTGGGATTATGAACAGCAACGGAAGGTGAAAAACCGTGGACTTTATTTAAGAAATGATTTTGCGACACCACAGTTTATTCAACAAGATGATCGGTCGCCAGCAGCAACAGAGGTTGGGACCGCCACCCACCTGGTATTTCAAAAATTGCCACTAGATAGTGAAAAAATCACAGTAGAACAAGTTCGTAATGAGGTCCGGCAACTAGTTAAGGAACACCTAATTAACTCTGCAGTAGCACCGTTTATTAATATGGAAGGAATTGCTGCATTTTTCCAAACAGATCCAGGACGACAGATTATCGCCAATGGGCAAAACTATCATCGGGAAGAACCATTTGCGATGATAATGAATGGTCATGAACTATTTAAAGAGGTTCAAGCAAGGGATGATGAGCGGATCCTGGTTCATGGGATTATTGACGGCTATTTAGAAACGCCTAAAGGAATTACTTTAGTCGATTATAAAACCGATCATATTAATCCTCAGTATCGAGAATTTGAATTAGCTAAAATTACTGGTCGTTATCGTGGTCAGCTGGAGTTATATCGACAAGCATTAAATATTATGAAGCCAATACCGGTTGTTCAGATGGGACTCTACCTGGTAGAATTAGGTGAGTTTATTCCATTTGAAATCGAGGGACGGCCGTAATGGTAACAATTAAGGACATTGCAAAAAAAGCGGGAGTATCCGTTTCAACGACATCACGGGCGTTGAATGATAATCCGCGAATTAGTCAGGAAACGCGAGAACGGGTTAAGAAGATTGCGGCAGAGTTAGGGTATCAACCTAACTACACTGCGCGGAACCTTACTCGTGGAGAATCGAATATGGTGGGGTTAATTTTTCCAGTTACGGAAGATACGGCACCAGCAAACCCATTTCATATTGACCTCATGCGGGGAGTTAGTACGGCACTTCAGCCACTACACTACGAAATGGTAGTAGCAATCGCCGCAACTCAAGACGAATTGCTTGAAGAGGTTCGTTCAATGGTTGATCAATCTAAGGTCCATAACTTTCTGGTTTTTTATGCAATGAGCAATGATCCCATAACAGCTTATTTACGGCAGAATAACCTTAACTTTGTTATTATCGGTCACCCAATGGATCATTATCCGGATCGATTCGTTGATAACGACAATATTGCTGCCGGGAAAGCAGCAACAGAACAACTGTTAAAAAACCATCATTTAACTCATCCAGCTTTTCTTGAATCGGTTGATCCATGGTTGTTTGAGCGAGAACGAGCAGCTGGTTATGATGAATGCATGAGAACTCATCATTTAAAAGCAGTTGTTTGGCAATTGGGTACGAATGCTGATTCGTTGGATGATTTTCTTAATAACCATCCCGAAACAGATGGTTTATTATTCTCTGATGATCTGTTATTTGTTCGCTTTTCTCATGAATTGCAAAAGCGCTCGTTACCAGTATTTTGCTTTAACAATAGTCGGTTAATGGGGATGCTGACAAATAGTGATGGGCGGATTGATTTGCGTCCCCGTGAGTTGGGGAGAGAGGCGGTTAAGTTGCTTTTCGATCCAATGAAGCACCACAGTTATGTCACATTTCAAGTTAATTAATACGAGAGCACATTAGTTAAAATTAAAGAAAAATTAGGCTGAAATCACTGGTATTTCAGCCTTTTTGTTTTTGAATAAAGAAAACCCTTCCAAAAATTTTGTGCAAACGGTTGCACAAAAGTGAGGAATCTGGTATATTATTAATTGTGAAACGTCATGAAGCGCTTTCATGACGAGAAGCATTAATTTTAAGATAATTAGGGGTGTAATTATGAGTCAAGAAAAGCCAGCGGGCGCAGGCTTGCCAACACTCTCCAAGAGTACGATTTGGATGATCAACTTTGGATTCTTGGGTGTTCAGACTGCCTTCACCTTGCAAAGTTCACAAATGAGTCGGATTTTCCAAACCATTGGTGCCGATCCTAACAACCTGGGATGGTTCTTTATCCTGCCACCTTTAATGGGACTTGTTGTTCAACCAATCGTCGGTTACTATTCCGACCGTACTTGGGCACCAAAGCTCGGTGGTCGGCGTCTCCCATACCTTCTTTTAGGGATGATTGTTGCTGTTATTGTTATGTTACTGTTGCCGAACTCAGGTAGTTTTGGCTTCGGGTATGGTTCACTAGCTGCCTTGTGGTTTGGTGCTATTACCGTTGCCTTCCTTGATTTGTCATCTAACGTTGCAATGCAACCATTCAAGATGATGGTTGGGGACATGGTTAACGATGACCAAAAGAGTTATGCATACGGTATTCAAAGTTTCTTATCAAACACCGGTGCCGTATTAGCCGCTATCTTCCCATTCCTGTTTACTTGGTTCGGGGTTAAGAACATTGCTCCTAAAGGGGTTGTTCCTGATTCTGTTAAGGTCGCTTTCTATGTTGGTGCTGCTTTGCTGGTTATTACTAGTTTGTTCACTGTTTTCCGTGTTCATGAATATGACCCAGCAACTTACGCTAAGTACCACGGAATTACTGAAGAAGATAACAAGGAAGGTGGAAACTGGTTCACCTTGCTAAAGACTGCTCCTAAGGCATTCTGGACTGTAACCCTTGTTCAATTCTTCTGCTGGTTTGCTTTCCAATACCTCTGGACATACTCAGCAGGTGCGATTGCTAAGAACGTTTGGGATACTACTAACGCTACTTCAGCAGGTTACCAAGCTGCTGGTAACTGGTACGGTGTTTTAGCTGCCGTTCAATCAATTGCCGCTGTTGTTTGGTCATATGTTTTAGCTAAGGTTCCTAACAAGTACCACAAGCTAGGCTATGCTGGTAGTTTACTTCTTGGTGCATTTGGTTTCGTTTCTGTCTTCTTTATCCACGACCAATGGACATTAATTATTTCCTACATCCTTGTCGGGATCGCATGGGCCGGAATGAACACTTACCCATTAACCATTGTTACTAACGCATTGTCTGGTAAGCACATGGGTACCTACCTTGGACTTTTCAACGGTTCAATTTGTTTACCACAAATCGTTGCCTCATTGCTTAGTTTCGCATTGTTCCCACTCTTTGGTCACTCACAAGTTAACATGTTCATCCTCGGCGGAATTGTGTTAGCTCTTGGTGCTCTTTCAGTTGGTACAATTAAGGAAACCTACGCTGAATAAGGCGAATAAGCTGAATAATAAAGTAAATTAAACTAGAATAGGACTGTGACGGGAATTAGCCACAGCCCTATTGTCTAAAGAAGGAAGGAATTGAATTATGAAACAAACATTTGAAATTGCTCCATGGCACGTTGCAACTCATAAGTGGGATCCTGAAGATAAGCGTCTTCAAGAATCAATGACTAGTTTAGCTAACGAAAATTTGGGTATGCGTGGCTTCTTTGAAGAAGGATACTCAGCTGATCACATGCAAGGTGTATACCTTGGTGGTGTTTGGTTCCCAGACAAGACCCGTGTTGGTTGGTGGAAGAATGGTTATCCTAAGTACTTCGGTAAGATGATCAACGCAGTTAACTTCATGAAGCTAATTATTAAGGTTAACGGTGAACAACTTGACCTTGCTAAGCAAACACCAAAGGACTTTAAGCTTGATCTTGATATGAAGCGTGGTGTCCTAGAACGTGAATTTACTGTTGAAATTGGTGGTACCGAAATGTACTTCAATTTTGAACGGTTCGTAAGTGCTACCCAAAAGGAATTAGTTGGTCAGCGTCTTCACATCAAGAACCGTGGTACTGGTGATGCTAAGGTAGAAATTACTAGCATGATCGATGCTGACGTTTACAACGAAGATGCTAACTATGATGAACAATTCTGGAATGTTCTTAACAAGTCTGCTAATGGTGAACATGCCGAATTGACTTCCATGACTAAGAAGAATGACTTCGGTACCCCACAATTCACTGTTGGAATGAAGACCACTTCCAAGACTGACCTTGACCATGTTGGCGACGGAACTGACGAAAAGGATGCTTACAACACCTTTGCCGGAACTGTTGCTGCTGGTAAGGAAGTTAACTTTGAAAAGCGGACAGTTGTTGTAACTTCACGTGACTTTGATTCTCAAGAAGCAATCGAAAAGCATCTTGATGAATTAAGTGAAAAGCTTGATGACCAAAGCTTTGACGATCTTCTCGAACCTCATGTTCAAGAATGGGCAGATCGTTGGGTTAAGTCTGACGTTGAAATTGATGGTGACGATGGAGCACAACAAGGAATTCGGTTCAATCTTTTCCAACTCTTCTCTACTTACTACGGTAATGATTACCGTCTTAACATCAGTCCAAAAGGATTTACTGGTGAAAAGTACGGTGGTGCTACTTACTGGGATACTGAAGCTTACTGTATTCCAGTTTACCTTGGGGTAGCTAACCCTGAAGTTGCACGGAACCTGTTAATGTACCGTTACAAGCAATTAGATGGTGCCTTTGTTAACGCTAAGCAACAAGATCTCGATGGTGCATTATTCCCAATGGTTACCTTCAACGGGATTGAATGTCACAACGAATGGGAAATTACTTTTGAAGAAATCCACCGTAACGGGGACATTGCTTTTGCTATTTACCTTTACACTAAGTACACTGGCGACAAGTCATACGTTCTCAACGAAGGTGCAGAAGTCTTAACAGAAATTTCTCGTTTCTGGGCAGATCGTGTTCACTACTCACAAAACAAGAATAAGTACATGCTTCACGCTGTAACTGGTCCTGACGAATACGACAACAACGTTAACAATGATTGGTACACTAACCTTCTTTGCCGGTGGACTCTTAAGTACACTCTTGAAATCTTGGACGAAGTTGACGATAAGGTTGCTAAGAAGCTTAACGTTTCCGAAGACGAAAAGCGTCGTTGGAAGGGAATCGTTGATAACATGTACCTTCCTTACGATAAGGAACGTGACATCTTCCCAGAAAATGATGGCTTCATGGACAAGGACTTAACACCAGTTTCTGAAATTCCAAGCGATCAATTACCACTTAACCAACACTGGTCATGGGACCGGATCTTACGTTCACCATACGTAAAGCAAGGTGACGTTATCCAAGGTCTTTGGGACTTCATTGATGACTTTACTAAGGAACAAAAGAAGAACAACTTCGACTTCTATGAACAATTTACGGTTCACGAATCAAGTCTTTCAGCTTCTGTTTACTCAATCATTGCTGCTAATATTGGTTACGAAGACAAGGCTGTTGAATTATATGAACGTTCAGCTCGTCTTGACCTTGATAACTACAACAACGATACTTCAGATGGTTTACACATCACTTCAATGACTGGTTCATGGCTTGATATTGTTCAAGGATTCGCTGGCATGCGTGTTCGGGGTAACGAATTACACTATGCACCATTCCTTCCTAAGAAGTGGAACTCATACCAATTCCGTCAAATGTTCCGTGGTCGGATCTTGAAGGTTAAGGTTGACAAGCACGGTACTAAGATTGACTTGGTATCAGGTGACCCAATTACCATTGATCTTGACGGTAAGAAGCTTGAATTGAAGTAATTACTGGAGGAATTTCGATAATGAAGTTTGAAGATTTGAAAGGTTTTGCTTTTGACCTTGATGGTGTAATCGCTGATACTGCCCGTTTTCACGGCCAAGCATGGCACCAACTTGCTGATAAAGTTGGCACAGAATGGACTCCTGAACTTGCGGACAGTTTAAAGGGAGTTAGCCGGATGGATTCCCTAGAATTGATCCTGAAGGCTGGTGGTCACGAGAATGATTACTCTCAAGAAGAAAAAGAAGCACTGGCTACCGAAAAGAATGACAACTACATTAAGTTAGTTGAAACATTGACTCCTGCTGATATTCTTCCAGGAATGAAGGACTTCTTGGATGAATTAAAGGAAAACAACTACCATATTGTTTTGGCCTCAGCTTCTAAGAATGCACCTAAAGTATTAAAGTACTTACAAATTACTGATTACTTTGAAGGAATTGTGGATCCTGCTAAGTTAACTCACGGTAAACCTGACCCAGAGATTTATAGTGAAGCAGCTAAGCTAATGAACCTTCCTGCTGACCAAGTAGCAGGATTAGAGGATGCTCAAGCAGGAATTGAATCAATTAATCGTGCTGGTGAACTTTCCATCGGCTTCGGCTCAGAATTGAAGGATGCCGATGTTAAGTTTGCTGAAACTGGTGATGTTTCGCTGGCAGCAATTAAGAAACAAATGAACTAATGTTAACTCTCTATCAAATGAATAATTAAGAATATTAGTTCAGTTGGATAATTGGGAGGAGGATGGATGGTATTAACAGTTAAATCCATTCTTGCTAAAAGCGAATATCACTGCATAATTAAAGGAAATGCAACGTTGAAATTCTTCGTTGTGTTTCCTTTTTGATTAGATTGAGGAATGAACGATGAAACGACAAAGGATAATTAAATTTCTAGGATTAGCAGTGGTTGTAATTGGAATTGGAATAGGAGTAGGAGGAGCTGTTAATATTGTGCTAAAAGATAGTCATAATGAGAAGACAAAAACCGTGCAGGAGACCAGTCAGAAGTCACGACTAAGGTTAACCGATCAACAGTTAAGCATTTTAGTAGGTTTAGCGATGGATCCAAAGTGGTTAACAGAACAGCTTAATAGTAATCAACTAGTCTATGGTGTCGTTAAACCATCGGATACCGTCCCAAAAGGAATTGGAGAAAATGAAAGCTTCCTAATTGCAGCGGGTGAGAGGCAGAGAATCATTTACTTTTCAGTTAATGAAGATCAAACTGTTGAGATTAAAGATAGTCAAAATAACCAAATAAGACGAAAAAAGGAAGTAACGGTAAGGCAATTAGTAAGGAGGTTTTATCAAACTTCGAAACAGCAACAACAAGTTAATGAGTTGGTTAGTGAGTTACGAACAGAGTAAGATAAGCGTTAGTAATTGAATAAATACTTAAATTTTATTTGTACTATTACCTAAACAGCAGCCTAGTTCAGTAGTGAACTTAATAATCTTTAGTATTTATGATTGAATATTGCCTTAGAGGAACATAACATGTATATTATTAGAAAATAATGAGAGAGTTATGAGGAGGGACAGCAATGTTCAGTCAAATTGGTCAATTAATCTTTGATAATGAAGCTGTTGCAAAGACTCAGGACTTTACAATGGGCCTTGAAATCGAAATGCAACGGGTAGATGAGAATGGTAACATTAGCCAGGAGCCATATCCATCGGCAATTGGTGATGAAAAGACCAATCCATGGATTACCAATGATTTTTTGGAAACAATGTCTGAAACGGTAACGCCGTCTGCTCAACACGCGCTTGATGCAATGCACTATTTATACGTTATTAATAATTCGTTGCGTTCTGCACTAGCTCCTGGAGAATTACTTTGGCCCTTATCAATGCCACCACGGTTGCCAAAGGATAAGCGGAAATTGCGGCTTGCTAAGATGGGCCCCGAAAAAGAGGCGTATTTAAAGGAATGGGCAAAGCGTCATGGCTACTCACAGGGAACTCCCTGTGGTGCTCACATCAACTTAAGTATTGATCAACACGTTATTGCACTAGTTCAAAAACATTTCCCGGGAAAGTTTAAAGATGAGCGGGAAGTCCGTAACTACCTTTACACAATATTAGCGCAAGGTTTTGTTCGCTATCGCTGGTTTATCACTTACTTGTTTGGTGCTAGTCCAATTGCGGAAGCAAACTACTTTGAAAATGGTCAAGGACCTCAACACCCGCTTCGGAGCATTCGCCAAAGCAAGTACGGATTCGGTACTAAGTTTACTGGCGACTTTACCAATCTTGATCGATACATTGCGCGAATTGAAAAGGGAGTTAAGGATGGCGTCCTGACATCAGACTATGAGTTTCACGGCTCAGTCCGTTTTAAGGGTAATCGCAATCTTAAGGATTTACCGAAAAACGGAATCGAATACCTTGAATTACGAATGCTCGATCTTGATCCAAGTAGTTCAGTTGGGATTCGTACGGGGACGTTACGGTTTATCCGGCTGCTTGCTAGTTACTTCATCATGCACCCAGCGTTAAATGAAGAGGAAGTTAATGATATTCTAAAAAACGCTGATAAGATGAATGAAGTCGTTGCGGAAGAAGATCCACGGGAAAACTGCAAGTACCAAGCAACTGCTCGGGCACTAGTGAAGAGTCTTGAACGGTATGCAAATCAAATTCAATTGGGACCAGAATATGCTGAAGTACTTGAAGATTTAGAAGATCGGGTTGAAAATCCACTGACAACACCAAGTGCTAAACTGCTAAACTACGTCAAAGATGGTTCGTTAACGGAATATGCACTTCGTCGAGCAAAACGTTATCAAGTTGCAGCTCAGGAATCGATTAATCCGTTTAAGGGATTTGAAGATGGGAAAATTTATAGTTCAGACGAGTTACGAAAAGCGTTAAGTAGATAAATAAAGAGAAGAGGCAAGTTTTTCTTGCCTCTTCTCTTTATTTATTCTTGTGCTCGTTGAATTAAATCAGCGAAAAGCGCTTGTGAATAATCGTAGTGTTTAAACATATTTTCTGGATGCCATTGAACAGCCAGAACCCGATCATTATCGATCGATTCAATAGCTTCGGGAATTTGGTCATCAGCACGTGCGGTTACTCTTAGGTCGCTCCCAATTTGATTAAGTGCTTGGTGGTGGCGAGAGTTAACGTAAGGACGTGAGCCCACCAGATTGAAGATTCGACTATCTTGTTTCACGTTAACGTGGTGAGAAGGAAAGTTTCCCGGAGCATTTTGGGAGTGCTTTAGGGTTTGTCGAGGATCTTCTGATAAGTCTTGAAAAACAGTTCCGCCGAGAGCAACATTGATTACTTGCATTCCGCGACAAATTCCCATTAATGCCTTATTTGCTTCTAGCGCGGCTTTAACTAACGCAACTTCAAATAGATCGCGTTTAAAGTATGTAGATCCTAATTCTTGATGCGGTTCTTCACCGTAAAAAGTGGGATCAACATCACTGCCACCCGCAAAAATAATCCCATCGAAAAGATCAAGATAGTTGGGAATTAACTCAGGATCCACACTAGGAAAAATTACTGGGAGGCCTCCTGATTTAACAATTGCTTCGATTAGTGGCCGAGGAGCATAAGCAGCGTTACGCTCATTAATGATATTAGTAGCCTCAGTTAAAGTGTCTGCTGGAATTGCAATTCGTGGTCGCATAGAAAACCTCCTTGAATTATTTTAATAGTATTATAATAGAATTTTAATAAAGTAGAAAGAGACATTTTAAAAATTACCCTAAATGAGAGAAAGACTATATAATAGTAAGTATGAAAGAAGTGAAAAAGAATGATTGAATTAACTGATATTAACTCAAAGATGAATTTGAATAACGGGACCCAAATTCCGTGTGTCGGTTACGGGACATTCCGAACTCCCGCTGACGTTGCCGAAAAAGCAGTTGCGGATGCAATTAAGGTTGGCTACCGTCACATTGATACGGCTGCTGTATATGGCAATGAAGAAGCTATTGGTAAGGGAATTAAGGATTCTGGAATTGACCGGGAAGACCTCTTTGTAACCAGCAAGTTGTGGAACGACAATCGGGGTTATGAATCGACAAAGAAAGCCTTTCAAGAAACTTTGGATCGGCTTCAAATGGACTATCTTGACTTGTACTTAATTCACTGGCCAGCAAACCAAAAGCAATTCGGTACTGATGCAAGTAAAATTAACGCTGAAACCTGGCGGGCAATGGAAGACCTGTATAAAGAGGGCAAAATTAAGGCAATCGGTTTAAGTAATTTTATGCCGCATCATATTGTTGACTTAATGAAGATCGCAACGGTAGCTCCAGCTGTTGACCAAATCGAGGTTCATCCTGGTTGGCCCCATACTGAACAGGTAAAGTATTTACAAGCACATAATATTCTGGTAGAAGCTTGGGCCCCGCTTGGCGGACAAGGAGCAAGCGTAATGACTAACCCAACAATTCTGCAAATTGCTGATAAGTACGATAAAACGCCTGCACAGGTTAGCTTGCGGTGGATTATTCAACAGGGAATCGTGCCACTGCCAAAGTCAATCCATGAAAACCGGATGGTTCAAAATACCGAAATCTTTGACTTTACACTGACTGACGAGGAAATGAGAGCAATTAGTCTTTTAACTAACCTGGGTGGTCAATGTGCAGATCCAGATGATGTTGATTTTTAAGAGCTAATGTTTGACTAGATGATCCTAGGCTTAATTGCCGGGATCATTTTTTTGTATTTTTATCGACCGTTTGTTCGATTGAGATGTTATAATAAATAAAAACAGTGAAAGGAAAATAGCTGATGAATGATCAACAGAGAATCTATATGGCGATTGACCTGAAATCATTTTATGCATCGGTTGAGTGTATTGCTCATCATTTGAACCCGTTAAATGCTAACTTGGTTGTTGCAGATCGGTCACGAACTAATAAGACAATTTGTTTGGCAGTATCACCAGCTTTAAAGCAATTTGGAGTTCCCGGACGGCCGCGCTTATATGAAGTTCAACAAATTGTTGATCGGTTAAACCGGGAGCGGGCAAAGAAAGCAACGTGCCACCACCTCTCAAAACATAGTTCAATTTATCGGGGAAAGTTGTTAAAGTCGCCTAACTTGCGGGTTGGTTTTCAAATTGTTCCGCCACGGATGCACTTTTATATGGAAAAAAGCGCGGAAGTCTATGGAATATATCTACGGTTTATCAAACCCGAGAATATTCATACCTATTCGATTGATGAAGTAATGATGGACGTTACAGATTACCTTCACGATCATCAGGTGTCGCCCCATACTCTGGCAAAACAGATTATCCAACAAATCCAGTTAGAGACTGGAATTACTGCAACAGCAGGGATTGGTACAAATCTTTACTTAGCAAAAGTTGCGATGGATATTGTTGCTAAACGAATTCCCGCTGATCAAGATGGTGTCCGGATTGCCCAAATGAATGAGTATCAATATCGTCGCTATCTTTGGGCACACCAGCCCTTGACAGATTTTTGGCGAATTGGGCGAGGCTATGCAAAACGATTGGAAAAATTAGGCTTGCATACCATGGGTGACATTGCCCGTTGTTCGCTTGGTAAATTATCGGATCCGTTCAATGAGGAAATCCTCTACCGCGAGTTTGGGAAGAATGCTGAGTTGCTAATCGATCATGCTTGGGGGCATGAAACGGCAACTATCGCAGATATTAAAAACTACCATTCAGAAGAACACGGGATTTATTCCAGTCAAGTATTGATGAAGCCATATAAGTATCATGAAGGGTTAGCCGCGGCTCAGGGGATGGTCGACTCGGTTGCATTGAGTATGGTTAAGCGGCATGTAGTCAGTGCTGATTTTGGTATTGTCATCAACTACGATCCGCAGAGCCTTCAGTATGCACCAAACTATCAGGGGCCGGTAGTTGAAGATTTCTATGGCCGAAGAACGGCTAAGCCCAGTCACGCGCATAAAAAGCTTGATCTACCAACAGCAGCTAGCTCAGAGTTAAGGCAAATCTATAAAGAGTTGTATAAAAAATGCACTAATCCTAGCCTACTAATCAGGAAGATAACATTAATTGTAACTCACATGATTGATGAAGATGTTGCAGCGAAAACGCCACACTTCAAACAAGTTAATCTTTTTGAGGATCCGCAAAGGGAGATTAAGCAAGAACAAGTAGCGGCGATTAAGCGGCAACGTGACCAAAAAATCCAAACGACAATTCTTAAACTTCAGCAGAAACTAGGTAACAAAAACGTTATTCTTCACTTAGCAGATCTGAAAAAGGGATCGATGACTAAGGAACGGAATGATCAGATTGGGGGCCATCAAGCATAATAATGAATGAAAAGGAAATAATTGAGCAGAAATTATTTAGTGATACTTCTCAGTATAACGATATCATGAAGCGCCCTTATCAACATTCAAAGGGACATATGCCAATGCCACAGTCAGATCGTGCTGGTCAATTTTCACCTTTTGCAGCTTTGACGGGGTTTAATAATTTAATTCACCAAAAGGCACTAATTTATTCTCATAAAAAGTATCTTCCTGCCAAAGTGCAAGCACACTTGCTTAGTGTTCTCCAGTCTTTAGCAGGAACGAAACAAACAGTTGTGATTAACTACTTTAATGATGAAATTGGCTACTATGAAGAGTTCCGTGATCAAGTATCGGTAGTTAAGCCGAAGCGTGGAAAAGTCTTTTTTAATCATCATCCGGCCATTGCACTTGCCAATATTAAACAGGTTCGTCAATGATGGGTGCTGTATAATGGTGAGAATATAAAATACACTGATTGAATAGTTGAAGAGGGAGTAGTTTTGAAAGTAATTTGGCGTAACCTTTGCCAGTATTCAAAGAATTTTTGGCAACACTGGATATCTTTTATTATCTTATTTGTGGGGATGGATCTTGCTAATCAGCTGATCTTTATCCCGCTTTTTCGGTTAGCAACGACCTACATTTTGCAAGCGGGCGGAATCCCATTTATCTCTTACCAAAATATTGGAATATTGGTAACACAACACACAATGGTAGTTATTGGACTATTAGTTGAATTAGTTCTCTTGCTTCTTGTGATCTATTGGCAATTTGCATGCCTTTTATTAGGACTTCGGCTGATTTTAGCAAATCAAATTAGTTTTAAACGTCTAATGAAGGAGTCATGGTTGGTGATGCAGAATATTCGTCCTGGATCTTTACCATTAATGCTTCTTTATTTTGTTCTGGTCCTGCCGTTTGTCGATCTGGTATTTCGGACACCACTGCTATCAAAGGTTCAAATTCCTGAATTTATCTTTGATTTTATGACACGAAGTAATATGCTTTTGGCTGGATTGATTGTTTTCTACGTTATTATTACGATTCTCGGTATTCGGTTAATCTTAACCTTGCCCTTGATGATTTATCAACGTTACCGAACTCGCGATGCATTAGTTGCAAGTTGGCGATTTACCCAAAAATTAAAATGGTGGCAGTACGTTAAACAGTTAATTGTTCTTGGAATAGTGACCACAGTCAGCTTAGGACTGTTCTACCTGCTAATCTATGGATTACAGACGGTAATGGATTTATTTCCCGGGAAATTGGCGTTTATAATAGCAATATTTAATCTGACTCTAGTTCAAGTAATTAGTGAATTACTGACAATTTGGACAGGAACAATTGCCTTGCAAGTAGTAATTTCCCTAATTGATGATTTCTCAGCAGATAAGGGGCAAATAAGGAAAAACAGCTGGTGGGGATGGGCATTTCTTACCTTGCTAGCAATATTTGCCGGAGGGCTTATTGTGGTTAATAATTATTATTACCTCAAGGGTTCTGGATTAACGCGACCAGTTACTATTTCTCACCGTGGAGTTGCAGAAGAAAATGGTGTTCAAAATACGATTCCCGCAATGAAGAGAACCCATCGTTTACACCCAACGTATGTTGAGATGGATATTCATGAAACTAAAGATCATCAATTTGTGGTACTCCATGATGAAAACTTAAAGAAGTTAACGGGAATTAACAAAACTCCCCATGAATTAACGTTAGCTCAACTAACTAAGTTGACGGCACGTGAAAACGGGCATCGGGCAAAAATTGCTAGTTTTGATCAGTATCTTAACGCAGCGGAAAAACTGCATCAAAAATTATTGATTGAAGTAAAGACAACCCCTGCAGATTCTAAGGGGATGCTTAAACGGTTCAATCGTCAATATGGAAACCGAATAATTCAGGATCATGATTTAGTCCATTCACTCGATTACCGTGTTGTTACGGGATTAAAACAATTGAACCCTAAGTTAAAGGTCTTATACATCCAACCGTATAATTTCTCCTACCCGCAGAGTATTGCTGATGGATATTCGATGGAATACTCCACGCTGAACTTCGAGTTTATTCAGCAGGCACACCACCAAAAAGATATGGTTTATTCCTGGACGGTCAATGATGCCGATGTTATGAAGCAGATGATGTATAACCATGTTGATGGGATCATTACTGACAACTTAGGTGAGTTAAATTCAACTATCGATGATTATTTAGGTTCACAGAGTTATGCTAACCGGATTCTCAATTTTATTTTAGCTGTTCCTTCAAGTGGGGGACTAGAACCATAATCGAGTTAATTTAAATTGGTTAATCTCTGAAGAATTATTAATAGTTCAGCACTAATTATTTGTCTAGCTTAATTCGATGGCATTATAATTATAATATAACTATTAATAATTTTATAAGAGATGGGGCGATTGTGATTAATACAAAGCAGAAGACTCCGCGAAAACTTTCTTTCATGTCGATTTACTTTTTAGGAATTAATGGTGTCATTGGATCAGGAGCATTTTTACTGCCACAAGAAATTTATAAGGATATGAACTTGGCAGGGGTTCTGGTAATGCTGTTTGCGGCAGTAACGGTTAGTTTAATTGCTCTTTGTTATGCTGACTTAGCCAGTCGTTTTTCTAATTCGGGAGCTGCCTGGATCTATTCCTATAATGCTTTTGGGCGTTTCTGGGGCTACGAAGTCGGTATCTTTGTGCGCTGTTACTAGTCATTGTCACGATTGTGGGAAGTATCAGTTCAATTACTTATTTTCGCGCGCATCAAGAAGTTAATTCCGTTTTACGGATTTTGAGTGATAATGAAGGCGAGATGCCGGCACGGATGATTCCCAATCAGCCCCAATTATTTTCGCAACCTCACTTTACGCGTGAGAGCCTTTACCAGTACCGTTATTTTAGTGCCACGCTTAATCGACAAAATAAGCGAATGGCCATTCAGGACGACCATATTCTATCTGTCACTCCAGGAGAAATTCAAAAGTTGACGCAACGAGTATTGAAACGTCAACGAACCCAAGGACGAATCTTTTATAAGCAAACGGTTTATGCTTATCGAGTAAAAAATAATGGTGGAAAAATCAATGTTGTTTTTTTGGACGAAAGTTTAATGCTAACGAAAGCGCGTGAGGTTACGTATTTAGGAATCTTTCTCGGAACAATTAGTTTACTGCTTTATACGGTTGTTCTTGTTTTGTTCTCTAATTCAGCAATTCGACCAATTATTCAAGCAGAAAAACGGCAAAAAGAATTTATTACGAATGCGGGTCACGAACTAAAGACGCCATTAAGTGTTATTTCAGCGAATACTGAAATGCAAGAATTGTTGAATGGTGAAAATGACCTAACGAAAAGTACAAAGGAGCAGGTTGGACGGTTAACGAAGCTGATTAATTATTTTGTTTCGTTAGCGCGGCTGCAGGAACAACCGCAAATGACTCTATCTGTAATTGATGCGAGTCAGATTACCAATCAGGTTGCTGATAATTTCAAGAACGTTATTCTTCAGGACGGCAAACACTTTAAAAAGTCTGTCACTTCTGATCTCGCAGTAAGGGCGAATGAACATTACTTTTATGAGCTAGTTAGTATTCTACTTGATAATGCTAATAAATACTGTGATCCGCACGGAGATGTTTTCTTGAACTTGAAATTGGGTAAACGAAAGAAAAATGTTATCCTTTCCGTCACTAACTCATTTGTGGATGGTAAGAATGTAGATTATAATCGGTTCTTTGAACGATTTTATCGTGAAGATAAGGCCCGAACAGTCAGTAAGAAGAAGTCGGGCTATGGAATTGGCTTATCAATGGCCCAAAGTATTGTTAAGAGCTTTGGCGGACAGATTAAAGCTAGTTATTCCAATGGGAAAATTTCGTTTATCGTCACAATTAAAAGGCAAATTAAAAATAAGTAATTGACATCTGGAAAAATCAGTGTAGTATTCTAATCAAGATTTAATGAAAGGAGCCAAAACAATGAAAACACGTCATCAAAACAGTTGGCAAGGTTGGTACACTTTTGATCGTATTTAGTGTTTTCACATGGGTACGGTCATTTTGAGGTTTCTCAAAGCGTACCTGTGTTGGCTCGATAAATTATTAAAGGGGCTGTGACATAAGTCCTTTAAATTAAGAGAACCGTTCGGAATTTCATTTGAAATTCTGAGCGGTTCTTCCTTTTCTTAAAATTAATACTAAATATGGACAGCCTCCCGGCGATCTTTT
>NZ_JABUXR010000040.1 GCF_014838745.1 Limosilactobacillus urinaemulieris
GGGGGGCAAGTGCTTATTTGTGACACCTTGTAGAGATGAATGCCAACTTTTAATTTTTACTGGTTTAAACAAGTGTGAAAACACAATGTTACCGAATAGAAAGGATTGGACAGTTATTACAAAATGGCTAAAATACCAGTACAGACTCAAAGCAGAACTGTACTGGTATTTTTTCGTATATTAAATTATTCATTATGATCGTAATCTGTAAAATCACTAAGCAAATGTTCTAGAACATCCATACGATTACTGTAGATTCTTAAAATTTCTACACGACTTTCATTACTAAGGATCTGATAGAAAACAGTATTTCTTGTTAGATGTAAGTAGTGATAACCCGTTAGAACTTCGGAAAGTTCCGATGCGTCTCTTCCAAAGCCAGGTAGATTAGACAATTTACTGATAGAATCTTGTAAATCATTAACTTTTTGATGAGCGATTTGACTACCAAATTGCTGTTTTAAGTAATTATATAAGGAAGTAATGTCTTGATTAGCTGCTCCCTTAAATCTAATTTGATATTCTTTCACTAGTCAAGATCTCCAAAAACTTCATCCATAGTGTATGATCCCTTTTCATTAGAAGCCTGTTGAAGGTCCTTTAAGAGTTTCATGCCATTGACAAAACGATCATAGTTTTCAATATTAACAATGGCATATTTTCCATAACCATTTTTAGTGAGGAAAACAGGGTTATCGGCGTCAACTTCTTTGAGTAATTTATTATAATCCCGTAAGGCAGACACGGGCTTGATATTCATATTTAACATGTCAATCACCTCTCTTATAGTATATATAATTTTAAGTAAAATTAACAGCAAAAAATATATTTTAAAATCTTTTCATTAGAATAATGATGAAAACAATTATTCCAAAGGAGACAGATGTCATGTTACACAAACAACAACATTTAACTTACAATGTAAAAACTGGGGAATTTCTACGGAACTTTGAATATCTTGCTAAGTATAGCGAAAAAGCCGGTGTCTCAATTTCTGTGAGGAGGCGCGATAAGATTATCGCAACCTTGTTAGCACCAGCTGCGGTGGAAGAGATTAGTGACTTTGTAGAAAAGATGGAATTGAAACATCAGACCGACCCAGCAGAGAAAAAGCGCTTGAAGAAAGAAGTAGCCGCTCTGCGTTTAAGATTGAACCTCAAAGAAAATTTGGATAAATAATAATGAAACTGGCTAATGAGATCAAGTGTTGATTTCATTAGCCAGCTTTTTTAATTGGTGTATTTTTCTAGTATTTGACAGTAACAATAGGCGACAGCTTTGGGATAGTCAGGATAAGTCGCCGTCTTGGGATTTAATTGATAGTGAAAATAGTCTGCACACTCATAAATTGATGGAGCGTGATCAAATAAGTGATACTTTTTAAAGAGTTGTTGCTGTAAATCAACTTCCATCAC
>NZ_JABUXR010000041.1 GCF_014838745.1 Limosilactobacillus urinaemulieris
CGATTGCTCGCTTTGTGATTTCTAAGGACTTAGAAGAAATGATCCAAAGCAGTTTTAAGGCGTTTCATGACTACTTGAAAGCTCAAGGAATGATTGATGAGGCTTCATTTATTGATGGCACTAAAATTCTGGCTAACGCAAATAAGTACTCCTTTGTTTGGAAGAAGCGTACGATCAAATATCGTGAATTAAACGTTGAAAAAGCCCGTAAACTGCTTCAAGAAATCAAGCAAGCTGAAGTTAAAATCGCCGTTGACGAGAATAACTTTGACGTTGTTCAGCTCGATACTATTATTGCACTTCTTGAACAACGTATCGAAGAATTGAATCAACAGGTAAGCGAAACCGCTAAGGTTTCGCCTAATCCAGCCAAACAAGAACGACGCCACGCCAAAAAATATCGCCGCGCTTTAGAACACTGTCGCCAAAAAAATTTAGAATATCGTACTCAAATACAGATCGCTGGTTCACGGAATAGCTACTCTAAAACAGATCACGCAGCTACTTTTATGCGCGTTAAAGAAGATCCGATGCGTAATGGACAAACTAAGCCGGCATATAATCTTCAAATTATGACTAGTTCGCAATTTACGCTTGGTTATGACTTAATGCAAAACCCCACTGATACGAGAACACTAATTCCATTTCTTAAGCAGCTCGCCCAGAACGAAGTTTTGGGACGAGAAATTGTAGCCGATGCTGGTTATGGGTCTGAACGTAATTATAAATATCTTGAAGATGAGTTGCCTGATTGTACCGCCTTAATTCCTTATAGCACGATGATTAAAGAGAATAGTCGCAAATGGCGCTCTGATGATCGAAAGGTTATGAATTGGGAATACCATGAAGATGATGATTACTATGTCAATCCAGCTGGAGTCCGCTTTAATTTTAAACGATACGCTTACCGAAACGATAAATATAAGTTCCATCGCGACTTTAAGGTATATCAACCCGAAAAGTACGATGAAAATCACCAAGTTATTCCTCAGGCATTAACGCCACGTGGAAACACTAAGTATATTATGGTTAATCCACAATGGGAGTATTTTAAAGCTAAAGCACGTAAGTCGCTTTCAAAGTCCACTACGTATTCTCGTCGCAAGTACGATGTAGAAACTGTTTTTGGAAATTTGAAAGCTTATTTGGGTTTCAAGAGGTTCACGGTGCGTGGTCTCAAGAAAGCCAAAAGTCAGATTGGAATTGCCCTAATGGCACTGAATATGAAAAAGATCGCCGGGAGGCTGTCCATATTTAGTATTAATTTTAAGAAAAGGAAGAACCGCTCAGAATTTCAAATGAAATTCCGAACGGTTCTCTTAATTTAAAGGACTTATGTCACAGCCCC
>NZ_JABUXR010000042.1 GCF_014838745.1 Limosilactobacillus urinaemulieris
TGTGGTGATGATGGCTTGAAGGATACACCTGTTCCCATGCCGAACACAGAAGTTAAGCTTCAACACGCCAAAAGTAGTTGGGGGATCGCTCCCTGCGAGGATAGGACGTTGCCACGCGATTTGATTGAGCTTTGGCACCTGGTTCGTTGCCAGGGCTCGGATTTTGGAGAGTTGTCCGAGTTGGCCGAAGGAGCAGCATTGGAAATGCTGTATACGGGTTAAAGCCTGTATCAAGGGTTCGAATCCCTTACTCTCCGTTGTTATGACCCGTTAGTCAAGTGGTTAAGACACCAGCCTTTCACGCTGGTATCGTGGGTTCAAATCCCGCACGGGTCACTCTTTATGGAGGATTAGCTCAGTTGGGAGAGCATCTGCCTTACAAGCAGGAGGTCACAGGTTCGAGCCCTGTATCCTCCATTCACAACGAAAGTTGTGTTTGGTAATTTAATAAAACCCATATTATCGCAATGGCTCGGTAGCTCAGTTGGTAGAGCAACGGATTGAAGCTCCGTGTGTCGGCGGTTCGATTCCGTCCCGCGCCATTTATGGGGGAGTAGCGAAGTCTGGTTAAACGCGACGGTCTGTAAAACCGTTCCTTCGGGTTCGGTGGTTCGAATCCACTCTCCCCCACTTTATAGGGATATAGTTAAACGGTATAACTACGGTCTCCAAAACCGTCATTGTGGGTTCGATTCCTACTATCCCTGCTTTTATGAATTTTTTGGCGGTATTGGTGAAGTTTGGTTAACACACCGGTTTGTGGGTCCGGCACGCGTGGGTTCGAATCCCACATACCGCCCTTTGTTAAAAGGGATTTATTACTTTTAACGTTAACTATTTGGTGGTATAGCCAAGTGGTAAGGCAGAGGTCTGCAAAACCTTTATCATCGGTTCAAATCCGATTACCACCTTTTAGTTGTTAACTAATACTAATATTTTGCCTCTGTGGCGGAATTGGCAGACGCGCTGGACTCAAAATCCAGTTCCCGTTGAGGGAGTGTGGGTTCGACCCCCACCGGAGGCATACTTTAGATGAATGGCTAGTGTTAGTTAGCAAATATTGAAAGTAGGTTGAGGCTTGAAATTTTTAGCTTCAACCTACTTTTTTAGTTCTACGTCAAGTAATGTTGAACAGAAAAAATGGGTATACACTTTCTGGTATTGATAAAAAATCAATGCCAGTTTTTTTGTACATAAAAAGGACAACTGCTGTCCTCGTGTTGTACAATCAATTCACCACAAAAATCATGTAAAGAAGGTTATGCAGATGTCCCAAAATAATTCTATCCTAAATCTCCTTGGAATTGAAGATCAGA
>NZ_JABUXR010000043.1 GCF_014838745.1 Limosilactobacillus urinaemulieris
AAAAAGGACAACTGCTGTCCTCGTGTTGTACAATCAATTCACCACAAAAATCATGTAAAGAAGGTTATGCAGATGTCCCAAAATAATTCTATCCTAAATCTCCTTGGAATTGAAGATCAGAATATCAAGATCCTCAAAGTCGATACTATTTTTAAAAATAATGAAGAGTGGAAGCTGATTCATGCTTCATTATCCTATCCCGTTGTTCGCTGTAAAAACTGTGGATTTAAATCGGTGGTCAAAAACGGGTTACGGAAAACTCATCTTCGCTTGGCAAGTCTTAACGGTATTCGATACGAAATGGTTCTAGCCAAGCAACGTTATTATTGTTCCAATTGCCAGACTACTTTTGGCGCTATTACTCAATTAACTAAACCTAATCATACTCTTTCCCGAGATCTTAAAAATCAAATCATGGCGTTTGTTCGTGAAGGCTTGAATGGCGAGCTAATTGCTCGCCTTTGTCATTGCTCAGCCAGCAGTGTTCGCCGTACCATTATCGAACGGATTAAACCTCATTATCGGATGGCTGTTCTTCCTAAACACCTCTGCTTTGATGAATTTCGTTCTACTAAGTCTATCATGTCATTTATCTGTTGTGACAGTGAATCTCACCAACTCGTGGTTAAACTTCACGATCGCCTTTCACCTTCCATTATCGACTACTTTGAAAATCGTTATAGTCAGGCTGAACGGGCTCAAGTAGAAACCGTTGTTATCGATCTCAATGCCCAATACCAAAGTTTCATTTACCGTCTCTTCCCTAATGCCAAAATTATCATTGATCGCTTTCACATCGTTCAATTAGCTGGACGAGCTTTAGATAACTGTCGGATCAAACTCCTTAAAACCCTCAATAAGCATAGTCGTGAATATAAAATTATGAAAACTCAATGGCGGTTATTCCACCTTAAGCAGACTGAACTTAATCCCGAAAAGCCGGTTTATCTCCGAGGAATAAACGAATATATGACTAAGCAAAATGCCGTCGATCTAATCACCTGTAAATTTACTGAATTTAAGGCAGTTTATCAAACCTACCAAGGAATTACTCAAGCTATTCATGATCGTAATACTGAACTGCTTAAAGCAGTTCTTCAGGACTATCGAACTACCAATACTGAAATGGATACGACAATTTATACCCTAAAGAAGAACCGACAAGCCGTTATTAATAGCACTAAGTATGAATTCTCAAATGGCCCCTTAGAAGGAATCAATCGAAAAATTAAAGCACTCAAACGAACCTGTTATGGTTTTGCCAATCAAAAATTTTTCTTTTTAAGAATTGATTGTCTTTTTGTATAAAAAA
>NZ_JABUXR010000044.1 GCF_014838745.1 Limosilactobacillus urinaemulieris
ATCGCCGGGAGGCTGTCCATATTTAGTATTAATTTTAAGAAAAGGAAGAACCGCTCAGAATTTCAAATGAAATTCCGAACGGTTCTCTTAATTTAAAGGACTTATGTCACAGCCCCTTTATCTTTGATTAGTTAAGACTTTAAATAATTGCTAATCAGAAATAATTATTCATATCTTTCTACTGCAGTAGTCCGAATAACAAATACTGAGGTTCCAGCATGTCTAGTCATATAAGAAGCCTGTGAACCAACAGCTTTCCGGTTACCCCATTTACCAATTGAACCAACAACTAATAAGTCTGGCTGAAATGCTGGAATAACGTGGTTACAAATCCGTTCTGCTGGTCGATCACCCTGATCAACAATTCCTGTAATTTTACTTGGATCTACTCCATAATCAACAGCAGCCTTAACGTACTCATTAACCCGTTTCCGTAATTCATCAGCAGAACTATGAACATAGTCCTTATCAAGAATTTGATAAACATTAACATTATCAGTTTCTAGAATAGAAACGATTCCTAATTCAGAGCCATCACGCTTTGCTTTATCAACTGCATATGAAAAAGCTGCCCGAGCATCAGGTGCATCATCGACACCGACAAGGATCTTCTTGAACTTCTTTGGCTTAATTTCAAACATTAAACTATTCCCCTCTCTGTGGTTCTGACGATCAATAGATTATCTCGATCGCAGTAAGTTTCACCTACTATGTTACTACTTATCAAATATTTGTAAATATTTATTTTGGTAAGCCTAAAATAAAATTCCCTTATATTAAACGATAATTATTTTTAAATTTTTATATTCGTCCGAGCTTTCTTGCCTGTCGATCCAACAAGTTCTATAATTTAATTGTTTTAGTCTTTATGACTACTAATGACACCGTCAATTTAGGGGGAGAGTAAAGTACCATGTCAATGATAGAATTTCATGATGTCCAAAAATACTATGGTAAATTCCGGGTATACACTTTCTGGTATTGATAAAAAATCAATGCCAGTTTTTTTGTACACAAAAAGGACAACTGCTGTCCTCGTGTTGTACAATCAATTCACCACAAAAATCATGTAAAGAAGGTTA
>NZ_JABUXR010000045.1 GCF_014838745.1 Limosilactobacillus urinaemulieris
GTTATAAATTAATGAATTCAGAAGTTTTGAATAAGTATTTCCATTTTGATAAACAAGGTAATGCCTGCCTTAAGAAAGGTATTACTACGCAAGACATTAACATTAATTTAGATTACGCATCATTGTCACCAATCAAAATAGAGTATGTTGATGTAGATAACGGGCATATTTTAGCATCAATCGTTCTAGATAGTTTCTGGATGGCCCCTGAATCTCCACAACACCGTGCTGGTGATAAGAAAGCACCGGATGCATCACGCTATGAAGCCGCAGCCATTAATATTCCTGGATATAAATTAGTTTCTGAACCTGTTTTAAAGGGTAAAATCACTGGTCAAACTCGAAATTCGTTAGCTGATCCTAACTATGTTTATTTAACTTTCAAGTATAAGAAGGTTATGAAAAATAATTCTGATAGTAATAGGACTGAATTGTTACTTGTTCCAGAAGAAACAAATCTACCGTACAAACTCTTTACGATTGCTGGTAGCTATGGCGAAAGGATTGACCTAAACAATGGTAATTATGAGGAAAAAATGAGTGAGGAGATTAGCCATTGCGAAAAACAAGGTTACTCCTATATAGGAAGTACAGGGACATATCTTAATTCTGATTATTTCAATTGGTACGCTAAAGGGATACATGTTTACTTGCTACCAAACAAACCAGTAACTGTGAGGTACATTGATGAGCAAGGAAATGTGCTTAGGAATAATGATACGCTTGCGTTCAACCTAGATAATCCTAACCAAAAAAATAATGGGGTTAATCCGCAAAAAGGCTGGTATGCAAAGGGTCCATGGCAAGTCCAACCTAAGAAAATTAAAGGTTATCGTCTTGTTCGTACTCTTGGAGCGACGAGTGGCCAGTATACTGTATACCAGTACATCACAACTTTTGTTTACACTAAGGACACAGATCCAACTGATCCCAAAACGCCAGAGACAACAACA
>NZ_JABUXR010000046.1 GCF_014838745.1 Limosilactobacillus urinaemulieris
TATTTTCAGCAGCGCCGGCAGGCTTAACCGCTGTCTGCACTGGTGCTGGCTGACTAGCAGCTGGCGTCGTTACTGCTTCACCGACAACGTGAACCGTGACCGTGACCTCAGTCTGAGTCCCATCTGGGTAAGTAACAACGATCACGCCGGTCTTGTCACCTGGAGTAGAAGTATCAACCGGGTTCTTCCAGTCATACTTGGTCCCATCTGGCAGCTTATCCTTGTTCTTGATGCCGTCGGCTGGATTAGGCTGTCCACCCGGCTGGGTAGTGACCGGCTGTCCTTCTGCAGGAACCACTTGGAACTGAGCTGTGTAGTTGCCTGCGGCTTGAACCGTCGTTGGCAGAGCTGGATTCCAACCGGCAGCCTTGTAGCCCTTATCGGCAACGGCAGCTGGTACTGGAACATCAGCGATTGCTGTCCCAATCTTCACATCGAAGACCGTCCCGGCACCCGCGGCGAGACTACCATGGTCACCTGCCTGGAACGTAACCCGAACGTAACCAGCTGGTGTTGGGTTATTCGGCGTCTTGGTCTGATCGATGACCTTGTCCAACACGGTAACGCTAACCGTTGTCTTGTCCTGGGAGCCGTCTGGGTATGTTACTGTGACACCAACGTTGTACTCGCCCGGCGTCTTCCCGTCAGGCAACTTATCGGGGTTGTCAACTGAGATGGTTGGCTGCTTAGCGGCTTCCTTAGGGTAGTCCGTCTTCACCTTAGCGATAACATCGGCTGGCGTCGTTGGTTCGCCGTTAGGCTTGACCAGTTTGTCGCTGGTTGCCGTATACTTCTCAGCGTCAAACTTCTGGAACTGAGCTGTGTAGTTGCCTGCGGCTTGAACCGTCGTTGGCAGAGCTGGATTCCAACCGGCAGCCTTGTAGCCCTTATCGGCAACGGCAGCTGGTACTGGAACATCAGCGATTGCTG
>NZ_JABUXR010000047.1 GCF_014838745.1 Limosilactobacillus urinaemulieris
TCGTCTTGTTCGTACTCTTGGAGCGACGAGTGGCCAGTATACTGTATACCAGTACATCACAACTTTTGTTTACACTAAGGACACAGATCCAACTGATCCCAAAACGCCAGAGACAACAACACCAACTGATCTAAATAAGACAATCATGCGGAAGATTACGGTTATCAAGCCCGATGGAACGAAGGAAGCCCATGATCAAACGGTTAACCTCACCCGGACTGCCACCGTTGACGAGGTTACGGGTAAAGTTACCGGCTACAGTGATTGGACAACATCAAGTTTCGCTGAATATGATGCTCCAGAAATTCCTGGTTATACACCAAGCGGCAATGCACCAGCAGTTGCTTTGGTTACCAGCACCAGCGACTTTACTCCAGTCGTAATTACTTATATCCCAACTGACCAAACGGTTAAGTATAAGTTTATTGATCCACAAGGAAAGGTTGTTGGCGTTCAAACAGTACCTGGCAAGACCGGCCAGACAGTTCCAGTTAATATTCACATTCCTGATGGTTATCAATTAGTTCCTGGTGAAAGTGTTCCAACATCTTACACCTTCAAGGATGGTAACCCTGATCAAATCATTAAAGTGGCTTTGATCCCAACTAATGGCGGTCAACCAACCACTAATGATCATCAAGGACAAGGAACACCAGCCACTAATACGCCTACAAACACTACTCCTAATAGAAATGATGTTACTGGCAAACTAGAAGGTAATGTTCCTAACATGCAAACAGGGAAGACGATTACGTCTCAATCAACGACAGCTGAGGATAACCAACTACCACAAACTGGTAATAACAATAGCTTAACATTAATAGGCTTAGGTGCCTCCACCTTATTGGGAATGTTTGGTCTTGCTGCTGTAAACAAGAAGCG
>NZ_JABUXR010000048.1 GCF_014838745.1 Limosilactobacillus urinaemulieris
GATGCGTAATCTAAATTAATGTTAATGTCTTGCGTAGTAATACCTTTCTTAAGGCAGGCATTACCTTGTTTATCAAAATGGAAATACTTATTCAAAACTTCTGAATTCATTAATTTATAACTGGCCACAGTAAATTCTTGATCCACACTATCCCCTGGTCGAATTGCGGTCTGCTTGAAAGGTTGTTTGAATACATAATGACCATTACTAATCACTTGAATTGGCTTATGTAGGGTGACATCGCGAAAATTCATAGTAATGTTGTACTTACTGGGCAGTGGTTGTTTTGCTGTTATTTTATTGATTATCGGCATTTGTTGCGCTGTCGTTGTTGTTTTATTTGGAACTAATGTTGATGAAGTTTGATGACCAACCGTATTTGATTCGTCACTAATCCGAATATTGCTTGAATTGGCACTAACTTGTGGATCAGTCACTTGAGTCGTGGATGTATTTTGAGTAGCAACTGTCGCATCATCTGCCTTGGCATTACCACTAATAATGAAGGTTAAACCAACAAGGACAGATGCCGTTCCAACCGTTAATTTCTTAATAGCAAATCGTTGTCGTTTTGCTACTTGTTGCTTATGTAATTCGTCCAAATTTTATACCCTCTTTCTAATACACAATTTATTATATATTGAATATGTGGGGGGGGCAAGTGCTTATTTGTGACACCTTGTAGAGATGAATGCCAACTTTTAATTTTTACTGGTTTAAACAAGTGTGAAAACACAATGTTACCGAATAGAAAGGATTGGACAGTTATTACA